>JAGZUF010000066.1 GCA_018380115.1 Oscillospiraceae bacterium | reverse complement strand
CCTTGCGCTTGTTACCATCTGTTTTTGGGGGACAACCTTTGTTTCAACCAAAATCCTGCTGGGTGTGCTTTCGCCTATTCACATCATGCTTTTGCGCTATGTGATCGCGTATGTGTCGCTGCTTGCAATTCATCCAAAAATCCACCGGCCGGAAAGCCTCTCCCTGGAGTTTCGCTATGTCGCGGCCGCCCTGTTCGGCAGCACGCTTTACTTTCTGGCGGAAAACTTTGCGCTTTCCTTTACCCAGGCGGCCAATGTCAGCCTGCTGATCTCCGCGGCGCCGATTCTCACGTCGATCGTTGCGCATCTGACCACTCGTGACGAACACCTGACGCGAAATGCGGTCGGCGGTTTTTTTGTTGCCATGACTGGGATTGCGCTCGTTGTCTTCAACGGCAGCTTTGTGCTCAAGTTATCGCCAAAAGGCGACCTGCTCGCGGTCGCCGCCGCGCTCTCCTGGGCCTTTTATTCTGTAATTCTGCGCGGTATCCGCTCCAGCTACCCGCCTGTATATGTCACGCGGCGCATCTTTTTTTATTCCATTTTGACGATGCTGCCATGTCTGCTGTTTGACGCCGCGCCATTTGATATGGCCGTGCTGAAGGAGCCGCTGATCCTCGGCAATCTGCTGTTTTTAGGGCTGATCGCATCGTCGCTGTGTTATGTGCTTTGGAATTATGTCGTCGCAGGGCTTGGAGCGGTGCGTTCCAACAATTTCGTCTATTTAAACCCCCTCATCACAATGATCGCTTCCGTCATCGTACTGCATGAGCGCATCACGCCGCTGATGATCGCAGGCGCCATATTGATTCTGCTCGGCGTCATTGTGTCGGAGGGAACACTATTAAAGCGGCAGGACACTGCCGCCCAGAGGTGATTGATTGGACAAAAAACAAATCAAGGGATATTGTACCGTCGCTGCGTTTACCGTCGTGCTTTACTTTGTCCTGAGCCATCCGGAACGCGTGGGACAGGTTGCTTCGGCGTCTGTTCGCCTGCTTATGCCGTTTTTCATTGGTGTGGTCCTGGCATTTGTCCTCAACGGCGTGATGGAAACGTTTGAAAAGCATGTGTTCGCC
>JAGZUF010000037.1 GCA_018380115.1 Oscillospiraceae bacterium | reverse complement strand
CAATCGTAAAGTTGTTCATCTCTTCCCGCTTCGCTCGATGCTGGAAGCCAAAGCTTTTTTACTCTCCCCAGCTCTGCTGGGGGGTGTCATTTCGCGAAAGCATACAAGGCAAGCCCCACAGGGCGTGCAGCATGCAGGTGCACGCCCCGTGGGGCCGCAGGGTACGGCGCCGGCCGCAAGGCCCGGCGCCGTTCTTCAGCGCGAAAGCGCCGGCTCTATTACAAGTGCGTTCACAGCGTTTTTGCGCACGCTGGAAATGCCGTGCTCACACGAGGCTTTGGCCGTGTAGCCCTCGCTTGCAAGCACAATTTCTCCGTTCTGTGCCTTCAGCCGGAAGCGGAACTGCCCCGCCGCATCGCGGTATACTTCAAACTTGGGGCTGGCCGCCTCCTTCACAAGGGCCACGGTCATATCCACCTTTGCGGCGGACGGCGCGTTTTTCTGCACACTGGCAATGCCTGTGCGGCATGCAGCCAGCGAGGTATATACTTCCGAAGTGCCAATCGTCTCCCCGTTTCCCGCTTTCAGATGAAACAGATATCCGGTGTCTGTTTTATACACTACGAATTTACCCATAGGCCTGGGCCCCCTTCACACAGTTGGGCAGGGCGGACACGCCCGCCTCTTGTTGCTTTCATTATAGTGCTTGTATAACCAAAAAGCAATTATTTTGTTGGTAAATTCTGATTAAAATGACAAATTCACAGAAACCTGTTTCTTTTTTGCCCAGTCATTCGCTGTCAAGCATCCGGCAGAAACGCATGAAAAATATTTGCGTCCCCGCCATGCAAAAGGGCTTTGTCTGTTTCAGACAAAGTTATTTTTGAGCTTTTACATTATTTGCAAATTTCTTCACATAAATTGATAAAGCAGATTGACATTGATAGAATCAAATCAGGGACATCCATCCGAAATGGAATTTTTGAAAGGGACAGAAGGCGGTTCCAATGGGACGGCAAAGCGGAACACAGCGGCACAGGGCAGGAGGTGTGAAAGCATGAAGCTGCACTGGAAGGCCGGTGTGCCGGCGCTTGTGTTCACCGCCGTATTTCTGCTGCTTCCCGGTTTCCGGGCCGGATGGCCCGGCGTCTGGGCTGTGGCAAGCCTGTGCATATGGCTTCCGGCCTATGTCTGGGACGAGCGGCACAGCCCGCGCTGCAAAGCGGCTGTCTCCCTGCTGCTGTGCGGCGCCGACCTTTTGCTTATCCTGCTTTTTACGGCAGAGAACAGCCTGATGCACCAGCTTCCGTTCTACCTTTGTATTTGCATAAGGCTGTGCACCGGCTTCCTTTTGAAGATTTTGTGGGTAAAGCACATAAAAGCGCATGGGCAAAAAAATTGAAAAGGGGAAGGGCCTGCCTTTCTCCTTTTTCTTTTGTATGCTTTCGCAATATAAGCCCCCAGCTCCGCTTGGGAGAGTAAAAGGCTTTCGCTTCAGGTATTGAGAAAAGCGAGAAAGAAACAGCAACGTTACGGTTTGCAAAAGTTAATGCCAGGGCAAGAGCCGCCCGTTTGCAGGCTGCTGTGCAAGCGGGGCAATAGACAGAATTAGGCAGCCCCTCTAGAGGCTTGCCGGTATGAGATCCTTCGAAGGCTGGCCCCAGCCCCGGCTTTGCCGGGGACTTGACCTTCACGGCGGCCGAAACCAGTCCATAAGGATAGGAAAGGAGGTTTCCCCTGCCTGCCGTTTCTGCGCCCTTTTTCATATGTAAAATTTTCCATCCGGCATAAAGCGCGGCGCCGTGGGAACCTTATAACTGCGAGGAGGGCACACACATGCATTTTCCGCACAGAAAAAACATGCACCGCTTTTCGCAGCTTGCAACGGGGCAAATTCGCCCCGGCGCACACACGGCGCATACACCGCAGGAAACACACACGGCCTGCGGCGCAAGAAACATGCGCCTTTCCAGCGAAGAAGAAAAAGAAAGCCATGCGCGCTTTTGTGGGCAGGAACTGATATAAACGCACACAGCGCACGGCTTCCCCTCCCCGTTTTGCACAAGGGGGCGCGCCCAGACGGGCGCGCCCCCTTTTTCTGTCATTTAGCCCGTCTGCCTCTGCCGTGCGCGCCGTTCAAAAGGCGCAAAAGAGCCTGCACGCCGCCCTCACCCAGCACAGCGCCCACATTCAAGCGCACGTTTTTGAAAGGAAGGTCCCGCGTGCTGGCGAGGCTGACGCGCCGGTTCACCGCCGGATTTTTGGAAAAGCGCAGGCCGCAGCGCGCCACGAGAAAGGCCAGCCTTGAAACAGCGCGCGCAGGCGCGCCGTTCATCTCGCCCAGCGTGGTGTCCGGCCCATAGCTGCCGCGCGCGGGCGCCCGGTTCGGGCCGGGCAGACGCCTGCCCAAAAGCTCTTCAAACGCTTCATCCGGAAAAGCGTTGCCCCGGAAATGGCCATAGGGGCCCGCCGCACTGTGCACATGCGGCAAAAGCAGCGTGTCGCCCTGCACCATCAGCGCGGCGCGCAGCGGCAGCGTGCGGCCGTCGGGGCCCACGCACACCTCGTAGGGCCCTGCCTCCACCACAAAGCGGCCCCGTCCTGCGTCCCAGCATTCGAATGCCGTGCGCGGCACCACAATGCGCACTGCTTTTTCCTCACCGGGGGCCAGTTCTACCCCGGCAAAGCCCGCCAGTGTGCGCACCGGCTGATGGGCGCTTGGGTCTGTATGCGAAAAATACACCTGCGCCGTCTCACGCCCGGCGCGCGCGCCGGTGTTGCGCACGCGGAACGAAAGTGCCAGCGCCTCGTGCCGGGCCAGGTTCTCGGTGGAAAGCTGCAGGCCGGAATAGGCGAATGAGGTATAGGAAAGGCCGTAGCCGAACGGAAAGGCCACACCGGCGCCTGCTTTGTCGTAATAGCGGTAACCGATGTAAATGCTCTCATTATAGCTCACGCTGCGCGGGCCCATGGGAAAGTGGCGCCAGGCCGGGGTGTCGGAAAGGCGCAGGGGCCACGTTTCCGCCAGCCTGCCGCTGGGCGCCTGCACGCCGTACAAAAGCCTGCGCGCCGCCTCGCCCGCACCCTCACCCGCAAGGCCCATATACAGAACGGCACCTGCATATTTCATCCAGCCCGTCTCCACCGGGCCGCCCGCGGCCAGCACCACCGCCACACGCGGATTCACCGCGGCAAGGCGGCGCAGAAGGGCAAGCTGGTCTGCTGGAAGGCGGAGGTGGGGGCGGTCATACCCCTCCGTCTCATACAGGTCTGTCAGGCCCATGCAGTACACTACCGTATGGGCCCGCTTTGCCAGATGCACGGCGCGCGCTGCCAGCGCAGCGCTGCCGCGGCCCTGCTGTACAGAATAGCCCGGCTCATAGCGCACCCTGTGCCCCGCCGCGCGCAAAGCCTGCAAAAGGTTTTCCGGGCGGGCGGCGTTCACAAAGCTGCTGCCTGCGCCCTGATACTTGAAGGCCGGCCCAGCCAGCGCGCCCACCACGGCCACATCCGCCCCTTCAGCCAGCGGCAGCAGGCCGTTATTCTTCAAAAGCACGGCGCTTTGGGCCGCAGCCTGCACGGCAAGCGCATGGTGCGCCGCGGGCGGCGCAGGCGCGCGGCGCACCGCGGGCAGGGCATAGCGGTCTGCCGCGCGCAGCACGCGCAGCGCAGCTTCGTCCACAGCCCTTTCGCTCAGCGCGCCGCTGCGCACGGCGCGCACCACGGCCCTGTCGTTGATGCCGCCGGAGGACGGCATCTCCAGGTCCAGCCCGGCGGCAACGCCCGCCGGGCGCGAGGCCACGGCGCCCCAATCGCTCATCACAAGGCCCTGATAGCCCCATTCTCCGCGCAAAATTTGCCGCAGAAGCTGCATGTGCTCGCAGACATAGGTGCCGTTCACCTTGTTATAGCTTGCCATCACGGCGGCAGGCTTTGCACCCTTCACTACCAGCTCAAAGGCGCGCAGGTAAATTTCACGCAGCGCGCGCTCGTCCACCTCGGCGGAAATGCTCATGCGCTTTTCCTCCTGATTGTTCACTGCAAAATGCTTCACGCATGCGCCCACGCCCGCCGCCTGAATCCCCTCCACCATGGCCTGCCCCAGCGCGGCGGCAAGCAGGGGGTCTTCGGAAAAATATTCAAAGTTCCGCCCGCAAAGGGGGCTGCGCTTCATATTCAGCCCCGGCCCCAGAAGAAGGCCCACGCCCTGGGCCGCAGCTTCTTCCCCCATGGCCTGCCCCACGCGACGCGCAAGGTGTACGTCGAACGAACACGCCAGCGTGCCCTCACAGGGAAAGCAGGTGGCGGGCACGCTGGCGCCGCCGTTGCGGCGCGCGTGCAGCTTGTCCTCTTTGCGCACGCCGTGCGGCCCGTCCGCCATGAACAGGCTTTTTACGCCCTTTTCCGGTATGGCCTTTGTGCGCCAGAAGCCGCGCCCGCTCAAAAGCGATGCCTTTTCCTGCAGCGTCAGGGCGCGAAGCTGCGCTGCAGGCGTGCCGTATTTCTCTGTGCGCCTCATGCAGGCGCCTCCTTTCCGGGGCCTGCGCCCCCGGCCTGTGTGGCCATGGAAGATGAATCACAGCCACCGGCTGAGCCGATAGCTTGGGCAGGCGTCTCAAGACGCACTGAATTCTATTTCTCTTGCAATACATGCCCTGCAGACCGCAAGCGTGCGTTCGCCGTTCCAGCAGCCTTCTTTTATCGGGGCTTTCATGTCAGCGCCCCGCTTCGCCCGATGCCGGAAGCGAAAGCCTTTTTACGGGATATCTCCACCGGCTCAGCCGGCGGTTTCCGAAACCAACAAACAGGCCGGCGCGCTTTTCCGCAGCCGGTCGCAGGGCGCAGGCCGCCGCTACCCCTTGACCTTCTGCCAATAGGCTTTGGCCGCCTGCTCTGTTTTATTGTCGCCGTATTCATAGTACACCGTGCCGCGCAATTCGTCCGGCAGGTACTGCTGGGCCACCCAGTGGTTCGCATAATCGTGCGGATACAAATAGTTCTGACCCTTTACAGCAGCGTCCTCACCGTCAAAATGCCTGTTTTGAAGCTGGCGCGGCACAGGCCCTGCCTTGCCCGCGCGGATATCCGCAGCCGCCTTCAGAATGGCGTTGTGCGCGCTGTTGCTTTTGGGCGCAGTTGCCAGCAGGATGGCGGCCTCGGCAAGGGGAAGCTGCGCCTCCGGCATGCCAAGCTGCAGGGCGCTGTCCACACAGGCCTTTGTCACCGCCATGGCCATGGGGTAGGCGAGGCCTACGTCCTCTGCCGCTATCACCAGCAGCCGTCTGCAGGCCGAGAGCATGTCGCCCCCCTCCAAAATGCGCGCAAGGTAATGCACCGCGGCGTCCGGGTCCGACCCGCGGATGCTTTTCTGCAGGGCCGAGATGCAGTCGTAATGGCCGTCGCCGCTTTTGTCATACCGCATGGCGCCGCGCGGCGCAGCGCCCGCAGCGTCCTGCCGCGTCACAAGGCGCCCGTCATCCTGTTCCCTCGCAGCCAGCACGGCAAATTCCAAATTGCCCAGCGCCTTGCGCATATCGCCGCCGCAGCTTTCCGCCAGCAGCTCCAGCGCGCCCTCCTCGGCGCGCACAGGCATACCCTCATCGGAAAGGCGGCGCAGGGCGTTTTTCAGCCCCTGCAGAACGTCCGCGTGCGAAAGAGGCTTGAACTCGAACACCGCCGCGCGCGATAAAAGCGCGTTGTACACATAGAAATACGGGTTTTCTGTGGTGGAGGCTATCAGCGTGACACTGCCGTCCTCCAGGCACTCCAGCAGGCTCTGCTGCTGCTTTTTGTTCAGGTACTGTATCTCGTCCAAATACAAAAGAACGCCGCTGTGCGCGCCGAAGGTGCCCACATCCGCCAGCACGCTTTTGATGTCTGCTGTGCCCGCGCTGGTGCCGTTCAGCTGGTGCAGCAGCATGCCGCTTTGCTTTGCAAGAATGCGCGCCACCGTCGTCTTGCCCACGCCCGGCGGGCCGTAAAATATCATGTTGGGTACACGCGGGCCGCTTACCGCGCGGCGGAAAACGCACCCCGGCGCCAGCAAATGGCGCTGGCCGCACACCTCGTCCAGCGTGCGCGGGCGCAGCCTGTCCGCCAAAGGGCTGCTCATTGGCCGCCCCTCCTTTTCTTGTATATTTGCGCGGCGCGTTATGCGCCGCAGCCCGCCTCTACGGCGCCGCTGCGCCAGTCGCCCAGCTTTTTGGCCGCATAGCCGGGCGCAAAGAAGTAATCAATCGCATAGACAAGGCTTCTGTCCCAGAAGTTCCATTCGTGCACGCCGTTCCACTGCAGGCGCTTATAGTTCGCCAGAGGCAGGCGGCGCAGTGTCTCATGCAGGGAATCGTTCTGCATGGCAATGAAATAGGGCTCTTCATCCTGAAAGCCGTTTGTCAGCAAAATTTTCGGCTGGCGCGCGGGCGAAAGCTGCGCCGCCTGCCCGGCCAGATAGTGCAGGTTGCTTGCAGGCGGCAGGGCAAGGCCGTCGCCAAAGATAGGCGCAAACGTCTCGCGCACGCCGGGCACGGATGGGTCGCGCAGCATCAGGGCAAGGTCCACCGCGCCGGAAAAACTGGCGCAGCCCGCCCAGATGTCCGGGCGGGAAAGGCCCAGATACAGCGCGCCGTACCCGCCCATGGAAAGCCCCGCAATGTAATTCTGGCTGCGCGGGGGCGAAAGGCGGAAAATGGTGCGCAGCAGAAGCGGCAGCTCTTCCGTCATAAAGGAATAATACGCCCCGCCGTATACCATGTTCTGATAAAAGGAATTGTCACAATCCGGAATGATGAGAACAAGGCCGTTGTCCGCCGCATATCGCGCGGCAGACGTCATTTGCAGCCAATCCTCCCCGCAGTTGGTGTATCCGTGCAGCAGCGTCAGCACGCCCTTCACCGTGTTGCCCACTTCGGCGGGCAGGTCTGTAGGGAAATACAGCTTCACTGCCACCGTCCTCTGCAAAAGCTGGCTTTTCAGCTTGCAATCGATATATGCCATGGGCAAGGCCCCCTCCTTTTTGATGCGTTGTGTTTCGGCAGCTTTATTATACACCGCGCCGGGGCGGTTTGACAATGTGCAAACCGCCCCGGCGCATCATGGAATTTTCAGCCTGCACCCCGTGGCCGCCATGTCTGCGGGGCCCTGCCATAACGGCGTATGAGGCCGCCCGTCCAGCTCAGCAGCAGGCCGCACGTCTCTTCAAAGCCCGCTGTGCCCGCAGCAAATGCCTGCGTGCCGCGCAACACACAGGCCGCCTGCCCCTCCAGCGCAGCCTCCAGCTCGCGCCCGGTGCGCAGAAACACACCTGTTTCGCAATAATGCTGGGCGCGCAGCACAAACAGCGCCGGCTTGCACAGCCCGCGCAGGGCTTCGCCGCTGCGCGCATGCACATAATTGTGCGCACAGGCGTGGTAGATGCTGCACGCACCCGAAAGCACGGCATGCTGCGCCGCCTGCGGCGTGAGCGCCGGGCGCAGAAAATCCAGCGTGCCGCACACGGGCACTGTGTCAAAATAAAACTGCAAAAGCTCGGAGGGTTCCCACCGGCAAAGCTCTTCTTTTCCAGAAATAAAGCCGCAAGCGAGCTCACGGTGCGGCAGCTTTTCCAGAACGGCACGGTAGCGCGCCAGCTCGTCCAGTGACATCTTATCCAGTATGGCCACCGCATCAATATCGCTACCCGCGTGCGCTTCGCCCCGTGCGCGGCTGCCCTGCAGGCCCAGAAAACACACCCTGCTGCCGAACTCGGCCTTCATCTGACTTTCAAATGCCCGTACCCAGCTTTTCATATCCACATCCGCCATGCCTGTACCCTCCTGCATTTTTTGTACCGCCCGCCCCAGCACGCCTCGGGCCGCTCTGACGTCTTTCACCGGCGCGCCTTTTCCGGGCGGGTATTTTATGATACTCCAAGCCGTCCCTTCGTGCAAGCGCTCCCTTGCAAAACAGGACCATATATGGTATGATGTGTTCAGAATACAGTTTCAGAAAGGTGTGGAAGGATGCGCAATACCCTGTAAGTGTGTGAGCGAACAGGCTTTTCCAGCGCGGGCTTTGTTGTTTTGCGCCGGTGCTTTGTTTTGCTTTGCACAAAGCGGGGTATCCGTCTGCCTCTGTGGGGGGCGGCGGGCACGCGTCCTTCCTTTTTTGCGTCTTTGCACAGACGGCTGTCCGTCCGGCCCTGCACGCGTGCGCTTCCGCCTTCGGGCCTGGCACAGCGCAGCGGGCGCGGCCCCCCAGCACCGCAAAGCCGCGGGAGGCATGTGTGCCGCCCCGCGGCTTTCTCTTTTTTTGCCTGCCGGCGCGGTGCAAAAGCGCGCCCGCCCGGCAGAACACCTGCGTGGCAAAGCTGGCCGGGCCTGCGCCTGCCCGCCGCCGCGCCTTGTGCAAAGGAGGCATGCCATATGGCTTTAATCACAATAAAGGATATTTCATTTTCTTACCCCGGTGCAGCGGGGCCCTTATTCGAACATGTTTCCCTCTCGCTCGATTCCCGCTGGCGGCTGGGCCTGGCAGGGGCAAATGGGCGGGGCAAAAGCACGCTTCTGCGCCTGCTCTGCGGCGCGCTCGTGCCCGCTGCCGGGCGCATTGCCATGCCCTGCGCGGCAGCATTGTTTCCATTTAATGTGCCGGAGGGCGAATTGTGCGCCTATGAAATTGCCGGGCGCCTGTTCCCCGGCGCCGGGGACTGGGCCCTTGCGCGCGAAGCAGGGCTTTTGGGCGTGTCGGAAGAGGCATTGTGCCGGCCATTTTCTACCCTTTCAGGCGGTGAGGCCACCAAGCTTCTGCTTGCCATGCTGTTTGCAGGGGAAGAGCGCTTTCTTCTGCTGGATGAGCCGACCAATCACTTGGACGAACCCGCGCGCGAGGCTGTGGCCGCCTACCTTGCGCGCAAGCGGGGGTTCATTGTGGCCTCACACGACCGCGCACTGCTGAACGCCTGCACCACGCATACGCTGTGTCTGGAGGCCAGCGGCCCGCACCTCATTGCCGGAAACTGGGAAGTGTACCGCGGCGAGACAGATAAACGCCTTGCTTTTGAGCAGGCGCAGAACAGCAAGCTGCAGCGGGAGGCAAAACGCCTGGATGAAGCCGCCCGGCGCGCCGCACAGTTTGCCCAAAAGGCCGAGCATGAAAAGAAAGGGCAGCGGAATTCAGGCCTGCGGCCGGACCGCGGCTACCTTGGCCACAAGGCCGCCAAAATGATGAAACGCGCAAAAAACATCGAGGCGCGCAGGGTTCAGGCCGCTGCAGCGCAGCGCGGCCTTTTGGCGGACAGCGACACCGCTGAGGCGCTGAAGCTTTCGCCCCTGCCCTGCATACAGCCGTGTGCGGCACGCTTTGACAGTGCGCGTGTTTTCTATGGCAGCGTACAGGTGCGGGCCGGTGAGCTTCACCGTGCCTACGGGCGGGCGCGTGGCCCTGTGCGGGCCGAACGGCTGCGGAAAAACCAGCCTGCTGCGCGCCATTCTGCCGCAAAAAACTGCCGGCCTTCGCACAGAGGGCGGCGTGTGGCTGGCAGGCGGCATACGCCTTTCGTATGTGGCACAGACAGCGGAGGGCGTGTGCGGCACTCCGCACGCCTTTGCCCGCGCGCACGGGCTGGAGGAAAGCCGCTTTCTTGCCATTCTGCGCAAGTTCGGCTTTTCGCGTGCACAGTTTTCCCTTCCGCTGGAGCAGGCCAGCGAAGGCCAGAAAAAAAAGGCTATGCTGGCAAAAAGCCTGTGTGAAAGCGCACACCTGTATGTGTGGGATGAGCCGCTGAATTACCTTGACATCACCGCACGCGAACAGCTGGAATCGCTGGTTCTGGAATACGCCCCCACCCTGTTGTTCACAGAGCATGACGCCGTGTTCCGCCGCCGCATTGCCACGCAGTGCGTGCAGCTGTAGCAGCAGCCGCTGCTTTTTCAGCCTGTGTGGGGTTTATTATTCTATTTTCAACGGCCGCACACATATCTTCATCTGGGGGCAGTCATTTTTACGGCAGGCACAGAATAAGGCCGCGGATACATTTCACATGTTCCCCCTTGACTTTGCCCGCCCGTGCATGCTATGATGCCTTTGCCCTTCCGCCCGCACCGGGCGTCAGGCCGCGCGGGCCTTTGTGCCCGGCGCAAACAAAACAGGGTAAAGTTGAAAAGGGAGTCGTTGCAAGGGGCCGCTGCCCTTTGTGTGTGCCGTCAACAGTCCGGCCTCTGAAAAAGGCCTGGTGGCACACGCCGCTTTTTGCCGGTAATCAGACTTTTCGACGGTTGAACACAGCCGCCGGAAAGTCTTTTTATTTTCCGGCCAGATGTTTTACCTCTTCATTCAAAGCCCATCATACTGTCAGGAGGACAACGCATGACAAAACCTTTCTTTTCCCAAACTCCGCAGCAGGCGCTGCAAAGCCTTTCCGCCTCGCCGCAGGGCCTCAGCGCCGCGCAGGCCGAAGACCGTCTGCGCGAACACGGCCCAAACCAGCTGCACGAAGGCAAAAAAAAATCTGCCGCCGCCGTGTTTTTCGAGCAGTTCAAAGACCTTCTGGTGGTCATTCTTATTGCGGCGGCCGTCATCTCCATGCTGTCCGGCAATGCAGAGAGCACCGCCGTCATCTTCGCCGTGCTTCTTTTGAATGCAGCGCTTGGCACCGTGCAGTATTTCAAGGCGGAAAAATCTCTTGCCAGCCTGAAGGCCATGGCCTCGCCCAGCGCCAAAGTGCTGCGCGGTGGCCAGCGCACGGAACTGCCCGTGGCACAGCTTGTACCTGGCGATATCCTGCTGCTGGAGGCGGGCGACCTCGTAGCTGCAGACGGGCGCATTTTGGAAAACTTTTCACTGAAAGTGAACGAAAGTTCGCTGACAGGGGAAAGCGAAAGCGTAGAAAAGACGGCCGATGCTCTCGCGGGGGAAAACATCGCCCTGGGCGACCAGAAAAACATGGTATTTTCCGGTTCGCTTGTTACCTATGGGCGCGCCTCTGTGCTTATCACTGCCACCGGCATGCATACTGAGCTTGGCAAAATAGCCGCACTAATGAACCAGACACAGCAGCGCCGAACACCGCTGCAGAAAAGCCTGGACGATTTTTCCAAAAAGCTGGCCGCTGTCATCCTGGTGGTATGTGTGGGCGTATTCCTTTTGTCTGTGTTCCGCAGCCATATGCCTCTTTTGGATTCGCTGATGTTTGCCGTAGCGCTGGCGGTAGCCGCCATTCCGGAGGCGCTTTCTTCTATCGTCACCATCGTGCTTGCCATGAGCACGCAGAAAATGGCCCGGCAAAACGCCATTTTGAAGGATCTGAAAGCGGTAGAAAGCCTTGGCGCCGTATCTGTGATTTGCTCAGATAAGACCGGCACACTGACGCAGAACCGCATGACCGTGCAGAAGCTGTGGGCCGACGGCATGCTGATAGATGCGGAAAATCTTTCGCTTGCCAACGAGCCGCAGCGCCTGCTTGTAAAAATAGGCCTGCTTGCCAGCGACGCCACCACCAATGAGGCGGAGGGCACCTCTATCGGCGACCCCACTGAAGTGGCTCTTGTGCAGATAGGTGATGCGCTGGAAGTGGATGAAACACTGTACCGGCAGCATCACCCCCGCCTGCAGGAGCTTTCGTTCGATTCCGGCCGCAAGCTGATGAGCACCCTGCATATGCTGGACGGCCAGCCCACCCTGCTGACAAAAGGCGCCATCGACGTACTTTTGCAGCGTGCAGACTTTCTTCTGACATCTTCCGGGGCAGTGCCCATGACGGATGAACGGCGCGCGCAGATCATGCAGGTAAACGACACCCTTTCGCAGGACGGCCTGCGCGTGCTTGCCTTTGCCATGCGCCAGCTGCCTGAGGTGCGTGAACTCAAATTTGAGGACGAGGCGCATTTCACCTTTGTAGGCCTTGTGGCCATGATGGACCCCCCGCGGCCTGAATCTGTGCAGGCGGTGGCGGATGCGAAGCGCGGCGGCATCCGCACTGTAATGATAACGGGCGACCACAAAACCACCGCCGCCGCCATCGCCCGGCAGATAGGCATTTTTTCCGATGGCGACATGGCGCTTTCCGGCGTAGAGCTGGACGCCATGGATGACGCCGCACTGGACAAGGTGCTGCCGAAGGTGGCGGTGTATGCGCGCGTTTCACCAGAACACAAGATACGCATCGTGGCCGCATGGCAGCGGCGCGGGTGCATCGTATCCATGACAGGCGACGGCGTAAACGACGCCCCCGCCCTGAAACAGGCGGACATCGGCGTGGCGATGGGCATCACCGGAACGGAGGTCAGCAAGGATGCAGCCTCCATGATTCTGTCAGACGATAACTTTGCCACCATCGTACAGGCGGTGGTAAATGGGCGCGGCGTGTTCACCAACATTAAAAACGCCATTCAGTTTCTTCTGTCCGGCAACATGGCCGGCATTCTGTGCGTGGTGTACGCCTCGGTGATGGGCCTGCCAGTGCCGTTTTTGCCTGTGCACCTGCTGTTTATCAACCTGCTGACAGACTCCCTGCCCGCCATTGCCATCGGCATGGAGCCTGCGCGCCCCGGACTGCTGGAGCAAAAGCCAAGAGACCCCAGGGCCCCTATTCTGGATAAGCCCGCCGCAGTGCGCATCTTCGGCCAGGGCGCGCTCATCGCTGCTTCCACAATGGCTGCATTCTATCTCGGCTACGCATGGGGCGGCGCCAGTGCTGCTGCCACCATGGCCTTTGCCACTCTCACGCTGGCGCGCCTGTTCCACGGCTTCAACTGCCGCGGCAAAGAGCCCATCTTCCGGCTGGGCCTTGGCTCGAACCGCTTTTCCCTGCTGGCCTTTGCCGGCGGCACAGCTCTTTTGGCTGCCGTGCTGTTTGTGCCCGGCCTAAGCCAGCTGTTTGCCGTTACCCCGCTGGGCGCCGCCCAAATTGGACAGATCGCCGCGCTGGCCTTTGCACCCACGGTGCTCATCCAGCTATTCAAGGCACTTGCCCGCAGATAACTTTGCTTCCCAGGTGGACGGCAATATCCGGTTTGTGGTATCCTGAGAGCGTGAGCGGTGCCTTTTCTGCGCACAAAAACGCTTTTCCTGCGGCACACCGCGCCCTAAAAGGAGGATGACGCCATGCAGCCCCGCCGTATCAATATGGATGCTTACCCCAGGAAGAAACACTTTGACTACTTTCGCGCCATGGCGTACCCCTATGTGGGCGCCACGGTAAAAACGGACATTACGGACTTTGCAAAAGCCGTAAAGCGTGAGGGGCTGCCCTTTTT
Organism: Oscillospiraceae bacterium; assembly: GCA_018380115.1. GTDB lineage: Bacteria > Bacillota > Clostridia > Oscillospirales > Ruminococcaceae > Ruthenibacterium. Next base: position 1,088 of record JAGZUF010000037.1, on the reverse strand, counting down.
CCTCAGCTTCTGCTACTGCGCCGCAAGGGCCGCGAATGACGTGCCCGAATTCCGCCAGCGCATCGAGGGTAGCGGCATTGTGGAATTCAGCCACTGCCCCACCTCGCACACCGTCGCGCTGGACGACGGAACCTACTGTTACTGCACGCTGCGCAGCAATATGCCGTTGAGCGAATACCTGCCCCTTGCCGTGCAGGCGCAGAAGGCTGCGCGGCAGGCGCGCAGCGTGGAGGACAGCGAAGAAGAGGCCGGCAGCCTTATCTTCGTCTCTACCCTGCCGTGGTTGTCCTACGAAAGCCTCATCCAGCCTGTGCCCGCCCCGGCGGACAGCAACCCCCGCATCACCTGGGGCCGCTATGTGCAGGAGGGCGGGCGCGTGCGCATACCGGTTACGGCGCTGTGCCACCATGCCCTTGTAGACGGGCTGCATCTCGCCCGCTTTTATGAGGCGCTGGAGGCGCACTGCCGCAGCCTGCTTTGACGCAGGCACACGGCGGTGCCCCGGCCGGGCATGCGGCGTCAAGCCGCAGCCGCCGTCTGCACGGCAGGACTGTTTTCCCTGCGCGCACATGCTGCGGCGCTGTTCGGCGCATCACCTCAGGTGACCCGCCAGGTGGCGGCCGTTCTGCCCGTGTTCCTTGCAGGGCTCTTGCCCGCCGCCTTCTCGCGCATGACGGCCTCCTACTTTTATGCCATAGCGCGCAATTCCGGCGCTTATCTGCTCATTTATGGCGAACCGCTGCTGCTTTTCGCGCTGCTGGTGCCGCCCGGGGCGGCGGGCGGCATTTGGGGCACCTGGGCCGCGATGCCGCTTTCACAGGCGATGGCCGCCCTTCTGGGCGCCGGGCTTTTGTGGGCCGCGCACAGGCACCGTGTGCGCGCCGGGCGCTGAGCGGCCGGCCCCCCAGCTATAAGTCAGGCCCTCCGGCAAAGCCGGGGCTTGCATAAGCCCTGAAAGGGCATACTGCCGGCAAGCCTCTCAAGAGGCACTGAAAAAATCCGCCGCCTGCATCACTTGCCCTGCGGCCCGTAAACAGGCGCTGTTTATCCAGGATTATCTTTCTGGCAATCGTAAAGTTGTTCATCTC
>JAGZUF010000065.1 GCA_018380115.1 Oscillospiraceae bacterium | reverse complement strand
TGCAAAAAATCGGAGCGGCATGGTTTCATTCTGTAAGCTGCCGCACCGCCGGCTTCAATGTATTTTCCATTGAAGGAATGAACGGTGTGACAAAAATTCTGTCGTCTGTTCTCATGTTTTTTGGTGCAGCTCCCGGCTCAACAGGCGGCGGCATCAAGATCACCTCTGTGGCAGTTATTTTTATGATGGTTTACAGTGTGATTCGCGGCGACGAGGATACTCTGATTTTTGGCCGGCGGGTGGAAAAGAGCGCCGTCTATAAATCATTCGCTGTGATGATTCTGGGGGTACTGGCTGTTACGATTACAGCCGGCGCGATTGTTGCAACCATGCGTGAGACGCACGCTGTGGCAGGTGTTGACGCCCTGCTTGAAAGCGTTTCCGCCTTTGCGACCGTCGGATTGTCCGCGGGCATTTCCGCTCAGGCGAACGCTTTGTGTTTATTGCTTCTTATCTTTTCCATGTATATCGGGCGTCTCGGTCCGGTATCCTTTTTCCTGTCCCTGGCGGCGCGCTCCACGCATAAGCGCCGGCTGATTGTGCCGGAGGGGAAAATTCAGATTGGATGAGTTGTGCTTTGCGTGCATCCGTTTCCCATATGGGCAAGCAGGCTCTTAAAAAGCCGCCGCCCACGTGTCCGCCCTAAAAATCAGGAGGGCGGCGCGGGCGGCGGCCTTTTTTGCGGCGGCCTTCAGCGCATCATTGTTTCCACACTATCCAGCACGCTGCCAAGCGTACGGATCGCTTTCGCAGTGTTCTGCTTGAGCTTTTTGCCGGGTGTTGCCTTGCGATGACTCAGCATATAAGCCGCGGTGCCTGCCAAAGCGGCCATTGCCACGCCGGTGACTGCGGTCGTCGTCGATTTGTTCATTGATACCACCTCCGTTTATTTTACGCGCCCATGCCCAGGGCGTTGGGAATGCGCGGGACGCGCCGGCGTCCCCTGATGAACAGTATGCCCGGATTCAGGCGGCTCTATTGCAAAAAATACAGATAAACAGAAGTTTGCATCGCTGGCGCTTTTTGGATTATATGGATTTGGTTAAAAGAAGCGAAAAGCAGGCTGGAAAGCCGGTATAAACGCG
>JAGZUF010000064.1 GCA_018380115.1 Oscillospiraceae bacterium | reverse complement strand
TCCGGGAAAAGACAAAGGCGCAGTGGGCCGCCCTGCCCCGGGACTGTAAGGCCGTGCGCAGTGTGGCAGAGACAGAAGACCACGGGGCATACCGCTACCGCCGCACAATGGACAATAATTTCCGCCTGGTGAATGTGTATATCACCGACATGAAAATCACGGAAATCCCGCAGAAATAAGGTATATCCCCCCGGGAAATCCCCGGGGGATGACGGAGATAATGATATGCACAGTCAGTTAAAAGAACGTATCCGGCTGATGCGCGCAAGGCTGGATAACGCCGCGCCGGTTGCTGAAATCCGGGCTGAATCTCAGCTTTTTGTGACTCCTGCCCCGGTCTGTGATCGCCTGGTGACGCTGGCGGAGATCAGCAACCGTGATCACATTCTGGAACCCTCTGCCGGCACCGGGGCCATACTGCGGGCGATTCGTCATGTCGCGCCGGGGGCCATGTGTGATGCGGTGGAGATTAACAGCGGGCTGGTCCGGTATCTGCGGGATAATTTTAACGGTGTCAGGGTTCAGTGTGGCGACTTCATGGAATGGCAGCCGGTGCAGTATTACAGCCGGATTATCATGAATCCGCCGTTCAGTCACGGGCAGGATATCCGGCATATCCTGCGGGCTTTTTCCCTGTTGCGTCCGGGTGGTGTGCTGGTTGCCGTCTGTCTGAACGGGCCGCGCCAGCAGGAGAAGCTGTTACCGTTTTCTGATGTCCGCGAGGTGCTGCCGTGCGGCACATTTGCTTATACCCGTGTTCCGACGATGATTATTCGTCTGCGTGCCTGATGACTCCGGGCAGGCGGGAGGATAAATGCCCGTCTGCCCGCGCCGGGAAAAGACCGCGCGCCGGTGGCGCTGAAAGGGGCCGCGCTTACGCGCCGCCCCTTTCATTACGCGGACGTTCTGCTGTGGGCTTCTGTCTTTTCAGACCTGTCATTTGCCTGTTACTGATGATGTTGTTGTTCCTGCTACTGCTACTGCTACTGTTCTTCTTTTTTCTGCTGCTCTGATTACTGTCTGTTTTGTTGTTCTCCTGCTTATGCCTTTTCCGGGCGTCCCCCTGGCGGGGCGGGCTGTCGTGAACGGAGCCAGCGGAGCTG
>JAGZUF010000036.1 GCA_018380115.1 Oscillospiraceae bacterium | reverse complement strand
TTGCACGGGGGCTTTTTGCCTTGTGAAATGGAGTTTGAAAAGATTGTGCGGCACCCGGAAACCACAGGTAGGAGAAGACTGTGGCGGAGGAGAGGGCCCGCACCCGATGAAAAAGTGCACTTGCAGAAGCCTTGTAACTTCCTTGCAACTAAATTGTAACTCTTTTGTCATTGAATGTCAAGGGCGTTTTGTCATTAATTTGTAAAGAATTTGTGAAAAAGCCACGATATCTTGTCCCTTCTTTTGCTCAAACGCCCAAGAATGGCCCTTGCAGGCATTTTCTGCCGTTAAAGCTGCTTGCGGAAAGCAAAATTCTTATTGAAAAAACAGGTTTGCCTCAAAATGCTTTTCCCCTTCGCTTTCTCCCACAAAATAATAGCCATTTTCCACCTGGCCGCGGCACAGCATAAAGCTGCTTCCCATGGGCACTTCCCTGTGGTAAGCCAGCACCAGGCGGCATATGTCTCTGCTTTTCATCTGGGAAAGCGGCACATGGTCGCACAGGATATCGGCATACTGTGTATTGTTCAAATGCTCATTTATGTCACAGCGCGAGAACCCGGCCGTCACCCGCCCTGCCGGCACAGTCTCCGCCTTCGCCAGTTCCAGCTTTGCCGCCTGCTGCGGGGGCAGCGTGAAGGGGATGGGCAAAGCCTCTGGCGCCTTGCGCAGGATGTGCTTTGTCCCTGTATCCACCAGCACCCAGCGCGTGTCCACTTCGCACGCCAGCTTACCCGTGCGGGCGTCATAAAATCGCGTCAGGCGGTAATAGGTGGCGCGCTGGGGCGCGCTGGGGCATGTAACGGCATGCACCTCGTCACCGGTGTGCATCTGCTGATGCCATTGGACGGAAAGCTTTGCCAGCAGAAACGCCGTATGCGTCTGTTCATATACCTGTGCTGTAAGGCCCAGTACATTACAGTGATCTGTGGATATTTGCTGAGCCCGGCGCAGCACAGAGCCAGGCGTAAAACGGCGCATGCAGTCTGCTTCATGGTCATGGATGATAAAATTTTCTTCGAACCTGTCCGGCGTCATATTTTTGTTCCCTCTTTTCAGTTCATTTGGCAGCACGGCCAAGGCACTGCGCCAGCCTGCCTGCGCGCAGCACATCCCCGCCAACCAGCGTGATGCCAAGGTCTTTCGCACGCTGATATACGGCCGGGCTGTCGCGGCGCGGGTCTGCCGCAGTGACCACCACTGCGCGGGCCGCCTCGCCGCCGAAGCGGCGGCAAAGCACCTCTATCTCAGAGAGCGCCAGCGGCGAAGGCGAGGCCATTTTGCACGAGATGAATACCGGCACCGTACCCGCAACGCACATCACGTCTATTTCATTGCGCGTAGGGCGGGCCACCTCGTCTCCGCTGGCGTCCCACTCTATCACCGCGCTGGTTCGCACATCGCAGAAAGCCCCTGCCTCGCGCGCTGCAAAAAAGCACGCAAGCTCCAGCCAGATGCCGTCGTTCTGCAAACTTCGCATCATGCGCCTATCCGCATAACGGAAAGAAACTGTCCTATCCAGGGCAAGCTCTTTCAATGCACCGGCTTTCTCCAAGCGCTCAAGCAGTCCCGTTTCACAGCGCGCTGTGAACTGGCCGTTCACCTTTATCTGCGCGGGTGCATGCACGCGAAGGGTATCCTTCTCTGCGTCTGCCGCCTGCAGCCAGCGCACCAGCCTACCCCACCGGGTCGGAGACTCCATCACCATGGAAAATATATCTTTTGCCTGCTGTTCAAACCCGTGGTCCATCCTCTCCAGTCCATAGTGCCCGCACCCGGCAAGCCTCGCCCCCGAAAGCGCCAGCACATCCTCCGCACGGAACTGCGGCATGTGGAATTGTTGCGCCAGGGCATCGCAGCCGCCAAGGTTGATGAAGCGGCCGCGCCGGGCATCGATATAAAAGCCAGGCAAATGCTTTTCCCTGCACACAAGACCGGCAATCAGCAGGACAAGGTCCCGCCCGCCGGTAAAATCAAACACGCAGCCCGTGTAATCCTGCGCGACCGCCAGCAGCACGCGTTCAATGGCCGCGGGGTTTGCTGTATCCATATAATAAAACCGCGTTTCCACACGCAGGCCGCGGCTTTGGAACAGGCGGCCCACTGCACGCTCTTTTCTTAGGGAGGAATCTCTCTCGTCACACAGGTACACCACGCGTTTTGGGCAAAAAATGCAGCCTGCCAGCACATTTTCCAGCGGCTCTTTATCATAAAGTTCTACCAGCGTACGCATAAAGCCCCCTTGTGCATTGCCGGCCATAAAGGCGCGCAATTCTCCTTATCAGCGCCGAAGCCATGTGTAAAGAATGCTTCCGTCATTCAAACACAGCCACCGGTATCTATTGTAAACCGATGTGCCGTCCGGTGCAAGCAGAAATCTGTTTTTCATCTTTCCTTGTCCCAGCAGATGTGCCAAGAACAGGCCCGCTTTGCCACCTCGGCTTTCCTCTTCTTTTCGCACTTCACCGTTTGGGCTTTTCCATAAGGGCCATACTAAAACCGGCAGCTGCCATATTTCAAAGAAAGGAGGGCAACAGGAGTGCAGACAGAAAAAATGCGCGCGTTTATTCTGCATGTACTATACTGGTGCATCATTGCCGGGCTGATATATGTCTGTGCCAAATACCTTCTTCCTGCCCTGGCCCCATTTGTAATTGGTTTTTGCATCGCCTTTCTTTTGAAGCCGCTGATCAACCACCTCACGAAAACCACCCAGCGCGCCCGCAGGCTCGTGGCCGCATGCTGCCTTACCGTATTTTACGTTCTGGCCGCTACGCTGCTGATTGTGCTGGGCACGCGCCTTGTAATATTTCTGCAGGATACAATCGCGCTTCTTCCCGGCATCTATGACAGCTATATGGCCCCTGCGCTGGATGAAGTGCAGCTGGCCGTCGAACACTTTGTATCTGCGCTGGACCCCATGCTTCTGGATTTCATTTCCAGCGCCGGGCAGAGCATAGACCAGACTCTTTCCGGCCTTGTAATGGATCTTTCGAAAGGCGCGCTTAGCATTATTACAGGGCTGGCAGGCAGCCTGCCGGCCTTTGTAATGAATTTTCTTCTTACCGTCATCTCTTCTTTTTTCTGCACCATGGATTACTACACCATCACTTCCTTTTTTGCACGGCTGCTGCCGCAAAAGGCGCGCAGCACCCTGTTTGCCGTAAAGAGAAGCGGCGTGGATATTCTGCTCAAATTCGGGAAAGCGTATGCTCTTTTGCTCATGCTGACGTTTGCCGAGCTTCTGATAGGCCTTACCCTGCTGAAGGTGCAGTATGCCTTTCTGCTTTCGGCAGTGATTGCCCTCGTGGATATTCTGCCGGTGCTCGGCACCGGCACCGTACTGGTGCCGTGGGCACTGGGGGCGCTTATCACAGGCAACGGGCCGCTCGGCGCCGGGCTTTTGATTCTGTATGCCATTATCGGTGTTGTGCGCCAAACGCTGGAGCCGCGCGTTGTCGGCCAGCAGATAGGCCTGTACCCTTTGGTAACGCTGATCAGTATGTTTCTGGGCGCGAAGCTGTTCGGCTTTGCGGGGCTGTTCGGCCTGCCGGTAGCCGTCACCATCTTTGTGCAGCTTCAGCGCACCGGCAAAGACCAAAGTGCCAGCACCGACAGCGCACAGCTATAAAATAAAAAAGGTCGCCGGGGCGGGGAAAACATACTTTTCCCCCGCCCCGGCGTACAAATTTCTCCTAACATGCACGGGAAGCGGCTGGCAACACTCTGCATATCACCTGAATGGGCGAAAGAGCCGGGAATGTTACTGCGCCTCGGCCTCCTGCGCCTCCATCTCTTCCTGCCGTTCAACAAGGGCTTCCCAGCGGGCCTCCAGCTCTGTTTCATGGAAGCGGGCGTCGTCCAGCCCGTCACATACCTCGCGCAGGCGGATATGGTCGCGCAGCACTTCCGGGTCATTCACCGCGGCCTCAAGGTCCATAATTTTCAATGTCAGGGCCTCCAGTTCATCCTCCACGGCTTTGATTTCCTGGCGCAGCTGCGCTTTTTTGCGCCGCTGCTCTTTGCCCCACACAGGTTTTTCGGCCTTTTCCTCCTTCTTCTGCACCGGCATGGACGTGTCGCGGCGCATCATGGCGTCATAATCGGCGTACAGGGTGGCCGTGCCGTCTTCCAGATACAGCACAGGGCAGCCCAGGCTGTTCATTAGGTAACGGTCGTGCGTGACGAGAAGCAGCGTGCCCTCATAGGCGCGCAGCGCCTCGCCCAGATGCTCACGCGTGTAAATATCCAAATGGTTGGTGGGCTCGTCCAGGAACAGCAGGTTCGGCTTTTCCAGCAATATCTCGGCAAAGCGCAGGCGGGCCAGCTCGCCGCCGGAGAGCGCGCTGCACGGCTTAAACACATCCTCGCCTTTGAAATCCAGCCGGGCAAGATGGCTGCGCACCTCCAGCTCTGTCATTTGGGGATATTTATCCCAGATGGCGCTCTCCACTGTGCCGGCGCGGCGAAGCTGTTGCTGCTCGAAAACAGCCGGCTTTGCCCCGGCGCCATAGCGCACACTGCCCTGCGTGGGGCGCAGCCTGCCGTCCAAAACACGCAGCAGCGTCGATTTTCCCGCGCCGTTCGGCCCGGCTATGATAAGGCGCTCGCCGCGGTGCACCGTATGCGTAAAGTGTTGCACTAGCCAGCGGCCGCCCAAAGCAATGCCAATATCCTTTGCAACCACAAGGTCGTTATAAGGCGTGACATCGAAGGTAAAGCGAAATTTCAGCCCCTGCCGCTCGCCTTTTGGGGCCGCAGTTATCTCCAGCTTTTCCAATTGCTTGCGGCGGCTTTGTGCCATTTTGGTGGTGGAGGCCCGTACAAGGTTTCGCGCAATATAATCTTCCAGCTTTTTTGCCTTTTCCACATCGGCGTCGTGCTGCTTCTGCCGCAGGGCGTCAGCCGCCTGCCTCCGGGGCAGATAGGCGGAATAATTGCCCTTGTAAACGGAAAGCGCGTGGTCTTCTACCTCAAAAATGCGCGTGCATATCTCATCCAGAAAATAGCGGTCGTGGCTGACTACCAGCACCGCGCCGGAATAAGACTTCAAATACCCCTCCAGCCACTCCATGGTGACAAAATCCAGATGGTTTGTGGGCTCGTCCAAGATGAGAATATCCGGGCTTTGCAAAAGCAGCTTCGCAAGGCGCAGGCGCGTGTGCTCGCCGCCAGAGAGGACACCCACGCGCTTTCCCCATTCAGCCTGCGGGAACGCCATACCGTTCAATATTTTTTTGATGCGCGTATCTATCCCGTAACCATCTGCCGCGTCTATCACGGCCTGAAGCTCACTGTGGCGTTGCACAAGCGCCGGGGTATTGCCCTGCGCCATCTGTGCCTGTACCTGCTGCAGCTCCCGCATGGCGGCCAGCACAGGTGCAAACGCCTCCTGCATTTCCTCATATACCGTGCGCTGTGGATGCAGTGCGGCGTTCTGTTCCAGATAGCCCACGCGCACACCGCGGGCAAAGCTCAGCTCGCCCGCATCCGGCTCATATTCGCCGGTGATGAGCTTCAAAAGCGTTGTTTTACCAGCGCCGTTCTGGCCGATAATCCCGATGCGGTCCTGTTCGTTCACATCAAAGCTGATGTCCGCGAGGCACAGCTCGGCGCCAAAATATTTCTGTATTCCATTTGCCTGTAACAACATAACCTGTCATCCCTGTTTTATGAGAGTGCCGTGCGAAAAGCGGCCTGAAAAAGCCCCGCCGGGCCGGCGGGGCTTTCTGCTTTTGCCGTTCACACATGCTCGTTGCACCACGCCAGAATATCTTCATAAACTTCGGCGCGGTTCGTCTCATTGATGATTTCGTGCCGCCCGCCGCTATACAGCTTCAGCGTCACGTCTTTTATACCCGCTTCCCGCATGGAGCTATATACCCTCTCAACGCCCTTCCCATAGCTGCCCACCGGGTCCATATCGCCGGAGAACAGGGCAATGGGCAGGCCCTTCGGAAGTTTTTGTGCAAAGCCTGCGGCATTCACATCCCGCACCATATGCATCAGCTCATGAAAGGCACTTACCGTAAATACGAACGTGCACTTTGCATCGTTTGCATACCGTTCCACGATATCGGTGTCGCGGCTGATCCAGTCATAGGGCGTGGCGGGCGAAGCCACCCGCTTGAGGTATGCGCCGAAAGCCAGCTTCTGCACAAAGCCGGAACGGTATTGCGGGCCCTTCAGCTTTGCCAGCAGCGAGGTGAGCGCAAGGCCCACGCCTGCCAGCGGGTTTGGCCCGCCGGTGCCGCTGAGCACAAGGCCAGACAGCGTTTCGGGGTATGTGGCTGCATACAGCCGGGCAAAAAAGCTGCCCATACTGTGCCCCAGCAAAATAAGTGGTATACCTGGCCAACGCTTGCTGGCGAGGCTGTTCATGCGGTGCAGGTCCTGCAGCACAAATTTGCGGCCATCCCGGGCGGCAAAATAGCCGTCCACCCCGTTTTCCCCGCTGGTAGCGCCGTGGCCAAGATGGTCGTTTCCGCACACCGCATACCCGTTTTCCACAAGAAAACCGGCGAAATCGTCATAGCGGCCCACATATTCACACATGCCGTGCGAAAGCTGCACAATGGCCTTGGGCGAAACACCCGGCTGCTCGTAAAAATACCCGGCCACACTGTCCGTTCCGCTTGCGGAATCAAACCTGATGGCGCTTTTCTTTACTTCCGACATGTTCCAGTTCCTCCGGCTCCATCACAATGCGGTAAAGTTCTTCCAGCCCATGGATGACATGAGCCGGCTTCATCCCTTCCGGCAGGCCTCTGTCCGTGTAATCGCACCAGCAGGCGGCAAGCCCGGCATTGTGCGCACCCGCGATATCCGCTTTGAGGGAATCGCCTATCATCAAAACCTTTTCGCGGTTCTCGACCCCAAGCGTGGAGAGGGCCCTGTCGAATATCTTGCGCGTCGGCTTTGAGGCCCCCACGCGGGAGGACACGAACACGCCATCGAAATACGGCGCAAGGCCCGAGCGCTCCAGCCTGCCGGCCTGCACTTTATCCACCCCGTTTGTCACAACGGCCAGGGTGGCTACTTCGGCCAGCTCCTGCAGGACCTCGTGCGCCCCCGGGTACACATCGGCCCGTTCGGACAGTCTGGTAAGATAGTGGTCATTCATGGCCACGGCGTCGCCCTGCATGCCGAAACCGGCAAGCAGCTTTTCAAAGCGCTGCACCACCAGCTTTTCCTGACGCACTTCGCCGCGCTCCAGCGCGGCCCAAAGCGCACTGTTTATCTGCTTATATGCTTCCACAGCCTCCTGCGGCCGCTCAAAGCCGTAATATGCCAGTGTCTCACGGATGGCTGCATCCTCGGCTGCGCCGAAGTCCAGCAGCGTGCCGTCCAAATCGAACAGCAGGCAATGGTAGTATGCCACGTCCGCATACCCCCTTTGCAAAAATTATATAGTGTTATTATCCAACATTTGGTGCGGTTCGTCAAGCATCTCCCGCCGTCGAAGGGCCTTGAGAAAACGCCCCGGCTGCTGCGCCCTCTTTGACGGAGGATGCAGCGGCCGGGGCGCGGCATTTTATTCCTGTATAATCTCGTCCTCATACGACGCGCCGCCGGGCACACGGGCAGGCCGGGCACATTCACAGCCGCATACGGGCGGCTCTTCTTTCGGTATCACTGCCATGCCGTTCCCGTCAGGGCCCTCGCCGTTTTCATGGGGCGGGGTGTCGTTCCAGCTGGTAAGGTCGTTGTTTTCTGTATCGCCGTCACACAGCGCAAGGTCTTCACGCGGTATGCTTTCCGCAAACTGGTTATGTTCTGCCATGAGCAAAGCGCCTCCTTTGCTCTTATCCTATGCGCAGGAATGGGTTCAGGTGTCGAATTCGCCCTTTACACTGCGCTGGAACAGCCGGCGAAGCGCCTCGTCGGCATCTGCATGCAGATACAAAATATCATATACCGTCCGGCTGATGGGCAGTTCCACTTCATTCACAGCCCCCAGCTTGACAAGCGCTTTTGCTGTGGGCACCCCCTCGGCAAGCTCGTGAAAAGCCTGCCCGCGGATGAAGCTTTCGCCAAAGCGGCGGTTGTGGCTGTGCACAGAAAACAACGTGGCCTCATAATCTCCCAGATGACACAGCCCATAGGCCGACAGTTCACTGCCGCCCATCGCGTGGATAAGCCGCGCCACCTCTCTGGCACCGCGCGCCATCAGGGCGCCCTTCATGCTGGAAAGTCCGCGGCCGTCCAGCATTCCTGCCGCAATGCCAATGACGTTTTTTGCAGCCGCGCCCAGCTCTGTGCCCACAAGGTCGTGCCCCTTATACAAGCGAATTAAATCGGACGAAAAGGCATCCACCACACGCGCAGTGGTCGCCTCATCCTCACTGTCCACCACCATGCAGTTGGGGATGCCGGCGGTAAAATCCTGCACATGGCCGGGGCCTGCCCATACGGCAAGCGCCACAGGCTGATGCACCTCCTCCAGAAACACCTGCGTCAGGCGTTTGCCCGTCTCGCACTCCAGCCCTTTCATACACAGGATGAACGTCTTGCCCGAAAGGGGAAAGGCGTTCAGCCGCCTTGCAAATGCGCGCAGCTGCTGCGCACTGATGGAGATAACTACGGTATCTGCAAATTCCAGCGCACGGGCAAGCTCCGGCTTTGTATGCACGTTTTTGGGCAGGGCCACATAGCTGTTCGCGCGCGTTTTGCAAAGCTGCGCGAACCCTCGCGAGCCCTCACGCCCCCAAAGGGCCACATTGTGCTTCTGCCCGTGGTACCATGCCAGAAACGAGCCCCAGCGCCCGCAGCCAAGCACTGTGATATTCATGCGCCCGCCCCCTCTTCGCATGCCCTGTGGGCCAGCAGCCATGCGCAAAGCGCATGTACGTCCTGCGCGCAGAACACAGGCGAAAACGGCGCCAGCTCCTGCGCGCTGCCATAGCCGTACAGCGCGCCCACCGCGGGCAGGGCGCAATCGCGCGCTCCTTGCATATCGTTTTCACGGTCGCCCACCATTACGGCGCGCCTGCCCGCAAGCTGCGGCTGGCCAAGCACAAGCTGCATCACAGCCGTTTTTGTATCAAGGCTGGCATCCATGCTGGCGCCGCCGATATAATCGAACGCCTGCTCCAGCCCGAAATGTCGCAGCACGCGCAGCGCCACCGGGCGGGGCTTTGATGTGGCCACACACACCGCAAAGCCTGCCTGCCGCAGCATCCGCAGCATCTCCGGCACGCCCTCATACGGCGCGCAGCCGTCCAGGCCGTGTGTTTTATACAGCTCCCGATATGTCTCCACAGCCTGCTCCACCCGACTCTGCGGCAGAAGCTGCGCCATGCTGCTGCGCAAAGGCGGGCCCAGAAACGGGCGCAGGCGCTGCTCATCCACGGCAAGACCGAAGGTCTCGAACGTCTTTTTGAAGGTGGCCAGAATTCCCGGTGCGGAATCAATAAGCGTGCCGTCCAAATCGAACAGCACCGCATCAAATTTCTGCATATCCAACCGCGTCCTTTCCAGAGCCGTGCAGCCTGCATCCGGCAAATTTCCTGTGCTGTGGTGCCGCTGCAAAAGGCCCGAAAGATTTTTCTATACTATATCACAATTTTCACACAAAGAAAATGCTTCCTTCCGGTTTTCCGATGCGCACCGCATGTGTTATACTGAAAGCATCAAATTCTGACGCCAGGCGCCGCAGTTTTACCAGAAAAAGGGGGTATCACCATGCTTCTGCGCAAGCTGCGCCATACAGCCCTGCTGGCGCTGTGCGCCCTTCTGGCAGCCGCCTGCGCGCCGGCGTCCTCCCTGCCGGCCCGTGAAGCCTCAGCGCCGGGCAGCTCACAGGGCGGGCAGGCGCTGCTTTTGGTGCAGGAAGCCCTGCGCGCACGCAGGCACAGTGTGCCGGCCGTGCTGTTGTACCAGTTGCCGGAGCTGCCCAACGGCTGCGAGGCCACCAGTCTTGCCATGCTGCTGGAAAGCTACGGCATTGCCGCCAGCAAGGCGGAGCTTGCTTATCAATATCTGCCCCGCGCAGAGTTTTATGAAGAAAACGATGTCGTATACGGCCCGGCACCGGAGGAAGCCTATGCGGGCGACCCCGCCGCACAGGGCTACTATTGTTATGCACAGCCCTTGTGCAAGGCCGCAGACCTTTACCTGGAACAGGCGGGCGAAACGCTTCGCGCGCTGGACCTGACAGGCACAGGCCCCGCCGGGCTGGAGCGCCTGCTGTGTGAAGGCAGGCCTGTTATTGTGTGGGGCACCCTGCAGTTTGAGCCGCCCCGGCAAAGCACCACACATTCCTGGCTTTTGACAGGGACAGGAGAAGAATATATCCCCTACTCGAACCTGCACTGTATGCTGCTGTATGGCTATGATGAGGAATTTTACTACTTATGCGACCCGCTTTACGGTTATCAGGCTGTGGAAAAAGCAAAGTTCGCCGCCATATACGGGCAGATGGGGCGCCGCGCCATGGCGCTGGATGCCCCGTCTGCCATGCCTGCGCGCATGGCAGAATAGGAACTCACCAATAAGCCGGGGGGCTGCAAAAAAACACCTGCAGAGGATGGCTAGGCCCCCTGCGGGTGTCTTTTTTGCTGCTGCACGGTGCTACATCATTTAGAAATATCCCTGTTGCCCACTTTCCTGTCTGCCGCTGACGGTTTGGGCACTGATATATGGGCAAATAGGCCGAACCGGCTATGGTGTCCCCTCTGGCGGCAGACATAAAATATCCTTTGCTTTCACAGCCGCTGCGCTTAAAAAGGAAAGGGCCCTTCATCACATCAATACAGCCTTATACCCGTGCGTTTTGTCGCCGGTAATGGCAATAAAATACGATTCACCGAAGCTGGCTTCCCATGAAACAGGCTCCAGATATCTGGTTATCTCTTTCGGATAGATGTTTTCATAATTGGGGGCCACATATTCCGTTATGATTCTAAATTGCACCGAAAGCCCCACCGCATCGGAGGAACTGTTCAGCTCCTGCCTGTTCCATACCAGAATATTGGAAGAATCATGTTCCAGCAACGATTTATCCGCATTTGATATGCCGCCGCTGTATTCGGAGCCGTCTGCGCAGTAATCAAACACCAGCAAGCCAACATCCTCTTTTATATCGAACTGTATGTGCACAGCTATTTCGTCGGCAGCGGGCACATACTCACCATAGAGCATCTGTTTGTATAATATGAGGCCCAGCCCTAATACAGCCGCTATTGCAACCGCTATCCCGATTTTCTTTTTCCCCATTTTGGCCCTCCTTTTCTCGGGCTGAAAATTATAGAATCGGCATTTTTCTCGGCGCACATGATACCACAGCACTTTAGCGCCGTTATTTCTTTTATCCTGCTTGCCGGCATCCGTCATGTATTCCTCCCACTTTGGAAAATCAGACAAAATGGGAAGCGGTAGTCTCAGGCGGAGCATATTGCCAAAAAATGCAGCCTGCATTCGGGCTGCATTTTGTACCGTCAGGCGGCCTGTGCCGCGCCCTTGCCTCCGCAGGCTACCTGCAGCCTGCCCGTCTCATCGGCATAGCACACAATGCTTCCGTCCGCATCCGTGCGGTAAACATCCGCGCCCACGCTGGCAAAGGCGGCAAGCGCCGCGCCGTGCGGGTGGCCGTAATCATTGTCTTTCCCGCAGCTGACGGCTACCACGCGCGGGTCCACTGTCTGCACAAAGGTCTCGCTGTTGGAGGTATAAGAGCCATGGTGCCCGGCAACCAGCACGTCCGCCGAAAGGTTGCCTCCATACAGAAGGGCGTTTTGTTCTGCGGCCTCTTCCCCGTCACCCGTGCACAGCAGGCTGAATATGGGCGTCTCGAAACGAAGCACAGGGCTTGTGTCATTCAGGCTTTCGCACGGCTCGCCTTCGGCCAGCACACAGAGGGCCGCCTGCCCCAGAGCATACCGTTCACCCGCCTGCATGGTATGCACGGGCACGCCCTCGCGCCGGGCGGCCTCCAAAAGCTTTTCATAGCCTGTGCCCGGCTGTTCGGCGCACTGGGCAAGGTCCGCCACATACAATGTGCCCACGGAAAAGCTTTCAAGAATATACTGCATGCCGCCCATATGGTCCGCATGCGGATGTGTGAGCACGGCAAAATCCAGGCTGCGCACGCCCGCCTCCTGCAAATAGGCCGCCAGCTCCTCCTGTGTGGCGGCCAGGCCCGCGTCCACCAGGGCGAAGTGTTCGTCCTGCTCCAGCAGCATAGCGCTTGCCTGCCCCACATCTACGATGTGCGCGCAGGCGGCGGCGTCCTGCGCCGCGGCCGGC
Source organism: Oscillospiraceae bacterium (assembly GCA_018380115.1). Classification (GTDB taxonomy): domain Bacteria; phylum Bacillota; class Clostridia; order Oscillospirales; family Ruminococcaceae; genus Ruthenibacterium. Next base: position 2,228 of record JAGZUF010000036.1, on the reverse strand, counting down.
ACCGCAGAGGGCCCGAGCCCGAACGCGCGGTACACCTCGTTCCATGAAGGCACGGGCCAGCCAAGCCGTCCGCCCAGCGTAAGCACCAGTGCGCACAGCACGGCCGCCGCCGAAAGGGCGGCCCCTATGCGCCGCCCAAAGCGTCTTACCTGCCTTTGGAACGGGCGTGTGCGCCGCCGGTATGTTTTCCGCCCTGCCATGGCCTGCCCTCCTTCCTGTGCTGTGCAGCCCCTGCCCGCAGGGACCTGCGGGGCGCCGCCTTTTGCTGAGGCGGCCTGCCCGGACACAGTGTTCCTATCAGGTCTTCCCTGTGGGCAAGCTCCAGCGCTCGGCGCACCCTGGCCGCATTTTTCGGCTCATAATATTGCAGCAGTGCGCGCTGCATGGCTTTTTCCTCCGGCGTTTTCGCCACATAGACGGGCTTGAGCGTATAAGGGTCCAGCCCTGTGTAATACATACAGGTGGACACCGTGCCCGGCGTGGGGTAAAAATCCTGCACCTGCTCGGGGCGCATATGGTGCTTATATAAATACTCCGCCATGGTGACGGCGTCGCGCAGCGTACAGCCCGGGTGGCTGCTCATCAGATATGGCACAAGATACTGCTTTTTGCCTGCCCGGCGCGTCAGCTCATAAAAGCGTTTGGAGAATTTGTCGAACACCTCTACCGGCGGCTTGCCCATATATTTCAGGGCATTGGGCGCGCAGTGTTCGGGCGCCACCTTCAGCTGTCCGCTGACGTGGTGCTCTACCAGCTCTTTGAAAAATGTCTCGTCTTTATCCAGCACCAGATAATCATAGCGGATGCCCGAACGGATGAACACCTTTTTCACGCCGGGCAGCGCACGTACGCGCCGCAAAATGGAAAGGTAATCGGAATGGTCTACCAGCAGCTTCGGGCAGGGTGAGGGTGCCAGGCAGTGCTTGCCGCCCTGGCATATGCCCTTCGTCATCTGCTGCTTGCAGCTTGGCAGGCGGAAGTTGGCCGTGGGGCCGCCGATATCATGGATGTATCCCTTAAAGCCGGGCGCATGCGTCATGGCCTCGGCCTCTGCCACGATGCTGTCGGCGCTGCGCGAGGTGACGCGGCGGCCCTGATGCATGGCGATAGCGCAGAAATTGCACCCGCCGAAGCAGCCTCGGTTCTGGATAATGGAAAACTCCACTTCTTTGATGGCGGGCACGCCGCCCTGCGCCTCATAAACGGGATGATACCGTCGCGTGAAGGGCATGGCGTGCACCTCGTCCAGCTCGCGCCGTGTCAGCGGCTTTGCGGGCGGGTTCTGCACCAGATATTTTTCGCTCTGCTTCTGCACCACAGGCAGGCCGGTGACGGGGTCCTGCTGGTCCATCTGAATACGGCATGCCTTCGCATAGCTTAATTTATCTGACGCCACCTTTTTGTAAGAAGCGCACTCGGCATATTTGGGCGGCAGGCGGGCAAAATCCGTCAAAAAGCAGGTGCCCGCCACATCCATAATATCCTCCGCCCGTTCCCCTGCGGCGAGGCGGCGGGCAAGCTCGGCCGTCTGATGCTCCGACATGCCGAAAGAGACAATATCCGCACCGCTCGACTCCAAAATGCTGGGCATCACCGTGTCGGCCCAGTAATCATAATGCGCAAAGCGGCGCAAAGAGGCCTCCAGCCCACCCAGCACTACAGGCACGGCCGGGTAGGCCTGCTTTGCAAGGCGCGTATAGACGGTGGCGCTTCTGTCCGGCCGCTTTCCCGCTATGCCGCCGGGTGAATATTCGTCCCGCGCACGGCGCACCTTTGCCACAGAATAATGTGCCACCATGCTGTCCACATTGCCTCCGCCGATAAAAAAGCCATAGCGCGGGCGGCCGTATTCCTTCATGCTGCCGCAGGTGCGGCAGTCCGGCTGGCTGATGATGCCCACGCGCCAGCCCTCCTTTTCCAGAAGGCGCGCGATAATGGCAGAGCCGAAGGAGGGGTGGTCCACATAGGCGTCGCCCATCACCACCACAAAGTCTACCTCCTGCCAGCCGCGTGCCAGCATGTCGGCCCGGCAGATGGGAAGAAACTGCTCGTTCATAAAATGTCCTTTCTGTCTTTTTGCTTCAAAACAGGCGGGTGAGAACGCGCTCGCCCGCCTGCCTGTGTTTCGCCCTGTGCCCTTCCCGGTTTCGTGGACAGTAAAAATGAAGAAAAAACAGAAAGAAACGCAGGATATCTTGTCGTATCACAGTCAGGCGGCGGGATGCTCA
>JAGZUF010000063.1 GCA_018380115.1 Oscillospiraceae bacterium | reverse complement strand
AGGCCGCCCTCGGAGAACGCGGTCTGGCTGCGGCCATAGACGATCTGCAAAAACAGCTCGCGCATCGCAACGTTGATCGCATCGCAGACCAGGTCGGTGTTGAGCGCCTCCAGGATCGTCTTGCCCGGCAGGATTTCACCGGCCATCGCCGCCGAATGCGTCATACCGGAACAGCCGAGCGTCTCAACGAGCGCCTCCTCGATGATACCCTCTTTGATGTTCAGCGTCAGCTTACACGCGCCCTGCTGTGGGGCGCACCAGCCCACGCCGTGCGTCAAGCCGGAAATGTCCTTGATTTCATAAGCCTTGACCCATTTGCCCTCTTCCGGGATCGGGGCGGGGCCATGCTTGGGGCCTTTGGCGAGAACACACATTCTCTCCACTTCATGGGAATAGTTCATATCGGTGCTCCTTTCGGTTTTTTAAAACGGGTTGTCCATCTCTTATTATAGGCATTTCACCGCGCGCACGCAAGGGGATTTGTTCAGCTTTTGTTAATTCTTGGACAACAATTTCGTCCTGATTTCGGGCGATTTTTTGTATATAATAAAGATATCCGTCTGCGCGCGGCCGCAAACGTTTAAAAACACTGGAATCTGTTGACATTGACGGCGGCTGGGAGTAAACTATATAAGTTGAATTGTGCGCAAATGCAAAGGCGCCCGCGCGCGAAGGGAATCTGTGAAGCGGACCAAATAAACGACGTTTCTTTGCGCTGCCAGGGTCGGGAATATAGGATGAGGTGACAAAATGGGTCTGATTAAAAAACTGTTCGGAAGCTATTCCGAGCGAGAGTTAAAGCGCGTTTATCCGATCCAGCAAAAGGTTCTTGCGCTGGAAGAAACATATAAGGCCAAAAGCGACGCCGAGCTGAAGGCTGTGACGCCGGCGCTTAAAGAACGCCTGGCAAACGGCGAGACGCTCGACGATATTCTTCCGGACGCGTTCGCTGTCTGCCGCGAGGCGAGCGACCGCGTGCTTGGGATGCGCCATTTCCCAGTGCAGGTCATCGGCGGCATCATCCTTCATCAGGGGCGTATCTCCGAGATGCGCACCGGCGAAGGAAAGACGCTTGTCGCCACGCTGCCCGCTTATCTCAACGCCCTGACCGGCAAGGGCGTGCA
>JAGZUF010000062.1 GCA_018380115.1 Oscillospiraceae bacterium | reverse complement strand
CTTTCCTGCCACTGTAGTTTGATGTTTGTTGAACCGTCATCAATGAATACCAACATTTATAAAACTCCTTATGGTGTTTTTTTTGGTGTTTGTTTGGGTGTGTTTTGGGTTTTAAGTGGGTTTATTTGTCAAGTTTACCCCATTTTAACTATCAATCAATGATTATTTGTCTTGTTTTGGTGTTTTATTGGGTTTGGAGTGGGTTGTTTTTGGGTTTTGTTTGGCGGATAACAAAAGATGTCGCCGGGCTCCTCTTTTTACTGCGCCGGCTGACGCGGCGCGGCAGGAACGCTGCCTGTGGTCAGTGTCCCGCGTCCGGCCGGGCACGGGACGGGCGCTTTTACCGCTCCCGGCTGGCGTCGGTGACAGTGTACGCCAGCCCGTCGCCCTTTTCTGATGAGCGCCCTTCAAGCCGCTTTCGCGGCATAGCCTTGCCGTCAAAAAGACGACGGCTGCGGTATTCCACGGTCGGCCTGACCCGTTACCGGGCGCGGTGAACAGCCCACAGGCAGCGGGGAACGGGCACCACAGGGGTGCCCTCCCGGTGCCCTCTGTAAGAGAAGGAGTTTTGTATGTCCCGTTTTGTCCTCGGTAACTGCATCGATGTTATGGCCCGTATTCCTGATAACGCCATTGATTTCATACTGACTGACCCGCCGTACCTCGTCGGTTTCCGTGACCGTTCCGGGCGCACCATTGCCGGTGATGTTAATGATGACTGGCTGCAACCTGCCAGCAATGAGATGTACCGCGTACTCAAAAAAGACGCGCTGATGGTCAGCTTCTACGGCTGGAACCGTGTCGATCGCTTTATGGCCGCCTGGAAACGCGCCGGATTCAGCGTGGCAGGGCACCTCGTGTTCACCAAAAACTACACATCCAAATCTGCGTATGTCGCGTACCGTCACGAATGCGCTTACATCCTGGCAAAGGGCAGTCCGGCCCGGCCCCGTAACCCTCTGCCGGATGTGCTGGGCTGGAAATATTCAGGCAATCGTCATCACCCGACGGAAAAGCCCGTTACCAGCCTGCAACCACTGATTGAGAGCTTCACACATCCGAACGCGATTGTGCTGGACCCGTTTGCAGGCAGCGGCTCAACCTGCGTCGCTGCCCTCCAGTCCGGACGCC
>JAGZUF010000035.1 GCA_018380115.1 Oscillospiraceae bacterium | reverse complement strand
CTGCGTGCTGCATCTTTTGGTATTGATACTATCTTGCTTCGCCCGGAACTGACAGCGAAAGCCCTTTTGCTCTCCACGGCACAGCCGCGGGTTGCCGTTCGCTAATAGCGAAGGGCCGGTGCGCTGTGTACAGCGGCACCGGCCCTGTATGTTCCCTTAGAAATGGAACAGGCCTTTTTTCTGATACGGTTCGTTTTTCACAGAAAGCGCCGTATAGCCCGTGGCGGCAATGGCCTCCTTCAGCGCATTTTCGTCAATGGGCTCTTCGGCTATTACCACCGTCTGCTTTTTTGCGCGGGACGAGCTTACCTTCTTCACCGCAAACGCCTTGCGCACGGCCTCGTTCACATGTGCTTCGCACATGCCGCACATCATGCCGTCTACCTCCACTGTATATTTCGTCATACCAGGGCCTCCCCTTTTCCACGGCGTACCCGCAGAAGAATTAGTTAAAACTAACCACATCATACCTCGCTTTTCCCGCTTTGTCAACAAAGGCCGCCCCGCCGGGCGGCCTGTTTTTTTGCTTTAGCGAAACGGCAACCCGCGGCTGTGCCGTGGAGAGCAAAAGGGCTTTCGCTGTCAGTTCCGGGCGAAATGCAGGAGGCAGGGTATCCAGTGCCGCTTGAGAGGCTTGCCGGCAGTATGCCCTTCCAGGGCCTACGCAAGCCTCAGCCTTAGCCGGGAGGCCTGACTCAGCACAAAAATGATACCTGGCGCCCTGCATGCCTCTGCCGGCGGCTGCGCACGCCTAAACACCGGAATGGCACAGCCCCCGCACAGCGGCAGAAAAGGCCGAAGGGACTCCGCCGCAGCGCCCAAAGCATCCGCCGGTGAAAGGCAGGCCCATTATCTGCAAAGGGGCCGTTTACCGCATACAGGCATTTACAAATTTCAAAGGCACATCCATGCGTTTTGCCGCCTGCTCAGGCGTCAGGCCGCTGTTCAAAAAACGCCGGCACACTGTCCTCATAGCCTCCCCCACTTCAATGATATGCCTGTCAGGGTCGTAAAAGCGGACTACACGCTGCCCCCAGGAATGTTCCATCACAGGGTGGACATATTCGACGCCGTATTCCTTCAGCTTGTCGGCAAACTTATCAAAATCCTTCTCTTCAAAGTAAAGCTCAAAATCATTGCCGCCGAAAGAAATGCTGTCTGTTCCAATAAACTGCCTGTATGTTTCGGCCGTCTGTAAGGCCAGCCCACCTGTCAGGGTCTTATTTGCGCCAAAATCCATAATCACATGAAGCCCCAGAACATTCTTATAAAATGCGATGGAGCTATCCATATCCGTTACCACCAGCATGGGGCTTTTTAATTTCATTTTCACCGTCTCCTCCAATCAGGGCCTGCCTTTGCGCGTATACCGGTATTGCGCGGCAGCACGGCCCGCCAAAGCCAGAAAGGCCGTGGTGATTTCACCATTCTTTTGCAGGCCCAAAATGCAAGCTCCCCCGCAAGCAGCCCTTCTGCCGCACCTTATATCCGCGTGCCGGGCCATGTGCGCATGCCCTCTGCCGGCGGCCTCTCCGGCGTATCCGCGCGCTTTACAACAGCCGAAGCAGCTCCGCACGCAGGCGCGCCTTCATCTGCTCCAGCTCTGCGGCGGCGGGGCGGGCGGCGTCGCTGTACATCTTCTGTGCAGGATACCACCACACCGGGCCTTTCCCATTGCTGCCGAAGCCCTCTAAATCGCCCGCCACGCGCGGGAACAGATGCCAGTGCAGGTGCGCGTCGCCGTTGCCCAAAAGCTCGCAGTTCATTTTTTCCGCGCCGAATGCGGCCGAAACCGCCTGCGCCGCCAGCGACATCTCTTCCAGAAACTTTATCTTTACAGCCCGCTCCAGGCAGAACAGCTCCGCCGCATGCTGCTTACACAAAAACAATGTGTAGCCTTTGAAGTGCTGGTGGTCGCCCAGCACCACATAGCCTGTCTCCAGCTCCTGCACAAAGTAGGGGTTCGTACCGTTTTTGATTGCGCGTATTCTTTCGCATATCATGCACATGGGCTTATTTCTCCTTCGTTGCCGCTTTTTTGAAAGCGCCGGGGCGTGCTCGTATCCATACGCGGGCCAATGGACTGTTCGGGCATCGCAGTGGGCGGCGCTTGCCGCCTCTGAAACAGGCGGCGAAAATTATCATCCCCGCTCTCGCCCTGCGGCTTTCCAAACCAGCCATAGCTGCATGCCCGCCTGTTAAGGCCCGCACCGGCTCTTTCCTTTTTACTCTTCGTTCTTTGCTCTTTCGCCGCTTCCTCTTTCCCACAACTTCCTTCTGGTAAGAAAGCAGCTTTATAATTTGGCCGCTCCTCCGGCCCTGCACCCGTTTATTTTCAAAGCCTTTTGCCCGCACCGGCTCTGCCGGGACGGCATTTCGCGCAAGGCGCGGCAAGAAAAAGCTCTGCCCCGAAAACCGGGGCAGAGCAGATACGGCATTATACCGGGTGAGACTTGCCAGCGTAATCGGCGTGTTCGCCGTCCACACCCATCAGCTTCTGGTTGCGCTTTTCAAAGAACTTGGGCGCCACCTGCGGGAACATGGCATAGGTGAGCACGTCCTCCTCCTGCTGCACATACTTGGCAGCTTCAGCGCGCAGCTTTTCAATTTCCGGCTCCAGCAAATCTGCCGGGCGGCAGGTAATGGGCTGTTCATCGCCCAGAATGCGCTTTGTGAACTCCGGCGAGATGGGCGCGGGCGTTTTGCCGTAATCGCCGTGCACAAGGCCCTTGAACTCCTTGGTGACCATTTTATACCGCTCGCCCAAAATGACGTTGAACACCGCCTGAGTGCCCACAATCTGGCTGGTGGGCGTGACAAGGGGCGGGTAACCAGAATCTTCGCGCACACGGGGTATCTCCTGCAGCACGGCGTCGAGCTGGTCTTCCTTTCCGGCGTCCTTCAGCTGCTTGAGCAGGTTCGACAGCATGCCGCCGGGCACCTGATACAGCAGGGTGTTGGCGTCCACGCCCAGCATCTTCGGGCTGAGCTGGCCATCGGCCAGATATTTTTCACGCAGCTTTGCAAAGTGCGCGCGCACCACGTTCAGCTTTTTCAAATCCAGCCCGGTGTCGTAGTCCGTGCCCTGCAGGGCGGCCACAAGGCTCTCTGTGGGCATGTGGCTGGTGCCCAGCGCCAGCGGGCTGATGGCAGTGTCGATGATGTCGGCGCCCGCCTCGATGCCCTTCAGAATAGACATGGACGCAAGGCCGGAGGTATAGTGGCTGTGGATATCCACCGGGATGGATACCTCTTCCTTCAGCGCCTTCACCAGCTCGTAAGTGGCATACGGCGTGAGCAGGCCTGCCATATCCTTGATGCAGATGCTGTGCGCACCCATTTCTTCCAGCGTTTTGGCGTATTTGGCAAAGTATTCGTTGTTGTGCACGGGGCTGAGCGTATAGCTGATGCAGCCCTGCACATGCGCCTTTTCCTTAATAGCCGCCTTAATGGCCGTCTGCAGGTTGCGCGGGTCGTTCAGCGCGTCGAAGATGCGCAGGATATCGATGCCGTTGGCGACGGATTTCTGCACGAAATACTCCACCGCGTCGTCGGCATAGTGGCGGTAGCCCAGCATGTTCTGGCCGCGGAACAGCATCTGCAGCTTCGTGTTGGGCATCTCTTTGCGCAGGATGCGCAGGCGGTCCCACGGGTCCTCATCCAGAAAACGGATGCAGGAATCGAAGGTGGCGCCGCCCCAGCACTCTACCGAGTAATAGCCCACCTCGTCAATAGCGGGCAGGATGGGGCGCATCTCGTCCATCGTCATGCGGGTGGCAATGAGGCTCTGGTGCGCGTCGCGCAGCACCACTTCCGTGATTTTGATCGGTTTCTTAGCCAAGCCTTCTCACCTCTCTATCAGTTCAGGGACACCAGCAGGTCGCCCACGTTCACACTGTCGCCCTTATTGCAGTGCACACCGGCCACGGTGCCGTCCTGCGGGGCAACGATTTCGTTTTCCATCTTCATGGCTTCCAGAATGCACAGCACGTCGCCTGCCTTCACAGCGGCACCGGCGGCTGCTTTCACGTCCAGAATGGTGCCCGGCATGGGCGCTGTGACAGACACCGCACCGGCAGCGGCGGGCGCTGCGGGCGCAGGGGCGGCAGGGGCTGCCGCAGGCGCAGGGGCAGGCGCAGGCGCGGCAGAGGCCACAGGCGCTGCGGGGGCCGCAGGGACGGCGCCGTTTGTCTCTTCCACAGTGACGCTGTACGGGGTGCCATTTACCGTGATGTTAAAAGTTTTCATGGGAAGTTCCTCCTATATCATCTCAGCTTATGTCAGCAAACTATCAGCTTTGTGTCACAGCGCCATGTTGCCGTGCTTCTTCGGCAGGCGCTGGGTGCGCTTGGTGCTCAGCATGTCCAGCGCGCCCGCCAGCGCGGCGCGCGCATCGGCCGCAGGCACTGCAAAATCGGCCAGCCCGGCCTGCAGGGCGGCGGCGGCGCTGCACGTTTCAGCAGCCCACTGGGCGGCCTTTTTCTGCGTGGCCGCGGCAATGTTATCAGACGAATCTATCTCGTCCTTATACAGCACGCTCACTGCGGCCTGCGGCGCCAGGGGGGCAATGGTGCAGCCCTCCACAGCAATGGTGAGGTCTGCATTGCACAGAGCCACCCAGGCGGGGCCCACGGCATTTCCGGTAACGACGGCCACCTTTGCGGTGGTTGCGTCGGCATAGCTGGCCGCAAGGCGCGCGGCCTCGCGCAGGCCGCCGGCCTCATCCTCTGTGGCGCTGGGCACAAAGCCCGCTGTGGCGCACAGCGTCACCAACGGAATGCTGAACGCATCGCACAGGCGCACAAAGCGCGCCGCCTTGGAAACGCATGTGCGGCAAAGCCCGTCTTCGTTGCCTGCAGTAGCTACAACGCCTACTACGTTGCCGCCCACAGTGCCAAGGGCCGTGTACACATTTTTTCCATAGCCGCCCCACAGCTCCAGCAGGCTGCCCCCGTCGCACAGCGCTGCCGCGGCCCCGGCGCCGGTGTATTTCGCCATATCCAGCGCCTTTGCAGGTTCGGCGGCGTCAAACAGGGCCGGGCCGCACAAGTTGTTCGCGGGCAGCAGGCCCACAAGGCGCGCCGCCTCGGCGGCCGCCTGCTCTGCATTTTTCACCACAAGGGCGGCGACGCCCGCCCTTGCTGCAAACGCGGCCTTGCCTGCCCCCGGGCAGGCATCGCCCGCAGCGGCGGCGGTAAAGGGCGGTGTAAAAAACAGCTCGCCCTCTTCACTCATAATGCACACGTCCGCGCCGGCGGCGGCCAACGCGCTGGAAGCACCGCACACGCCCGTAACAACGGCTATCTGCGGCACCACGCCGGACACCCTGGCAACGGCGGCGCACAGCTTTGCGCCTGCGGCCAAAGCGCCAAGGCCCTCGGCCAGCTTTGCGCCTGCGCTGGCATAGAACGTCACAACGGGGTTGCCCGTGGCGGCGGCCATTTCCAGCACCTTTACCATTTTGTCAATATCCTTTTCACTTGTGGCTTCGCCGTTCTGGCACACCGCATATGCGGGCGTGCCGTTCGCGCTGCCGAATGCAGCCGTCACAGCGCCCTGCCCGCCGCAGAGCACCTGATAGGCGCCTTCATCGAAAAACTTGGCAAGGACTTCCCTGCCGGACGTTGTTTTTGCCATGAACAGCCCTCCTGCTACCAGTAGTGGTTGAAAACCGAAATTATAAATATTATACTACCTTGACAAAAAAATGACAAGGCCGGATGCGCCAAAATTTGCGTTTTTACACACGGCGGCACATAAAAGCCGCACATGGGCAAACGCCTCTGCCTGAAAACACCCCCGAAAGCCGCAGTACAGGCGCTTCAGTGCACGCAGCCGGAGAACAGCGCCTTGATGGCCACGGGCTGCACGCTGTGCGGGAAAAACACCCTGTACCAGCGCGCCAGGGCGGCGTCCTCCATGTTCACAGTGAATTCACAGCAGCCCGCATTCTCTCCCGCGGCCACGCAGGCGCGCACGCCGCCGTCCACAAGGGCGCTCTCCTGCACGCCGCAGTCCAGCACGTCAATGAAATCGCCGTCAATGCGGTACAGCATATGGCCCAGGTAATTGGGCCCATCCATCACCACATAGCCCTCCACCTCGCCGTCAAAGCGGCCGTCGTTCAGAAGGTCCAGCACGTCCTGCTCCAAAATGGGGCGCATTGCAATCATAGCCTGTTCCCCCTTTTCACGGCGCCCTTCGGCGCGCGCGGCCCATGCGCCGTGCGTGCCGCGCGGCGGCGCGTGTTTTTTTCTATCTGCGCCGCGGCCTTGCCCTTCTGGGCCATGGCGCGCAGGGCGCGCACCTCCTGCTTGTCCAGCTCGCGGAACTGGCCAGGCGCCAGCATGCCCAGCTTCACCGGGCCCACCGCCGTGCGGCGCAGGCGCGCCACGTCCAGCCCTACGGCCTCGCACATGCGGCGTATCTGCCTGTTTTTGCCCTCCGAAAGCGTCATCTCCATCACGGTGCGCTCGGGCTCGTCGGCCACCACGCGGATGACAACGGGCTGTGTCTTAGTGCCGTCGTCCAGCACCACGCCGTCCGTCAGGGCAATCAGCTGCTCCTCTGTGGCGTGCGGGTGCACCGTCACGCGGTAAAGCTTCGTCACGCCGTGGCTGGGGTGCGTAAGCAGGTTTGCAAACTCGCCGTCGTTGGTGAGCAGCAAAAGGCCCTCGCTGTCTTTGTCCAGACGGCCCACCGGGTACACGCGCACGGGCACGCCGTCCAGCAGGTCCATCACCGTTTTACGCCCGCGTTCGTCGCTGGTGGTGGTGATGAAGCCGCGCGGCTTATGCAGCATATAGTAATATTTTTCCGCCTTTTTGGGCACGGCGATGCGCCGGCCGTCCACGCTGAGCACGTCTTTATCCGTATCCATCTTGTCGCCAAGGCCCACGGGCCTGCCGTTCAGCTTCACGCGGCCCTGCAAAATAAGCTGCTCGGCCGCGCGGCGCGAGCAGACGCCCTGCGCGGCAAGCACCTTCTGGATGCGCTCGTCTCTCATGTTCCTATTTCCCCTTTTCTCACAAAAAGGGCCGAAGGCGCAGCACGCGGCTGGCCCGGCCCATGGGCGCCCGCCTATTCGGCGGCGCCGGTGTCGTTCTTTTTATTTTTGCCGAACAGGTCGGCCACCTTGTCCACCATTTCGGGCATCATGCCGATGGCGCGGTCCACACTGTTGGAGGTGTCGGCCAGCTGCAGCATGCGCACGGAATTGCCCCGCACCACCAGAAATGCGATGGGTGAAATGGACACGCCCGCCCCGCCGCCGCCGCCGAACAGCTGCTTGGAGGTTTTGCTGGGAAAATCCGACCCGCCGGTGGCAAAACCGAACGACACCTTCGACACGGGCAGTATCAGCGTGCCGTCCGGCATATTGATGGGGTTGCCGATGATTGTGTTGGAATCCACCATGCTTTTTATTTTTTCAAGGGTGACGTCCATCAGGCCCTCAATGGGGTGTTCGTTCATGATGCAAGACCTCCCTGCCTCAAATAGCGCGCATGGCCTTCAGCTTTACAAGGGCCCACACGCCTGTTGTCACTATTATAAACGGTGTTGCCTGGATTTTACAATAGAAATATCTGCGATATTTGTGCTCGCCGGTAAAATCCGGTATGATATCCACCTGCCTGAGCTGCAAATCGACAAAGTTCTGCAAAACGCCCAGCGCAGAGCCCACATACGCCTGCGTGCGCCCAAAGCGGATGGCCGTTTCAGCGGCGTCCCCGCAGTGCACGGGCCACACGGCCTTCACATCGCGCACATGCACGGCACGCAGCACGGCGCGCATCAGCGCCCCGGCGGCAGAGCATATCTGCGCAAGGCTGCCAAGGCTTGGCAGGCGGCGCCTTTTGTTTGCGGCCTTTTTTTCTGCTGGCGCCCTTTGCCCCGCCTGCGGCTGCCCGGCCTGCGCACCGCTGCCGCCGTCAGGCCGCGCGCCCGCTTTCTGCGGCGCGGCGGGCCCGGCTTCACCGCCGGGCGCCCCGGCCTGCGGCTTTTGCCTGCGCGGATACAGCGTAAAGGTGAAGCACAGCACCTTCAGCCTTGCGCAAAAGGCATCGTAGCGAAGCTCCAGCACAAGGCGCGCGGGCGTGAACAGCGCCAGAAGCAGCAGGCACAGCAGCACAGCAAGCACCCAGCCCAGCACGCTGAGCGCTGTGAGCAGAATATGCATTCGCCCGCCCCCTTTGCCGCCCTGCGGCGGCCCGCGTTATTCCTGTATGCCGTCTTCTGCGCCGTTTTTTTGCGGCCCGGCTGCCTGCATCTCCGGCTCCAGCATATAGTCGCCACCGTGCAGCGGCGGCAGCTGGGCCAGGCTCTCCAGCCCGAACGAGCGCAGAAATGCGTCCGTCGTGCGGAACGAAATGGGCCTGCCGGGCAAATCGAGCCTGCCGGCCTCTTCAATAAGGCCCTTTTGCAGCAGCGTCTGCACGGTGGAGGTGGAATCCACCCCGCGCACCTGCTCCACAAACGAGCGGGACACCGGCTGGTTATAGGCAATGACAGCCAGCACCTCCATGGCCGCGGGGCTGAGCGGCGTGTTGCGGCGGTTGTCCAGTGCGCGCTTCACATACGAGGAAAAGGCCGGCTTTGTGGCAAGCTGCCAGCTGTCCTCCAGCCGCAAAAGACAGATGCCGCGCCCGGCGGCCTCGTATTCATCGCGCATGGCGGCCAGCACGCGCAAAAGCTCTGCCTCGTCCATTTCAAACACGTCCGCCAGGCGCGCCGCGCTCACCGGCTCGCCGTGCGCAAACAGCACAGCCTCCAGCGCCCCCTTCAGTTGGTTCAGCTCCACGGCCCTCAGGCCCCCTTTCTGCGCTGCTTTACGCTGAGGTTCTCGTGTGCGTCAATGCTCACACGGCCTGCGCGCACCAGCTCCAGCACAGCCAGAAAGGTGGCCACCGTCTGGCCGCGCGTGGCGTCCTTTGAAAAAAGCTGCCGCAGCGTTTTTACCCTGCCGGTGACAAGGCCGCGCAGCACATGGATAATGCGCGAGGCCACCGACACCATGGGCGCGGCGGTAAGCGGCTCGAACTGCTCGGCCTTTGGCGTGCGCTTCAAAAGGCTTTTGCCCTGCAGGGCATTGTAGGCCTTTTCCAGCTCGCACGGCTGGTGGCGCAGGCGGTAGGTGGCGTCCAGCTCCACAGGCATGGGCCCGCGCACGGCAAGGTAAATGCCCTCGCCCATCGCGCGCAGCTTTGCGGCCACCTCTTTGCACAAGCTGTATTCCACCAGCATGCCCGTAAGCTCTTCCCTCATACGCTCGGCCTCTTCGCTTTTCGGCAGAAGGAAGAACGATTTCATCTGCACCAGCCTTGCGGCCATTTCAATGAATTCGCTTGCGCTTTCCATCTCTTCGGCGCGCACGCCGTGCACGATGGACACATATTGGTCTATGAGCTTCACAATTTCGATATCGGCAAGGCTCATTTTGTTTTTGCTGACAAGGTATAAAAGCAGGTCCAGCGGGCCCTCGAAATCGGCCAGCTTGAAGGTAAACTGCTCCATATGCAGCTGTACGGGCTGCTGTTCCATATTCTGAGACGCCCCCTCTCAGCTCAAAAGCGCGCGCAGCGCAAGCTCCACATAGCCCGTGGCAAAATCCAAAAGGCGCCCGGCCGCCGTGTACAGCCAGCCCAGCGGCACGTCTAAAAAGCCCAGAAACAGCACGGCAAACAGCGCCAGAAGAATGATGCGCTCGTAGCGCATCACGGCAAAATACCACTTTTTCGGCAGCAGCAGGTTGAAAATGCGCGAGCCGTCCAGCGGCGGCACGGGCAGCAGGTTGAACACAGCCAGCGTGATGTTCACGTTCACCATGGTGGACAGCACCAGAAACACGAACAGCCAGAACGCATTGGCGGGCGCAAGGTAGCCCACCAGCTTGTACAGCACCGTGTAAACATAGGCCAGCAGAAGGTTCGCCGCTGGCCCCGCGGCGGCGCTGAGGGCCATATCGCGGCGCGGGTGGGCAAAGCGGACAGTGGCCGCCACGGGCACGGGCCTAGCCCAGCCGAAGCCGGCAAATATCATGCACAGCGCGCCCAATGGGTCCAAATGGCGCAGCGGGTTCAGCGAAAGCCTGCCATACAGCTTTGCCGTGGGGTCGCCCAGCTTGTCGGCCGCCCACGCGTGCGCCGCCTCATGAAAGGGGATGGCCGTAAGCAGCGCCAGCGCGCGCGCAAAATAAACAGCCACACGGTCCCACGCGACAATGCCGCCCATATGAAACGCCCCCTTTTTCTGCCGGTGAATACGGGCCCGCGCGGCGCGCGGGCCCAAAGACACTTTATTATAACAAAAAAAGCGCCCCCGCACAAGGGGAAGCGCCCCGAAGCGGCACGCACGCACAAAAAACAGCCCCGGAGGGCCGTTGCCCTCTGGGGCTGCGCTTTTTCAAAACCGGCGCCTTTGCCCGCTTATGTGGCCTGCGCGCCATACCCTTCCAGCAGCCTTCTGGCACAGGAATATGTTATCTCGTACAGAGAAAGCTGCACATGGGCCACGCCCGCCCTCTCCATTGCCTGCCGCTGCTGCTCCGTGACAAAAGTATAGGGGTAGGCCCCAAACAGAAACGGAAAAAACGCATAGATGAACCCCTGGATATCCTGTGTAGACATAGCCGGAAAAAACTTTTCCAAACAGCGCGATACCGCGCGGATAGAATTGCCGTAAGCGACCTTGAATTCCACCAGCTTTTCCATGCGGGCGCGCGCCTCTAAATCGTAGTGGTTCATGGAAAGAAGCTTCAGCATCCTTCCCCGTTTTTCCATTGTGTGCGCCAGTTCTTCTGCAAACCGGCCCGCCGTCATGCATGTGTTTTCATCATGCAGGCGCATGAGGTCGATGCTCCACATTTCATATTCACGCTGCAAAAGCGCAAGGAATATCTCTTCCTTGGTATGAAAGTAATTATAGATGGACGTGCGGGTGAACGATGTCTGTTTGCCTATCTCCTTCAGTGTAATATCCTGAAAGCTCATGGTCTCGTACAGCGCGGCGCAGGCGCTGATAATCTCGTTCTTTCTGGCATTCGTTAATTCTTCTGAGCCCTTCGGCACGCCTACGCCTCCATCCGAACGGTATAGTAAAGCCTATTATATCCGCCTTTGCACACCGTGTCAAACTCAGTGTGGCGGCACGCAGGCGCGACGCCTGTGCCCTGCCGCTTTGCGGCCGCCTTCTGCCTTACACCTCAATAAGCTCGTATTCCCGGCTGCCGCAGCCAAGGCAGGCGGCGGCCTCGATGGTATGGATTCCGTTGCGGCTGTTCACGCGCTCCATAAAATGCTCTTTTCCAGGGTCGTCAGAGCGGATGACAAGATCGATGCATGCCTGGTCGATAGCCACCGGGTCCAGCGAGGCAAGCATGCCGATATCCTTCATGCAGGGGTCCTCTGCTACTGCGCAGCAGTCGCAGTCCACAGAAAGGTTCTTCATTACATTGACGAAGGCAAGCCTGCCTTCAAAATGCCGCACCACGCTCATGGCTGCATCGGCCATCGCCTCTGGGAAAACGGTGCTGCTGGCATGCTGCTTCCACGTCTCAAAGCGGTCATCCGTCCTTCCTGCGGAATGGATCAGCGCCTTGCCTGCGCGCGATGCACAGCCAATAGAAAGCTGCTTGAGCGCACCGCCGTAACCGCCCATGGGGTGCCCCTTGAAATGGGCCAGCACCAGCATGGAATCGTAGCGCAGGATATTTTTGCCCAAGCGGTTTTCCTTCAGAACCTTTCCACCGGGGACAGGCCACACCACATCCGGCCCTTCAGCGTCCATCAGGTCCACATCAAAGCACTTTGTCCAGCCGTGTTCCTCCAAAAGCTTCCAATGTGCCTCGCTGTGGTCGCGCACACCGCCCGCAGCGTCGCCATAGGCGGTGTTGCACTCCACAATTGTGCCGTGCACCGCTTCTACCATGAGGCGCCAAAACTCCGGGCGAAGGAAGTTCTGGTTGCCCTTTTCACCGGAATGCACCTTTACGGCCACCCTGCCGGGCAGCTGAACGCCCAGCTTCTGATAAAGCCTCACCACTGCCTGCGGCGTGAGTTCACGTGTAAAATATACTGTTGCTTTCTTCATCACAGTTTCCTCGCTCTCTTCTTTATACGGTCTCGCTTCCGGGATGCGGTGCTTCTCTGATAAGGTACGCCCTTTTCAGCGAAGCACAGTTTTTACCCAGGCCGCCGCCCCGCCCCCGTTCAGCAGCCTGCCTTTTCTCCAGTCTGCATGCGGGCAGAGCGTCCTCAGGCTTTTTTCCGCATTCCCAATGCCGCTTCCGCCGGATGTTGCAAAAGGGATGAGTGTTTTTCCTGCCAGGTCATAGCTTTCCAAAAAGGTGTTGATGATGCGCGGCTGCACATACCACCAAATGGGAAAACCGAGAAAAATCGTATCATATTGCGCCATATTCTGCACCGGCCGTGCGATGGCCGGGCGGCTGGCGGCATCATTCATCTCGCATGAGCTCCGGCTGCTGCGGTCCGTCCAGTCCAGGTCCGCCCCGGTATAGGGCACGGCAGGGCATATCTCGTACAGGTCTGCGCCGGCCGCCCGGGCAACCTCCTGTGCCGCGCGGGCCGTTGCCCCGCTGGCCGAGAAGTAGGCCACCAGTATATTTCTTTCCATTTCATATCCTCCTTTTGATAGCTGCACGCCCTCTGCATGGCGGTACTGCCGCCCGGAGCCGCCGCAAGGCTACAGGCCTATGTCATTCAGCCACTGGCCCAGGCTTTCTTCCGCCTGCCCCAGGCCGGCGCGCAGGCCTTCGGTCACTGTTGCGTCCGGCTCCAGCCGGGCAATGTCCTCCACAGCGGCAGAAATGCCGCTTCCGCCGCTGGTACAGAAGGGGGCGATGGTTTTGCCGGAGAGGTCGCAGGCATCAAAAAAGGTGTAAAGAATGCGCGGCATGTTCCCCCACCAGATAGGAAAGCCCACATAGATAACATCGTATCCGTCAAGCGCCTCCACACCGCCTGCAATTGCCGGCCGCGCAGCGTCATCGTTCTGTTCCGCATTGGCACGGCAGCCATCACTGCCGTAGTCGATATCCTCTGCGGTATAAGGTTCTTCCGGCACAATTTCCCAAAGCTGTGCCCCCCGCATGTCGGCCAGGGTTTCCGCCACAGCCCGTGTGTTGCCTGTGACGGAAAAATAGACCACCAGCTCTCCTCCGGCATTTTCTTCCCCGCCTGCGCCCTCCGGGCCCAGCAGCTGCCCGGACGGCGGAGCCGCCGCCGAAAAGGGCGCGGCGCTTTGGCCCGAAGCGCCCGCCGCAGCCGGGCCCATGCCGCAGGCTGTCAAAACAAAAAGCACCGCTGTCACCAGCAAAGCTGCTGTACCGCGCTTTTTCCCCGTTGTCATTCGCCTTCATCCTTTCATTTCGTCCGCCCGTCTCTGCCTGGGCAGACAAAGACGCTGTGCAGAAGGGTACGCACTGGCCTTCCGCCCATTCTGACACCGTGTCAGCAAATATATTTTACGCCATCGCTGACACCGTGTCAATATAAAAAGCAAAAAAATTTGCCAGCGGCGTAGGCGTCCGCCGGAAGAATGCATTGCCGCTGAAGCAGGGCTTTTAGCGCCACGGTATTGCCAAAAGTGCCGGCGGGCAAACGGCCGAAAACGCAGCCCGCATGTTTCCCCAGACGTGAAAGCCATGACGCCGCGCGCCCTGACAACTTCAAGGGATTCTGCAGTTTTGCAAAGCTGCAAAGCAAAATGCCCGCTTGCAGCGGGCAGGGACGGTTTTGAAAAACAAAACGGATGTGCGCGCAGGGACGACGAAAGCCCTTCCGCTTCAGCATACAAAGGCTTCCGTATTCTGCCCGCGGTTCCATCTGCCGAAAGCCGTGCAGCCCATGGCGGCCATCAGGCCTGCCATGGGCTGCACGGTATCATACGCCAACCTGCAAGGCAAAACAGGTGTTTCCACGCCCGGCTCCGGCCGGTTCCTTCCAATGCAGCGCCTTTGCCCTGCCTCTCACACACTTGTTTTGGGGTTTTGCTTTTGGCCCGCACCGCCTGCGGGCGCGGGGGCAGGCGCTGGGGCGGGCTTTTTCTCCAGCGCCGCTATGGCCTCCAGAATAGCCTGCGCCATGGCGTCCACCTCGGCCTGCTGCGCTTTGCTCTTTGTGCGGTCCACTGCGTTCACCGCCGCCGTCACCGCCGAAAAATCCGTATAATCCGCCGCACGCAGGGCATTCGCCTGCTCTATGGCCGCATCCACCCGTGTGTAGTCTGCGGGCAGATTTCTCTCATCCCACGCAAAGGTGGGGTGCTTTATTCCCATCACCCATGTCACGCCGTCCACCTCTGTGCCCAGGGCCAGCGCGCCAAACTGTGCCTCGTCCGTCCAGTCTGAGACAGGCGTACCCATGGCCGCCCCGGCATCTCCGGCAGGCGCGCCGTCCAGCAGAATGCCCGGTACTTCGGAGTCGTTCCAGAAGCATCCGCTGACTGTCTGCAGGGCGCCGCCCTCATACAGCGTACCTATCTGCGCCGCCTGTGCACCGGAGAAACTGCCCTGCGCGGCAGAAAGACAATTTTGAAGGGTGACGCCTTTTTCCACATTGTTGCAGAATACAGCCCCCACAATGCCGCCGATAGAATTTTCGGCATTCGATGTAATGCTTCCGTCGAAATAGCAATTCTTTATGCTGAGGCCATAGATATTCGTGTCCGCAGTGCCAATCAGGCCGCCCAGTGCAGCATAATCGACCGCGTCACCGGCGTTTGCGAACTGCCCTGTGATGTTCGCCGAGGAATAGCACCCTGTCATGGCCGCGCCGTCACCACCTGCTGCCAGCATTCCCACAAGCCCGCCGGCGCTTACGTATTCGCCCTCTACCTTCAAGCTGCCAGTGGTATAACAGTTCAAAATAGTACCGAAGGATGCGGCAGCTAATATACCTGTCTGCAGCTGATGGACGCCACTGACAGAAGTGGCCGTAATGTCCGCATTCAACAGGCCCAAATTTTTCACTGTGCTTTTATTTCCCAGCCAATAGAAAAGGCCGCACTCCGACGTATTGCCGCTGTAAGACAAATTGGAAATAGTGTGCCCGTTTCCGTCAAATGTGCCTTGAAACCCCTTCGAAGACGAACCATTACCAGGCGGGTAAGCAATAGCCTTCCACATGTGCCCGGCGAGGTCTAAATCTGCCCGAAGTGTAAAGGTAGTGTTTTCAAACTGCTCATATTTGCCTTGGGGTGAGTAATTTTTGTTGCAGGCGATTTCCGCCAGGCCCGCCAACTGTTCCGCCGTCGTGATGTCATAAGTTGCTTTCACATCGTTTGCGTCATACCAGCTTGTGTCCGCCGTGCCGTCCCATGTGTCCGCGGCATTTTCCGCAAACGCCCCTGCGGGCAGCAAACAGGTGAGCAGGGCCGGCACCAGCACGGCGCACGCAAGCCTTTTCCATTTTTTCATGCCTTTTCTCTCCTTCACAGGTTCCGGCCCGCTTTTCCCTGTGCGTGAGACAGGCGGTTTCTCCGGCCAGTGCCGGAGAAACAGAAAGGGGCCCCTTTCTCAGCGCCGCTGTACGCGGCGCCTTCTTTGTGACTTATATTACCTTATTTTTCAAGAAAATGCAAACCTTTTTGCGCAGGGCTGCATACTCCCCGCCCCGGGTGCAGCATGCCCAAAAAATAAACGCCCACCCTCCGGCATGGCCAAAGGATGTTTTTCAGCACAGCAAGTCAGCCCCCCGCAAAGCCGGGGACTTGCGTAAGCCCCAGAAGGGCATACTGCCGGCAAGCTTCTCAAGAGGCGCTGAAAAAATCCGCCGCCTGCATCACTTGCCCTGCGGCCCGTAAACGGGCGCCGTTTATCCAAGATTATCTTTCTGACAATCGTAAAGTTGTTCATCTCTTCCCGCTTCGCTCGATG
>JAGZUF010000034.1 GCA_018380115.1 Oscillospiraceae bacterium | reverse complement strand
GCATCACTTGCCCTGCGGCCCGTAAACGGGCGCCGTTTATCCAAGATTATCTTTCTGACAATCGTAAAGTTGTTCATCTCTTCCCGCTTCGCTCGATGCCGGAAGCGAAAGCTTTTTTACTCTCCCCAGCTCTGCTGGGGGTTGTCATTTCGCGAAAGCATATAAAACAAAAAAACAGAGAGGGACGGCGGCCGCCGTCCCTCTCTGTTTTCCCGAAACAACGCCATGAAGGCGCGTCGATGCAAAAAAGCGCCTGTTTTCGCTTCCGTTTTTTGGCGCCTAGTGCGCGCAAAAGGCCCGGCAAGCCGTCAGCTCGCCGGGCTTTTCTTGCACACCGTTCCTCCAAAGCGGCCGGTCTAAAAGCTGCACAGCGCCTCGCAGGCGGCAGCTTTTGATGCAGATCAGGGAAGCTTTCCGCAGATGCCCTTTGCGGCTGCCAGGAAAAGCGGAAGAAGCCATACGCAAAAACTGCCTTTCAGGGGGGCGGCGGCCCGCCTGCGTCAGCGCGCTTGAGGCGGCTTGTGCCAGCCCTGTACGAGCCTATTGCCAGCGCATATCTTAAGGGGCGCGCGGCGCGTGAAATTTCACGCATGGAGGAATTGTATTTCACGTACAGCACCTGCCCCGCCGCCTTAACAAAATTTTTTGTCCCTGCTTATTTGCCGGCCGCGGCCTGCGTCGCCCGGCGTATAGCCGGAGCAGGGGGCCCTGCTTATCTGCTGCATATTTATTTTGCCACGCCCGTTTTGGGGTTTGCCTTCCGCCCTGCGTCTGCGGCAGGCGCCTGCGGGGCGGGCGTGGGGGTGGGCGCAGGCTTTTTTTCAAGCCCTGCAACGGCGTCCAGAATGGCCTGTGCCATGGCGTCCACCTCGCTTTGCTGCAGAAGGTTTTTGTTTCTGTCCACAGCCGCCAGCGCCGCCGTCACGGCGGAAAAATCCTTGTAGTCCTCTGCGTTCAGAGCTTTTGCCTGCGCCTCGGCGGCATCCACAGCGGAATAATCTGCCGGGGCAATGGTGACAGAGGTGTTATCCGGGTATTTCACTCTGAAAACACCATATGTAGAGGTATCTGCAACAGAAATAGAAGAGCCCTTACCCATATTCAAAATATCTGCTTTTCCATTCTCTTTAGGCAAATCGATGGCAACATCGCTTCCGTAAACCGTCACTTTTCCATTTGTGTCAATTATCACATTTTTGGCATAGATACCATCACCCCGCGCCCCTTCGCCGGGGTTGTCTGCCTTGATTGTGACATCACCGCCGGTGATGTTCACCGTTTGTTCTCCGCTTTCAAACGCGCCGTTGCCGGGAATAAAAATACCGTCGCGCCCGGCGTGGATATTCACGGTGCCGCCCGAAATATTCACGTTTCCGGCGCAACTGTATATCCCGTCAGAGCCTGCCATGTGCCCGGCGTCCACCGTCAGGCTTCCGCCCTCAATACTTACGCCGTAGTTTACAAAGCAAAACTCTGTATTGCAGGTGATATTGCCCGATTTTATGGCAAGGCTGTTGGCAAAAATGCCAAACAAATAGCTGGATTCCATCACACTGCCCGGCACTACAAAGTTCAGGCTGGCATCCTCGCCGCCGGTGAACGTCACGTCCGCATCCGTGCTGATGAGGTAGACATTGTTGTCGTTCGTTGTCTCCAGCGTATTGCTCCCCTCCAGATGGATGGTGGCATTTTTTACGCCATTGCCGAAGTAAATTGCACTGGAGGTGCTGCTGGCCCCACTAGAGTTCACCTGAATATAACAGTTTTGCAGCGTAAGGGTGCCGCCATTGCCGGACGGCTCCCACTTCCAGCCCTCCGTATCCAGCTCGTCCGTCAGCGGGGTTTCCGCCGTGATTTCCAACCTTTCTGTCCGCGTAGGCTGGGCGGGCGCGCCCTCGGCCAGCGCCGCTGCGGGCAGGGCGCAAAGCATCAGGGCCGCGGCCAGCAGGCCGCACAAAAGCTTTTTCAGGTGTTTCATATCCGTCTCCTTTGCACAAGGTGCCGCCCCGGCGCCTGCCGGCGGTGAGACATGCCCTTTTCTCCGGCTATGTGCCGGAGAAGCAGAAAGGGGCCCCTTTCTCACAAAATGCGGTACGTTCTGTGCTTATCCTACCACACTGCGCGCATAAAAAGCAAGCACTTTGCGCGCCTGCGCAAAAATCCGCTGCCTATGAGGCCAAAACTTGAGCGTGCAGTGCCGTCAAAGCCCATCGCGTCATTTTTAAGGCAATGTGTTCAGCAGGCGGGCGCGCCCGTTTTGGGGTTGGCCTTCCGCCCTGCGTCTGCAGCAGACGCCTGCGGGGCGGGTGTGGGTGTGGGCGCAGGCTTTTTTCAAGCCCTGCAACGGCGTCCAGAATGGCCTGCGCCATGGCGTCCACTTCGCTTTGCTGCAGAAGGTTTTTGCCTCTGTCCACCGCGGCCAGCGCCGCCGTCACAGCGGAAAAGGCCCCGGCGGAGCCTTTGAGCAGGCCGCCCGCCTGCAAAGCGCGGGCGGCGGCGTGAAAAAGCCCGGTAAGCCTGATAGATTACCGGGCTTTTTGAATGAACCAAGCGCCGGAAGCACCGGCGCGCCTTTGGGCACGGCCCCTTTTTTGAAAAGCAGCCCCGGCCTGCGGCGCTGTCGCAGGGCTGCCACCGCGGCGGCCTTTCGGACGCACGGCGCCCTGTGCAGGCCCCTTGGGCCTCAGCCCTTCTTTTCCTCCAGCGAATAAAGGGCGCTTGCCATGCGCGAGAAAATGCGCGCGGCATCTGTGGAGGAATGGGCGCCCTCATCCAGCAGCACCGTGATGGTGTAGCGCGGCGCCTCGCTGGGCCACAGGCCGGTGAACCAGGCGTTCACAAGCTCTTCGCCGTCCTCTGTATAACGGCCCGTCTGGGCCGTGCCCGTTTTGCCGGCCGCGCCGCCCGCAACGGGCTGGGCCGCGCGGCCGATGCCGTCTGTCACCACGGCGCGCATCATATCCAGCACCTGGGCCGCCGCCTCGCTGCTGCACACGCCGCGCTGCACGGGGGCATACAGGCTTTGCGTGACGCTTTCGCTGTATTCATCCACAATGGCCTCTGTGAAGGTGGGCGAGATATAGGTGCCGCCGTTGGCAAAGACGCCGGTGAACGCGGCTATCTGCACCGGCGTGGCCGTGAAGGCCCCTTGGCCGAAGCTGAAGTTGGCAAGCTCGCCCCTGTCCTGCAAAAGCTGGGCACTGGGCAAGGCGCCCGATGCGGTGGTAAGCGTGCCGCCCACCACGCTGGCGGCGCCGAAGCCCGCGCGCTGGGCGGCCATCTGGATGGCCTCGCCCCCAAGCCGCTGGCCCAGCGCCACAAAATAGCAGTTGCAGCTTTCAGCCAGCGCCTTCTGCATGTCCACTTCGCCGTGGGCAATGCTTTTTGCACAGCGGTAGGTGTGGCCGCCCAGCGTGATGCTGCCCGTGCAGGTGTACACCTCGTCTTTGGAAAAGCCCGCATCCAGCGCGGCGGCGGCCACCAGCGGCTTGAACACGCTGCCCACGGCAAAGGCGGCCGTGCTGCGGTTTACAAGAGCCGCGTTCTCGTTTTCAAATGAGGCGGCCACGTTCAGCGGGTTGAACGTGGGCATGCTTACGCTGGCGCGCACGCGGCCTGTGGCCGTCTCCATCACCACAATGCTGCCTTTGTCCATCTCTTCGGCGGCAATGCCCTCGGCCAGACGCTGGATGCGCGCGTCCAGCGCCAGCATCACGCCCGCGCCGGTGCCCTGCGTCTCTACAAGATGCGGCGGCGCGCCCAGCGCAAAGGTGCCCTGCGCCGTGATGGTGCACGCCACGTCCAGCGCCGTAGAGCCGCCGCGCAGCAGCTCGTCAAACGCGGCCTCTACCCCGCTGACACCCGCGCCGTCCGCATCCAGGTACCCCACCAGATGCGGCGCAATGGGGCACGAATAATAGCGCAGCGGCTTATAGAACAAATAGCGCGCGCCGCTGGCGTCTGCAGCCTGCTGGGCGTTTGCCACGGCCTTTTCTGAGGCGGGCAGCAAAAACGGCTGCACGCGCTGGATGCCGCTGTAAAAATCGGCCCGCCGGCTGCTGTCCACCTCGCTGAACAGCTCGCGGTAGCTGGCCTTTCCCGGGGAATACAGCGCCCAGGGCTCTGTCTGTGTGCCGGTAAGGCGGGTGAAATTGCAGTCGAACAGGTTGCCGCGGCCTTCGTCCAGCCGCAGGGAAACCACGCTTTGCGCCTGGGCGCTGGCCGCCCAGGAGCGGTTTGTGGCTGTCAGCGTCAGGCTGCACACCAGTGTGCCGAATACAGCCAGAAACAGCGCAAACACCACGCAAAGCCTTGTGCGCACAGGCGCTTCCCCCTTTTCCCGCGCGGCCTGCCCGCCGCGCCGTGTGCTGTAACAAGTATGCCCCGCGCCCTGCGCCGCCAAACAGGAAAAGCCGCCCTGCCCCGGCCGGGTGCGCCCAAAAAACGCCCCCTGCCCTGTTCTGTGCCGCGCGCTGCACCCGGCGGCGCCCCTTTTCCCGGCGCGCTCACCGGCGCAGGCATGCGCAGAAACGCGCGCGAAGCACCCCGCGCCGTCTTTTTCTCACCGCCGTTTTTTACATTCTCGTCCGCGGCCTCCGCCCAGCCCTCTTTGCACCTGAAGGTTCCGGCCCCATTTATCCCGTCTGCGCTTTGCGGCGTGCACCGCAAAAAACACTGCGCCCGGCCCGGCGGCCGGAGAGGCTTCATCAAAGGCGTATTTGCAATTTCATTCTGCATGTGCGGGGCCGCCGCTATTCACGAGGTTACCGCCCCCTGCCGGGCCGTGCAGGCGCCGGGCCGCCCCTTCCGTTTTGCCGGAGGGGGCCTTTTCTCATGCTGGGCTTTTTCATGCTGCCGAAATACCGGCCTTTTTCCCCTCAAAGAAAAAGGCCGCCCCCGAATGGGGCGGCGAGATAAAAAATTTGTTGCAGGGGAAGAAATGTACTCTCCATCTGGTTTCTTAAAACAGCGCCCTGAAAGGCGCGTTGACATAAGGAAACACTGCCTTTGAAACAGGAATTGGGGCGCACAGCACCGTCAAAGTGTCCTGACAGCTACAAAGGGTGCCTGCGGCACTTTTCCCTGCCCTGCAGCCCAAGTTTCTGCTTCAGAGGTGCAAAGCAGCTTGGGCCAGGCAATTTTTCGTGAACAGCAGTGTGAAAAAAGGCCCGGCAATCCTGACGGATTGCCGGGCCTTTTGAATGCGCCAGACGCCAAAATTGTCAGCCCAAAACCAGTGTTTTTTACGCCAGCACGCCTAAGGGGCTGCCTTTTCCGCAGGGAAGGCTGGTATCCATGTGCGGCGCCGTACGGCGCGGCAGATATGGCGTTTACAGCAGGTGAACGGCCACAATCAGCCCGGCGAACACAATGGACACCATGCTCGTGAGCTTGATGAGGATATTGATGGCGGGGCCGGAGGTGTCCTTGAAGGGGTCGCCTACGGTGTCGCCCACCACGGCCGCCTTGTGCTCGTCCGAGCCCTTGCCGCCGTGCGCGCCGCTTTCAATGTACTTTTTGGCGTTATCCCACGCGCCGCCCGCGTTGGACATCATCACCGCCAGCACAAAGCCGGTGATGGTGGTGCCTGCCAGAAGGCCCGCCACGCCGTTCACGCCGAGGATAAGGCCCACCACAATGGGCACGATGACGGCGATAAGCGCCGGGGCCAGCATCAGCTTCTGGGCGCTGCGGGTGCACATATCCACGCATTTGGCGTAATCTGGTTCCGCCTTGCCCTCCAGCAGGCCCGTTATCTCGCGGAACTGGCGGCGCACCTCCACCACGATGCTCTGCGCAGCCTTGCCCACGGCGTCCATGGTGAGGGCCGCGAACAGGAACGGCAGCATGCCGCCGATGAACAGGCCTATCAGCGTGGTGGGGTTGGTGATGGAGAGGTCCAGCGCAAAATCCGGGTCCAGCGTCTGCACCTTGTCGATATAAGAGACGATAAGCGCCAGCGCCGTAAGCGCGGCCGAGCCGATGGCAAAGCCCTTGCCCGTAGCGGCGGTGGTGTTGCCCAGGGAATCCAGCGCATCGGTGCGCTGGCGCACCTCTGCGGGCATGTGCGTCATTTCGGCAATGCCGCCCGCGTTGTCGGCAATGGGGCCGTAGGCGTCGGTGGCAAGCGTGATGCCAAGGGTGGAAAGCATGCCCACGGCCGAAACGCCCACGCCGTACAGGCCCATGCTGAAGCTTTCGGTGCCGCCTGCGCAGAAATAGCTGATAAGCACGCTGACGCCCACGATGACAACGGGCGCCACAGTGGACAGCATGCCCAGCGAAAGCCCGCTGATGATGACGGTGGCGCTGCCCGTCTCGCTGGAGGCGGCCAGGCGCTGCGTGGGCTTATAAGTATCTGAGGTGAAATATTCGGTGATGGCGCCGATGGCAACGCCCGCTGCAAGGCCGCTGAGCACCGCCACAAACACGCCCATGTGCCCGGGCAAAAGCAGCTTTACGGCAAAATAGGCACATACCACAATCAGCGCCGCGCTGATGTAGGTGCCCGTGCGCAGCGCGCGCAGCAAGTTTTTCTGCGAGGCGCCCTCTTTTGTTTTTACAAAGAAGGTGCCCACCACGCTGCACAGCACGCCCAGCGCGGCCAGTATCATGGGCACGCTGACGCCCGCCATGCCGTAGCCCGCGGCCACGGCCAGCGCGGCGGTGGATACGATGGAGCCCACATAGCTTTCGTACAGGTCGGCGCCCATGCCGGCCACATCGCCCACGTTGTCGCCCACATTGTCGGCAATGACGGCGGGGTTGCGCGGGTCGTCCTCCGGAATGCCTGCCTCCACCTTGCCCACAAGGTCTGCCCCCACGTCGGCGGCCTTTGTGAAGATGCCGCCGCCCACGCGCGCGAACAGCGCCATGCTGGAGGCGCCCATGCCGAACGTGAGCATATTGGAGGTGATGGCGCTGGCCAGCTCAGCCGCAGGCAGCGGGCTGACGGCGGTGTAGAAAAACTTCAAAAAGAAATACCAGATGGAAAGGTCTAAAAGGCCGAGGCCCACCACGGTGAAGCCCATAACCGAGCCCGCGCTGAACGCCACGCGCAGGCCCTTGTTCAGGCTGTGCGAGGCGGCGTTGGCCGTGCGGCAGTTGGCCATGGTGGCCGTGCGCATGCCGATGAAGCCCGAAAGCCCCGAAAAAAAACCGCCCGTCAGAAAGGCCACCGGTGTGAAAAAGCTGAGCAGCCCGGCAAAGGCCATGGCCATCAGCACCACGAACACCACGGCAAAGAACACGCCCACGCCCATATACTGGCGCTTGAGGTATGCGCTGGCGCCGTTGCTGACGGCCTTTGATATTTTTTCCATTTCAGGCGTGCCTGCGGGCTGCTTTTTCACCCGCGCGAACATGACGGCGGCGAACCCCAGGGCCACAAGGCTGCCCAGCGCCGCCAAAAGCATTGAATCCATTTTTCTTTCTCTCCTTTCACTCACCCGGCGCGGCCCGGCGGCCGCGCTGCTTCTGTAGTTCCATTATGGCACAAGCGGCAGGGCTGATTCAACAAAAAAATTAATTAATTGTGCAAATTACTATAAATCGTGCTTAATTTGTCTCTTTTGCGCTTCTGGAACCGGTTTACAAAAGCGTCCTCGCCGGGCAAACCGGTGGTTTATACAGGCCCCCCGCTGTTTCTCCTCCTGCGTGGGGCGCCTTGCCGCTGTGCAGACAGGCGATGGGCGTTTTGACCTGTCCTGTTCCGATATTTATTCCCTTTTTCTTCTGCCGCTGTTACCGGCGCCCTGCTTGGCGCGTATATTTTGCCGGAGCACAGCGGGGGCTTTGGCGCCGCCGGCTCTGCCCGCGGTTTTCCATATACAAAATACAAGTCAGGCTCCCGGCAAAGCCGGGGGGCTTGCGTATGCCCTGGAAGAGCATACTGCCGGCAAGCCTCTCAAGAGGCACTGAATGCTCTGTCTCCTACGTCACTTACCCCGCCCCTCGTAAACGGGGGGCTTCCCATTGCGTGCTGCACCTTTTTGATATTGAATACCCCTCCTGCTTCACCCGGAACTGGCAGCGAAAGCTTTTTTACTCTTCCCAGCTCTGCTGAGGGTTGTCATTTCGCTAAAGCATACAAAACAGGCGCGGGCGGCCTGTTTATCCAGGCTGCCCGCGCCATTCCCGCACCTTTTCCCCGCCGAAGCTGCGCGCGGCCACGCAAAAGGGCCGCGCAAAGGCGCGGTGAGATAAGAAATATTTCAGAGGGGGGGCGGCGATTGCCGTCCCCTCTGTGTTTTCTGAAAACAAAGCTCTGAAAAGGCGCGCTTTATTTTCTCTGCCTCACGTCTGGCCGCCCGGCTGTGCCTGCCCGCCGGATATTTCCGCCGCATCCTCACCGGGCTGATGCGCCCGGGCAAGCGCCTGCTGCATGGCGGCGCGGCATTGCTCTTCCAGAAACGCCGCGGCCTGCCTGGGCCGCATGCCCCAGGACGCTCCGACCTCAGGGCGCAAAGGCCGTGCGCCGCAGCGGCGCAGCAAGGTAAGTCAGCCGCGCCTTTATTTCTTCAAACTCCGCATAGTAATGGAAGACGCACAGCGGCGCGCTGTCCTCTGTGAACACATCGGCGCATGGTCGGCCGTCCCGTGTGTAGTATCTAGATACAGTGTGCGGGCCAAACACAGCCAGCCGCTTACAGCCCTCGTCATATTCCACCCTGCGGATATCCTGATACAGCATTTTGTACACTACCCGGTCATACTCCCTCTCATACTCATGAGGGGCGGGCTCACATTCCAGAAGGAAGGCGTCCCCTGTGAAGCAGCATTTTTCCCACCGGCGCCGCATCAAAAGCTCGCGCCCCGGCGCGCACATCATGGCAAACCCCAGAAATGCCGAAAGGCAAAATGGAAGAGACACGCCCACCGCCAGCATAAACACCTCTACTGTCAGGCCACCCGCTCTGCTTGCCAGGCGGATATCCGCAGCCAGCATGCACGCCAGCGAAACGGCCAGCACGGCCATGCCGGCCTTATATATGCGCGTACCGCGCCGCCTTTGGCGGCACAGGCACCTGCCCACATCCCTATCTGCCGTATACTCCTTCATATCCATCATTTTTTTCTTCCTTTACTGCTCTTCCTTCCGGTTTGCACTGCGCGCGGCGCGGGCATTTCCGCCCGGGCAAGCGCCTGCTGCATGGCGGCGCGGCATTGCTCTTCCAGAAACGCCGCGGCCTGCCTGGGCCGCATGCCCTGCGGCGCATATACCGGGGACAGGGCGCACAGCTCAAGACCGCGGCCCGCCAGCGCCCCCTTTGTGCGGCGCAGCACAAAGGGCACCACCGGCACGCCGAAGCGCGCTGCAAAGCAGAACGCGCCCGGATGAAACCCGCGCAGCTCGCCGCACCATGGCACCAGCTCACCCTCCGGGTACACCTGCAGCACCTGCCCATTGGCAAAAACAGCCCGCAGCCTGCGGTATAAAAGGCGGTAGCCGCCGGGCGACGCAGGCACCGCCAGCCCGCCCAGAAGGCGCACCAGGCGCCCGGCCACCGGGATATTGAAATTCTCCGGCAGGCTCAGCACCCACACGCGCTTTCCCGGCAGGGCAAGGTTCATCATCACACAGTCCAGCACATGCACATGGTTGCACACCACCACCCCGCCGCCGCGCAGCGCCTTCAGCGCCTGCTGCCTTTCCCCCGTGATGCGAAAGCCATACAGCGCGCGGAAGGCGGGCCAGAACACCGCCCGCACCACGCCGCGCACGCAGGCATACACCCAGCTGGGCGCGCGCGTGCCGGGCAGCGCACCGTCAGCCGCGCGCTTCGGCAATGGCCTCATGGAACATCTCCTCCGCTTTCTGCGCGCTGCTGGCAAGGCGGTAGCGCGCGGCGCTTTCGGCATAGCGGCGGCCCATGGCCTCGCGCTCGGCCCCGTTCTCCAGCCAGTAATCTATTTTGCGCGCCAGCGCGGCAGCGTCATCTGCGGGGAACAGGCTGCGCCCGTCCAGCGCGAACTGCGGCGTTGCGGAAAGGGGCGAATCTGCTATTACCGGCACAAGCCCGCTGGCCACGGCCTCCAGGCAGGCGATGGCCTCTATCTCGGCTACGGCGGTGTGCACATACAAATCTGTCATGGCCATCAGGCGGCACAGCTGCCGGGTGGAATAAAAGCCCATAATGGGCGGGTTCGGCAGCCTTTCGCCCAATTTTCTCAAATGCTTTTCGCGCGGGCCCTGCCCTGCCAGCACAAGCTGTATCTGCTTTGCATGGCGGCTTTCGCGCACGGCCTGCAGCAGCACCTCCTGCCGCTTTTCCTCGGAAAAGCGGCCTATCATCAGCACTGCATATTTGCCTGCAAGCGGGCCCTGCTTTTCCTCCCTGCGGGGGTAAAAGCAGTCGTCCACGCCGTTCGATATTACATGCAGCCTGGCGGTGTAGCCGTGCGCGCGCAGCTGCCCGGCAATAAATTCGCTGGGACAGTGCACATGCGTGAAATGGTTGTAGAACGAATCGCGGAACCAGGCGTACAGCGCCTCGTTCACCTGCCTTGCACGGCGCAGGCCCAGCGTGGAGGTAATATTCTCCGGCTGCACATGAAAGGCCGCGGTGTGCGGCTTGTTCATCTGACAGGCCATTTTGCGGCCCACCTGCTCCAGCGGAAGGGGCATCATGAAATGCACCACATCCGCCCATTCCATGGCGGCGCGCAGCGTAGCGCGCCGGGGCCGGGCAAAACACATGCCCTGGCTTTTGATGATATTATCCACAAGGGGCAGAAAATGGATGCGCGGCAGGGCGTATTTGCCCTCGGCGGGCTTGCCCGCGGCCGCCACGCGCACCTCGTGCCCGCGCTCGCGCAGCGCGCGGGCAAAGCGCTGCGCGCTGATGGTGGTGCCGTTGTTGCCGGAATCGAACTGATCTACTACAATGAGAAGCCGCATGGCTCTCCTCCTCTTTTTTTACATCCTTTTCCCGCGGCAGGCCGAAGGCGCCGCAGGCGGGCGCGGCCCGCAAAGCGGCGGCGCTCAGCCAAAAGCTGGAAGCAGCTGGGTTTATTTTACCATATTTTACGGCATTTGTCCTGCTTTTCTTTGCCGGTGCGCGCGCAGGGCCTCGCGCAGCTCGTGCACGCCCTGGCTGCCCAGGGCAAACAGGGCAAGAAAATACAGCGCGCCGCACACGGCCCCGCCGCAGATAAGCCACCCCGTGCCGGAAAGCGCCGCGCGCCCGGCGCGCGCCGCCAGCGCGCCGCACAAAGCGGCAAACGCCATGGCGGCCCCCGG
Organism: Oscillospiraceae bacterium; assembly: GCA_018380115.1. GTDB lineage: Bacteria > Bacillota > Clostridia > Oscillospirales > Ruminococcaceae > Ruthenibacterium. Next base: position 6,206 of record JAGZUF010000034.1, on the reverse strand, counting down.
CTCCAGCACCCAGGCGCGCCAGTTCCAGCGCACGCCCGTCACCGCCAGCAGGCGGCGCAGGTTCAAAAGGCTGGTGAGCAGGTTTGAGCACACCATAATGAACAGAAAGCCCGGCATGCCCCAGCGCGGCACCAGCGCCGCCACGGCGGCGAGGCGGAAGGCGGAATCCAGCACGGCATAGCGGAAGGTGGCAAGCTGCTCGCCAAGGCCCTTCAGGATGCCGTCCACCATGCTCTCCAGATACATCAGCGGCATCAGCGGGCCCAGCACGCACAGATACAGCCCTATCTCCTCACTTTGATACAAAAGCATGCCTATCTCGCCTGAGAACAGGCAGAACAGCCCGCCCGCAGGCACGCTGAGCACCACGGTAACAAGCAGCGTGCGCTGCACAAGGCGCTGCAGCGTTTTGCGCTCGCCGCGCTCGGCCGCGCGGGTTATCTCCGGCATCAGCAGGGTGCTGAGCGTGGCCAGAAATGAAAACGGAAAAAACACCACCGGCATGGCCATGCCGCGCAGCGCGCCGTACTGCGCAAGGCCCACCTCGCGGCTGGCCGCGGCCACGGCCAGGCAGGAGGGCACCATCACGTTTTCCACCGTGCGCAAAAAGCTGGTGAGATACTGGTTGGCCGCAATGGGCGCAAGCCCCTGCACAATGGCCCACGGCGGCATGTGCGGCTTTTGCGGCGGGCCCAGCGTGCGCCTGGCCCTGCCCCAGCAAAGCATCATATAGCACCAGCTTGCCGCCTCGCTCACCGTGTTGCCCACCACGGCGGCGGCGCAGGCCGCCGCAAGGCCCCAGGGCACGGCGCGCGCCAGCAAAAGCATCACCACGCTGATGCGCACCGCCTGCTCAAACAGCTGCGCCAGGGCGTTGGGCCGCACGTTGCGCACCGCCAGAAAATAGCCGCGCAGCACCGCGCTGAGCGCCATAAACGGCAGGCTGGGCGCCAGAAGGCGCAGCGCCAGCACGGCGCGCATATCTTTCAGCCACCACTGGGCCGCCATGCGCGCCAGCGCGAACTGTGCAAGGCCGCAGGAAAGCCCCAGCGCCAAAGCCAGCGCCAGCATACGGCGCATCACCGGCCCCACAGCGCCCCTTTCCCCGCGCGCAAGGCATTGGGCGCACAGCCGTGTGGCCGTGACGGAAAGGCCCGCCGTGGCCAGCGTGACGGCAAGGTTATACACCGTAAAGATAAGCTGGTATACGCCCATGCCCTCGGCGCCAAGCTGCCCCGCCACATACACCCGCAGCACCATGCCCGCCGCGCGCAGAACAAGGCCCGTGCCCGTCAGGATAGCCGCGCTTTTCATATAGCCCGTTTTGCGCATGCTGTGTGCCCCCTCTCCCTTTATGGTACGGGCAAAGGGGCTGTCCATATGCAGAAAACGCAGAAAAAACGGCGGCGCGCCCGCGCTGTGTACACGGGCGTCAAGCAGCGCGGGAAGCACAATATCTGATAGAAAAGCGGCTGTGTGCTGCCCCCTGTGCCTCTGCCCTTCTCCATCTGCCGGAGGCTTTATGCTGTGCGGGCGGCAAGCAGCGCGCTTCGGCGCGGGGCGCGCGGCCGCAGCGCCGCCTTGCACGTGGGGGCCCGGCTGCCCGCCGGCGCTTTTCCATCCAACCAAGCCCATGCGCGGGTTTCACAAGGGCGAAAAGGGCCTGTTGCCGGCCAAGCCTCATAACGAGGCGGTGAAATTGGCTTCGCCTGCCCTGCGGCCTGTAACCGGGCTGCTTACCGCACCGGCGGACGCTTTTCCATTCCCAGGCGCCAGCCGCCGTCAGCCCGCTTTGCCCCGCGCCGAAGCGGAGGCCTTTCGCGGGCCGCCTTCGCAGGCACAGCAGGCGGCTTGCGAAATGAACAAAGGCGCCCCCGGCCAAAGCCAGAGGGTGCCGTATCTCGTTTTTCTGCAGGGCCTTGCGCTTTCCGCCCCAGCTGTGCTCAGCCCCGCTTTGCGCGCACCAGGGCGGGGGCAGGCACGGGCAGGCTGACGGGCGTGCCCAGAAGCTCCAGCTCCATCACGTCTTTGCGCAGCGTCTCCATCATGCTGCAATACTTGTCATACGCCACAATCACATACGCCTCGCGGCAGCGCGGCGGGGTGATGGTAAGCGGCCACATGTGACGCAAAATAATCTCGCGCTCCTTCCATGTGAGGCTGAACATGGCGCTGGCATTGGCAAGCGCCTTTTTGGGGTGCTCGAAGCCGTGCAGGCGCTCGCCCTTCCGGCGGCGGTAGAAGTGCCAGTCGTACAAAAACAAATCGTGCAGCAGGCCGCCGCGGGCGGCGGCGCGGGCGTCCAGCCCATGCTTTTTACAAAACAGATAGCTCAGGTACGACACATTGATGCTGTGGCGCAGGCAGGTGGTGCGCCCGTGCTGAAAATAGCCGTCCATGCTACGCACCTGCTCGTTTTCCAGAATATCGCGCACCAGCGCAAGATATTCTTCATCCTGCGGCACGGCCACATGCTCCACTTCTCCAAACGCCCGCCTTATCATCGTTCCAGCTCCTTTTCCGGTGCGCTGTGCGCCGGTTTTTGTGCTGCCGCGTGCAGCGCGCGGCGCATGCTGAAGGCAAAATCCGCCCCATACAGCGCCACCAGCACTGCGGCAAACGCCATGCCCGCCTGCGGCGAAAGCCGCCGCACCACCGCGAACACGCCGTTCTGCATGAAGGCAAACAGCAGCACGCTGATAAGCCCCCAGCCCAAGGTGCTTTCCAGGCATATGATGCCTTTATAGTTAAAGGGCTTGTTCGTATAATCCCACCAGAAGGAGCCGAACAGCCTCAGCATCAAAAGCGCCGTCAGGTATTCGAACGCGGTGGCCGCCGCGGCGCCCACCACATACAGCAGCACGTAATTGCCGGAAAACGGGCGCAGCAGCGCATAACCCAGCATGGCGCCGAAGCCGTAAATGATGCAGAACGGGCTTTTCACAAAGCCGCGGTTTTCCCACGCGCCCTTTTCCCGCCGGATGACGACGCACTCCATGCACCAGCCCAGAAAGCTGTAAAGGAAAAACGCATCTACCAGCGCCCACAAAGGCACGGGCGCATGATAGAAGGGTGTGAGCATATTATCCAACATAAGCTACCTCTCCTTGTGCAGCATGTACATCTTCAACCCGATATACATGTATAGTATACTGTGTTTGTATCCGCTTTGCAACCGCGGCTTTCGCTGGTACGGCGGGCGGGCCGCGGACCCTGCAAAAGTTGACACGGGCGCACCGGCGCGCTTATAATGATAAAGTATGAGCGCCGGGCCGCGTCGCGGCCCTTTGCCGCGCTGCGGCGCCGTATTTTGGAAGGGGCCGCCCTGCGGCCCGCAAATGTGGAGGAGACCTGAAACATGAGTGAGAATTGTACGCATAACTGCGAAACCTGCGGCATGGACTGCCCCTCGCGCACAGGCGGCGCGCCGCAGGACATGCGCGAAAAGCCCCATGAGCTGAGCAGCATCAAAAAGGTGATAGGCGTTGTTTCCGGCAAGGGCGGCGTAGGCAAAAGCATGACAAGCGCCATGCTGGCCGTGCTTTTGAACCGCCGCGGCTACCACACCGCCGTGCTGGACGCAGATGTCACCGGCCCGTCCATCCCCAAGCTGTTCGGCCTGCACGGCCGTGCGGCAGCCACCGAGCAGGGCATCATCCCTGTGCGCACGAGAACGGGCATTGATGTGATGAGCGTGAACCTGCTTTTGGAAAACGAGACGGACCCCGTCGTGTGGCGCGGCCCGGTGATAGCCGGGGCGGTGAAGCAGTTCTGGCAGGACGTCATCTGGAAAGATGTGGATTTCATGTTTGTGGACATGCCCCCGGGAACGGGCGACGTGCCGCTGACGGTGTTCCAGAGCCTGCCGGTGGACGGCATTATCGTGGTCACCAGCCCGCAGCAGCTTGTAAGCCTGATTGTGGAAAAGGCCGTGAATATGGCCGCCATGATGAACGTGCCCGTGCTGGGCGTGGTGGAGAACATGGCCTGGGCCCAGTGCCCGCACTGCGGCGAAAAGCTGTATGTATTTGGCGAAAGCCATGTGGAAGAGGTGGCGGCGGCCCACGGCCTGCCTGTGCTGGCCCGCTGCCCGCTGAACCCGCAGCTTGCAAAGCAGGCAGATTTGGGTGTGATTGAGTCGTTTGAGGGTGAAATTCTTGACAAAGCGGCGGATGTTGTGGAAAATTTGCTGTGAATTGTCTTTTTTGAAAGGGGTATTCACATGAAAAAACTGCTGGAAGAATTCAAGACATTCGCCCTGAAGGGCAACGTGCTGGATATGGCCGTCGGCGTTGTGGTGGGCGGTGCGTTCACCTCCATCGTCAACAGCGTGGTGGCCGACGTGCTCACCCCCATCATCAGCCTGGTGACGCCCGGCATGGATTTTTCCGCCTGGCACATTGGGCCCATCATGATTGGCAACTTTATCAACGCCGTGGTGTCGTTCCTCATTCTGGCCGCGTGCGTGTTCGCCATCGTGAAGGGCATGAACGCGCTGATGCGCAAGAAGGAGGAGGCCCCCGCCCCCGCGCCGGAGCCCGCGCCCAGCAAAGAGGAAGTGCTGCTGGCCGAAATCCGCGACCTTCTGGCGGCGAAGAAATAAAACCCCTTCGCCCTATAAAACGAGATACCCCCGCGGGAGGCTTCACATCCCCGCGGGGGTTATTTATAAAAAACGCACTGTCAAAGCCGCTGCGGGCCTGCAGTGCGTTTTTGACGGTGCACTTTCTGAAAAAGCAGGCAAAACACCGCCCGCTTTTTCTGCCTGCTGGTTTCCCCTGCCTGCAAAATATATAACAACCGCGCTTTCAAAGTGCCGGAAAAGCCGCTTTTCCCCGCACATTTCGGCCATGCCGGCTTCGCATGCGGCAAGCATTTTGGCAAAGGCGGAAAACGGAAGACAACGCAGAGAGATGCATGATATAATCAGTATAAAGACAAATTCCCTTTATCAAACGCAACCGCCAGTTGACAAATTGCCATATATAACTGGTGGCATTGCAAGCGCCATGGGCTTTATAATGTAGCCAGAACAGCGAAAGGGGCGTTTCAGTGAATGAGTACGGCAGAAAAAATAGCGTTATTGAGGAAGAAGAAAGGAATTTCCCAGGAGGAGCTGGCTCATGAATTGAATACATCCCGCCAGGCAATTTCCAAATGGGAAAACGCCCAGAGCACCCCGGATTTAAATAAGTTAGTAAGTTTGAGCAAATATTTTGGCGTATCAACCGATTACTTACTGAAGGACGGTGCAGAAGCCGCAGCGGGCGTCAACAGCCGCGGCGCAGTTAGCGCCGAAGCCAAAAGGTTAAAACTGGAAGTAACGGAAGAAGAATACCGATATGCAGCTGACGAAGCCAAAAGAAAAAAGCATTTTTTCTATTGGGTTCCAGTCATTGCCTCTTTTTTAGTGATACTGGCAGTATTCTTATACTATTATTGCTTTTATTGTTAGGGAAAGCTTTTGCCCCCAGTTGCAGAGGAGTAAAATATAAACATGAAGAAAAATATAAGGTTAAAGCGGATACTTTTAGCGGGCTATCTTGCGGTCGTCCTCTTTTTTATGTTTTTAGGGTTTGGAAGAATATCAAGGTTTGATTCCTTTCAGTTTTCTTTCACCATGACACACTTTCCCTTGTGGATTCCCAAACATTTGGACACACTTCACATCTGGGTGTTTGCGCTGGGGAATCTGGTTGCGTTCATCCCTTTCGGCGTACTAATCCCGTTAAATCTTCGGGCGTCTTCAAAATTATTTCTGAAATCACTCCTGATTTTCGTTGCAGGCATTACAGCCTTAGAAACATTGCAAATGGTCAGTTTGCTTGGCAGCTTTGATGTTGCAGATATTGCTGTTAATACACTTGGGTTTTTAATTGGCTACGCATCTTGGAAAATTGGGAAATCAGCAGGCAAATTGTCCGGGCAAATGCTGAGGTTTTGCACAGCGTGCATAATTTTAGTCATTCTTGCGGTTGCAGGCGCAGAGCTTTTTAATTCATTTCTCAGATAACCCCCGTCTTGTGCCGAGGATAGCCGAGGGTTCTCGCTCTCACAAACAGGCGAAACAGTCCGCCCACGGCGGCGTCCGCTGGCACGAAGCCACAGCGGTACGGCAAGCCTGCGGGCAGCCTCCCCCTTTGCCCAAGAGAGATAAAAAGCACAAAGCAAAAATTTACAGCGCATGCAATACGCCATGATAGCGC
>JAGZUF010000033.1 GCA_018380115.1 Oscillospiraceae bacterium | reverse complement strand
AATAAGATGCAATTTGAAGCCGTTGCGTGTAGGTTATTTCTGCATTATTCCTACACTTTGGCTCAAAAAGCCAGTAATTACGGGATATTTTGCTTCTATTATAGATACATCCGGCGTATATTATAAATAGAAAAAATATGCCGGAAGGGGACAGGCATTATGGCACAAAAAGAGCTGCAGGCGCCGAACACGGCGTCCTTTATGGATAAGCTGAAAAGCGTGTTTGGGGCGGTTTGCCCTGAAAACACACAGGAGACGGATGAAGAAAGCGAAGAATATGAGGATTGACATACCCTGAAATGAAACCGACAGCCCGTGCAGGCAATGCCTGCACGGGCTGCTTTTTTTCTCAGAAAAGAAACGCCCGGCAACGTGTTGTAAATGCAGTTTCACAACTGTGAAAATAGCACCATACAGACAAAAAGGCTTGCTTTTTGCACGGCTTGCCGTTATAATATTCATTGTAGTGGGTAGAAGTGGGGTAAAGTGGGTAATTAGGCAGGAAAGGTGGTGTCCGCTGTGCTGCTGGGTGAGTACAACTATGCAGTGGATAGCAAGGGACGCCTGAATTTTCCAGCCAAATTCCGGGAAAAAATGGGCCAAACGTTTATCGTGACCAAGTGGCTGGACAATTGCCTTGTGGCTTTTCCGCAGGAAGAGTGGGAACGAATGGATGCGCTTTTGGAAGATAAGGGCATGCTCAAGCCGCGTCAGGTAAAGCGCTTTCTGTACGCCTATGCCTGCGAGGTGGAGCCGGATAAACAGGGCCGCATTTTGCTTTCCCCGTCGCTTCGCGCCCATGCGGGCCTCACCAAAGACGTCACGGTAATCGGCGTGGGCCGCTATGCCGAGATATGGGATACGGCCGCATGGCGCAGGGCCGAGCAGGAGCTTGACAGCGCCCATGTAGAGGCGGCTATGGAAGAAATGGGGTTCTGAGGCCATGGAATTTCATCACATCCCTGTCCTCCTCACGCAATGCCTTGAGGCACTTGCTATCCAGCCGGACGGCACATATCTTGACGGCACCGTGGGCGGGGCAGGGCACTCAAAAGAAATTGCGGCGCGCCTGCACGCCGGCCGCCTGATCTGTCTGGATCAGGACCCGGACGCCATAGAGACTGCGCGTGCCCGCCTAGCCGGGCTTCCCGCGGTTGTCATACAGGCGAACTTTCGCTGCGCGGCCGCTGTGCTGGACAGCGCCGGTGTGGCGGGGCTGAACGGCGCGCTGCTGGACCTTGGCGTATCCAGCCATCAACTGGATGAGGTTTCGCGGGGGTTCTCGTACCAGGGGGACGCGCCGCTGGATATGCGCATGAGTCAGGCTGGCCCTACGGCTGCCGATCTTGTGAACGGCCTGCCGCGTGAGGAACTGAGCCGCATCCTGCGGGAATATGGTGAAGAACCGTATGCCTGGCAAATTGCAGGTAAAATATGCGCTGTGCGCCATCAGCATCCAATAAGCACCACATTGCAGCTGGCGCAGCTGACAGCGGCGGCTTTACCGCCTGCCCAGCGCAGGAAGGCGAAGAATCCGGCGCGCCGCACATTCCAAGCGCTTCGCATTGCGGTGAATGGAGAGCTGGAAGCCTTGAGCGAGGGCCTGGATGCCATATTTGACCGCCTTTTGCCGGGCGGACGCCTGTGCGTCATCACTTTCCACTCGCTGGAAGACAGGCTGGTAAAACAGCGCTTCCGGCAGTGGGCTACAGCCTGCACCTGCCCGCCGGAATATCCGGTATGCGTGTGCGGCGGTAAGGCAAAGGGCAAACTGGTGTTCAAAAAACCTGTAGAGGCATCCCAGGCCGAACAGGAAGCAAACCGGCGCGCGCGCTCTGCAAAGCTGCGCGTGATAGAAAAATTATAGAAAACGCCTTCTGCAAAAGCAGCAGAAGAAGAAAGGGGGCGGAGCCACATGCAGCAGGCAGCCGCGTACGATTTGAATGTATATGCGCGCAGCGCACAGCGCGCGCAGCGGGCGGGGCGGGAAAGGCTTCGCGTGGAAAAAACAGAAAAGCGCGTGGTGCTTCGCAGGCTTTGGCAGCGCGCCCAGTTCATAGTGCTGTGCGCCGTTGCACTGGGACTCATTTGCAGCGTACTGGTGGCACAGTCTACATTGACAGAGCTTGGCGGGCAGATAGGAAAAAAACAGGACGAGCTTGTGGAGCTTCGCAGCGAATACGACTATCTGAATAACCAGCTGGAAATGCAGACGAACCTTACCGAAGTGGAAAACTATGCCCGCACCGAGCTTGGCCTTGTGAAAATGGACAAAAGCCAGATAACTTATGTGGCCGGCGGGGAAGAGGCACGTGTGGTGCGCCAAGCGTCGGGGTTCCAGCGGTTCATGCAGCATGTTACAGGCGGCTTTTTAAGCTTTATGGCATACCTTGACCCTTAAACCCATAAGAATTATCACCGCAGCCGCAAGGGCGAAAACAAGCGCCGTGGGTGCGGTGATTCTTCTTTTTTACCAGTGTTTTTCGGCAGAAAAGGCTGGTGCACAGGGTCCGGCCGCCGTGTGTGCAGCGGCCTGCAAATAAGCGCGGCTCATGGCCCGGCGCTGTAAAAAGGAGAGAGCAATTTGGCACGACCAGAGCAGAATCAGGGCCAGCAGCGCACACAGCAGCCGGCGCCCCAAAGCAATGTGACGCGCAGCATGCGCCTGCGTGCCGCCGTTGTGGCGGCCGTATTCGTGCTGGGTGGTTTTGGCACACTGATATATAACCTTGGGGTGCTGCAATTCAAGCATCATGAAGAATACAGCACGCGCGCCGCTGCGCAGCAGCTGCGCGATGAGCCCATTGAGGCAAACCGCGGCACCATCTATGACGCAAATATGAATGTGCTGGCAAAAAGCGCTACAGTCTGGAACGTGGTTGCTTCTCCGAAAGATATGAACACGGACGGCACGGACATTTATATGGTGGCAAAAAAGCTGGCCGAGATACTGGAGCTGGAGCTGGAGCCGGTTGTGGAAAAGCTGTCCAAATCTGAATCTAATTACCAGACGATCAAGCGGCAGGTGGAAAAGCCTGTGGCAGATGAGATTACCCAGTGGATTACGGAGTATAATTCGGATAAAAACAATAAGGATAACCCTATACGGGGCATCACTTTGGAACAGGCCTCCAAGCGCTATTATCCCTATGGTGATATGGCGGCCACGGTTATCGGCTTCACCAATGCCGACGGCGACGGCACTATTGGGCTGGAGCATCACTACAATGAAACGCTGAAGGGTACAGACGGCCGCGTGGTGTCTGTGAAAAATGCCCGCGGCGAGGACATGCAGGATGAAGAATACAGCACGGTATACGAGGCGCAGGACGGCAACAGCCTTGTGCTGAGCATTGATGAAAATATCCAGCAAAGTTTGGAGACGCACCTTTCTGCGGCCATTACAGAGTATGGTGTGAAAAACCGCGGCGCAGGCATCGTGATGGATGTGAACACGGGCGAGATACTGGCTATGGCGGTAGAGCCTTCTTATGACCTGAACGACCCTTTCACTATCACGGACCCGGTCATTCTGGAAGAGCTGGAGGCCATCACAGACGAAGAGGAGCGCGCACAGGCAAAGACAAATGCACTGTGGCAGCGCGTGTGGCGCAACAAAGCGGTGTCGGATACATACTTTCCCGGCTCTGTGTTCAAAATGATTACAGCCGCCGCCGCGCTGGATTCCGGCCTGGTCGATACTTCTCAGACATTCAGCTGCAGCGGCTCGCTGGAAGTAGTCAAAGGCGTCACAATGCACTGTGCAGAGCTGAACGGCCACGGTACGCTTGATTTTTACGGCGGGCTGGATAACTCGTGCAACCCGTATTTCATTCAGATGGCGTGGAAAATGGGCAAGGATGTATTCTGCGACTATTTGCAGGCGTTCGGCTTTCTGGAGCGCACCGGCATTGATATGGATGACGAATCGCTCACACAGACCGTTTCACGCGAGCGAATGGGCGTGGTAGAGCTCTCGTCCAGCGCCTTCGGGCAGACCACTTCGGTGACTCCCATCGCGCTTATCACAGCAGCATGCGCCGTTGTGAACGGCGGCAAGCTGCTGGAGCCCCATGTAGTAAAGCAGATACTGGACGCCGACGGCAATGTAGTGGAAAATGTAGAGCCTGTCATCAAGCGGCAGGTGATTAGTGAAGATGTCAGCAATACCATCTGCACCATGCTGGAAAACAGCGTGAAGGAGGGCCACGGCAAAAACGCCTATGTGGCAGGGTATCATGTGGGCGGAAAATCCGGCACCAGCCAGAAGAACCAGGGTATTGGTGTGGGTGACGAAGAGGAAGAACAGCAATATATTTCTTCGTTTCTTGGCTTTGCCCCGGCAAACGACCCGAAGATTGCGGTGCTGGTGCTGCTGGATACCCCCACGCTCGTCACCAATTACGGCGGCAAAAACGCGGCCTTTGTGGTGGCCAACACCATCAACGACTCGCTGCCCTACCTTGGGGTGGAGCGCGAGTATTCTGAAGAGGAACAGGCTATGGCGGAGGTGAGCGTGCCGGCCGTTGTGGGCATGGATTCCGCCAGTGCACAGGTAAAGATGAACCAGACGGGCCTGAACTTCGTGGTGCGCGGCAGCGGCAGCACGGTCACCTACCAATATCCGGCAGGCGGCACGGCCATTGCACGGCAGAGCACGATTGTGCTGTATACAGATGAGGGTGCCGGGCCGTCGCTTGTAAAGGTGCCCAATGTGGTGGGCCAGAGCTATGACACTGCCATGCGCGTGCTGAACCAGGCGGGGCTGAACATGCAGGCAAAGGGCGCCTTGGTCGATTCGGCCAGCGTCCAGTGCTCGGCCCAAAGTGTGGCAGAAGGAACCGAAGTGGAAGAGGGCACTGTGATAGAAGTGACCTTCATGGATACGACCAATTACAGCGACTGAAAGCGTCCCGGCCTTGAGCCGGGCACAAGGGAGGAGCCCAAATGGAACTTAAAACGCTGTTCGCCGGGGTGGCCTACACCGGCAACCTGCCGAAGGGCGAGGCGACGCTTGTCACACAGGACTCGCGCCGCGCTGGCCCGGGAGCGGTATTTGTGTGCGCGAAAGGCCATACGACAGACGGGCATGCCTTTGCGCAAAAGGCGCTGGAGGCGGGCGCGGCGTGCATTGTCACCGAGCGCCCCCTGGGCTTGGAGCGCGAGGTGACAGTGGAAAGCGGCCGCAAGGCATATGCGCTTTTATGCGCCAACTACTTCGGGCATCCGGCAGAAAAGCTGCGCCTGGTGGCGGTGACGGGCACCAATGGGAAAACGACTGTCAGCACGGTGATAAAGCAGGTGCTGGAGCAGGCGGGCTATAAGGCCGGGCTGATAGGCACGGTGCACAACGAGATAGACCAGATGGAGGTACCGGCCAAATTCACTACGCCCGAAGCGTGGGATTTGAACGCCCTGTTCAGCCGCATGGTGCTGGCTGGCTGCACATTCGCCGTGATGGAGGCCTCCAGCCAGGCTTTAGACCAGCTTCGGCTGTGGGGGCTGAAATTCGAGGTGGGCGTATTCACGAACCTGACACAGGATCATTTGGATTACCACGGCACGTTCGAAAACTATTTTGCCGCAAAGAAAAGCCTGTTCAGCCAGGTGCACACAATGGTGGTAAACCAGGATGATCCCTACGGCATGCGACTGATTGCAGAGACGCACCCTCCGCAGGTCATTACCTATTCGGCAGGGGACGATACGGCGGATTATACGGCCCGCAACATTCAGCTTTCCGCTGCGGGCGTAAAATTTGAAATGGTGGGGCGCAGCTTTATACAGCGCGTAAAATTTCCCATGCCGGGCGAGTATTCCGTGTATAACGCGCTTGCTGCCGCGGCCACAGCCATCGCGCTTGGCATAGATGCTGCAAAGGCTACCACTGCGCTGAATGCGTCGCGCGGGGTGCGCGGGCGCAGCGAGGTGCTGTATCACGGCGCTTTTACCATTCTGTGCGATTTTGCACATACGGGAGATGCAATTGAAAAGGTGCTGGCCGGGCTGGCCCCCTTTGTGCCGGGCAGGTTGATCGTTCTGTTTGGCTGTGCAGGCGAGCGAGATGCCCAAAAACGTCCGCTGATGAGCAAGGCTGTTGTAAAGTATGCCGATTTTGCCATTTTGACATCAGATAACCCCCGCAAGGAAAATCCCTATGATATAATAAAGGACGCTGAGCCGGTGCTGGCGGCATCCAAAATAAAGTATATCGCCGAGGTGGACCGCCGCGCCGCCCTTACAAAAGCGCTGGAAATGCTGCGCGAGGGCGATGTGCTGGTGCTGTGCGGGAAGGGCCATGAGGATTATCAGGCTGTAGACGGCGTAACGCTTTATCTGGACGAACACCGCATCGTACACGACTGGCTGTGCGAAAAAGGCCTGGCAGAGGGCTGAAACGCCTCTCTGTAAAGGCAGAGGGAGATGCAAAATGCAGCCGATTCGGGCAAACGTATTATGCCGCGGGCTGGGGCAGGTGGAAGGCAACCCGGTTGTGAATGCGGTAGTTACAGATAACCGCGCCGCAGGGCCGGGAAGCCTGTTTGTATGCATCCGCGGCGAGCGCGCAGACGGGCATGACTACGCTGCAAAGGCAGTGCAGGCAGGCGCGTGCGCCGTGGTGGCGCAGCACCCTGTGCAGGGGGTGCCTGCCGGGCGCTGCGTGCTGGTGAAGGACCCGCTGGACGCCATGATATGTATGGGCGCCAACTATAGAAACGGTTTTTCCCCGGTGCTGGTAGGTGTCACGGGAAGCGTAGGCAAAACCACCACGAAGGAGTTCTGCTACGCGGTATTCTCCGCATTTGGCAGAACATTGAAAACAGAGGGCAACCAGAACAATGAAATCGGCATGCCGAACACCTTGTTCCGGATGGACAGCGACACACAGTACGCTGTGGTGGAAATGGGTATGCAGGGCCTGGGAGAAATAGAGAAGCTGGCGCTGGCGGCGCGGCCGTGCGGGGCCATTATCACCTGGATCGGCCAGTCTCATCTGGAGCAGCTTGGCACGCGCGAAAATATTCTGAAGGCGAAGATGGAGATATGCGCCGGCCTGCCGGACGGTGCGCCGCTTGTGGTGAACGCGGATAACGACCTGTTATGCAGCGCGAAAGTGCCTGCGCGGCTTCGCCGTGTCAGCTTCGGCATCAAGGCAAAGGCTGATGTGCACGCGGAAGGCATTTCCACAGGCCCGGATAGAACGGACTTTACCATCGTAGATGAACACCGCGGCAAATTTGCTGCGTATATCCCGGCCATGGGGGTGCACAATGTGTACGATGCCCTTTCGGCGTGGACGCTGGCGGTTTCTCTGGGGTTGGATGCAAAAAAGGCTGCTGCTGCGCTGGCAGGCTACAAAACAACGGGCCACCGGCAGAATATCGTGCAATTCCGCGGACTCACCATGATAGAAGACTGCTATAATGCCAGTCCGGACAGCATGCGCGCTGCGCTGCATACGCTGGCGGCTTACCCGGTAAAGGGCAGGCGCATTGCGGTGCTGGGGGATATGTTTGAGCTGGGCAGTGCGCAGCGCAGCGCCCATGAGGAGGCGGGGCGGCAGGCCGCTGCCGCCGGGGTAGACCTGCTGCTGACGGTAGGCAGTGCCATGCATCGCGCACATATGTGTGCAGAATCCCTTGGGGTGCCTGCCGTCCACTGTGAGAGCAGGGAAGCTGCACTGGCAGAACTGCTTCGCACCTGCCGCACGGGCGACGCGGTGCTGCTGAAGGCCAGCCACGGCATGCAGTTTGAAAAGATACTCAGCGCGTTCTATGCGCAGTATGAGGGGAGGCAGCAGCCATGATGGAGAAAATGTCTCTGCTCACGGCGGCATTTGCCGCCATGCTCGTCACCGCGGCAAGCGGCCTTGCCGTCATTCCGGCGCTGCGGCGAATGCATTTTGGGCAGACGATAAAAGAGATAGGCCCTACATGGCACGCAGGCAAGAACGGCACGCCTACCATGGGCGGGCTCACCTTCTATTTGGGCGATGTGCTGGGCGTGGGCGCCGGGTATGCCGTGCTGGCAATTTGTTCCCCTGCGCTGATGGATGGCTATTTCTCCGTACAGAGTATCACACTGTATATCTGCCTGCTCACAGCTTTTGCCTTCGGCGCCGTAGGCTTTGTGGACGATTACATCAAAGTTGTAAAAAAACGCAACCTAGGCCTGCGCGCCCGCGCCAAAATCGTGGCGCAGGTGCTTATCACAGCGGCGTTTCTGTGTGCGCTTACACTGAACGGCACGCTCACTACGTATGTCACCTTACCGGTGCTGGGAACGGTAGATTTCGGCTATGCGTTTTACCCCGTCTCATTCCTTCTTATCATCGGCATGGTGAATGCTGTGAACCTGACGGATGGGATTGACGGCCTGTCCTCCAGTGTGACGTTTGTTGTGATGCTGGGCTTTCTGTTTGTGGCAAGCTTTTTGGGCAACACCGCAGTGGCGCTGTTCGCGGCTGCCATCGCGGGCGGCTGCGCAGGCTTTCTTTCCTGGAATTTCTACCCGGCAAAAACCTTTATGGGAGATACGGGCAGCATGTTTCTGGGCGGTGCCGTGGTGGCCGCGGCTTACGGCCTACGTAGGCCGGAGCTGCTTATCTTCTTTGGCGTGGTGTATCTGGCTGAGGCAGGCAGCGTGATGCTGCAGGTGGCTTATTTCAAGCTGACGCACGGCAGGCGTATTTTTAAAATGAGCCCTATTCACCATCATTTTGAGCTCAGCGGCTGGAATGAAGTGAAAATTGTGTATGTATTCAGCTTTGTGGCCCTGACGGGCGTGGTGCTGGGATGCATGCACATCTATCTTTCCTGAAAACAGACGATTTGAAAGGGGGCTGGCTGAATGCCGCCACAGGCGAAGGCGCTGCATGCGCTGGTAAAAAAGCGGACGGCCCGCCCGCCGATGGACTGGCCGCTGCTTATTATTGTGCTCACATTGGTGGGTTTTGGGCTGGTGATGCTGTTCAGCTCCAGCTATCCGGCGGGATATTACCGCTTTGGCGACAGCTATGAATTTATCCGGCCGCAGATGTTTTATGCGGCAGTGGGCATTATTGCCATGCTCATTATTTCTCATATTGATTATCATATCCTGCACCGCTTTGCCTTGCCCCTGATGGCGCTTTCCATCGTACTGCTCATTCTGGTGCTTGTCATCGGCTCGGAATATAACGGCGCCAAGCGCTGGATAAACCTGGGCTTTGGAACACTGCAGCCGTCAGAAATTGCCAAGTTCGCAGTTATTGCACTGTTTGCGCATATCGTGTCCCTCAATCATGAAAAAATGAAAACGTTCCGCTACGGCGTGCTGCCCTTTCTGCTGGTACTGGGCACCATTGCGGGCCTTATGCTGCTGGAGCCTCACCTCTCCGGCACCATCATCATTCTGGGCATCGGCGCCATTATGATGTTTGTGGGCGGCACAAGGCTTGCATGGTTTGGGCTTGGCATCGGCGTCGGCGGCGCGGGCATTGCGGGCGCGGTGCTTCTTGTGCCGGACCTTGTGCCTTACGCGATGACGCGTATCCAGATGTGGCAGGACCCGTTCAATGACCCGAACGGCTACCAGACGGTGCAAAGCCTGTATGCCATCGCCTCCGGCGGGCTGACGGGCCTGGGCATCGGCAATTCGCGGCAGAAGCATCTGTATGTGCCCGAGCCGTACAACGACTTTATCTTTTCCATCACTTGTGAAGAGCTTGGCTTTATCGGCGCGCTGCTGGTTATCTTCCTGTTTGTGGCGCTTCTGCTGCGCGGCATTTATGTGGCGGTGAATGCGCGGGATAAATTCGGCTCCATGCTGGTGGTGGGCGTTATTGTGCAGATAACCCTGCAGGCGGCGCTGAATATGGCCGTAGTTACCAACACCATCCCCAATACCGGCGTCAGCCTGCCTTTCTTTTCCTCAGGCGGCACCTCACTGGTCATGCTTTTATGTGAAATGGGCGTTGTGCTGAGCGTGTCTCGGCAAAGTGCAGTGAAACGGCTGTGATATTTACCCCGAAACGGCTCTTTAGCCGTTTCGGGTTTTCGTGCTTTTCAAAACCGGGTGCAAAAAAGCCCGCCAGCCCTTTGAAGGAGGAACTGCTTATGAAGGTATTGATCGCTGCCGGTGGCACTGCCGGGCATATCAACCCCGCACTGGCGATTGCAGGCGAGATAGCGGCGCGCTGCCCGCAGGCGCAGGTGCATTTTGCCGGGCGCGAAAAGGGAATGGAGTATGGCCTTGTCACCAGGGCGGGCTACCCGTTTCACTCTATTGAGGTGAATGGCATCCAGCGGCGGTTCACGCCAAAAAATGTGGTTCGAAACGCAGCGGCGTTGTATCATCTGGCGCTCAGCGCCCCGCGCGCTGCCGCGATTTTGAACGAAGTGAAGCCGGACCTTGTAATAGGCGCGGGCGGCTATGTCAGCGGCCCGGTGGTGCAGGCGGCCCAGCGGCGCGGTATTCCCACGGCTATCCACGAGCAGAACGCCTTTCCGGGTGTAACGAACAAAATATTGGCAAAGCACGCCAGCGTGGTGCTGGCCGCCATGCCGGATGCGGTATCCCGCCTGGGCGCGCCGGAAAAAACGATGGTGGTGGGCAACCCGGTGCGCGCGGAGATGTTCCGCGCAGACCGTGCGGCTGCGCGCCGTGCTCTGGGCGTGCAGCCGGGGCAGGTGGTGATTGTTTCATTCGGCGGCTCGCTGGGCGCGCAGGTGCTGAACGAGCGCGTGGCCGATTTGGCCGTGTGGGAGCTGGCAAACCGGAATTTCCGCCATATCCATGCCACCGGCAGCATCGAAAAGGCAGACTTTGCGGCCCTGAGCGAAAAGCTGGGGATTGCGCACGATGCGCGCTTTGAGATACGGGAATATATTGATGACATGCCGGCCCTTCTTGCGGCGGCGGACCTTGTCATCAGCCGCGCCGGGGCGCTGACGCTGGCAGAGATATCCGCTGTGGGCCGGGCCAGCGTGCTGATCCCCTCGCCGAATGTGGCGGAAAACCATCAGTACCACAACGCCATGCAGCTTGCGAAGCTGGGTGCCGCTGTCGTTCTAGAGGAAAAGCAGCTTACAGGTGATGCGCTTATTGAAACGGTAGACAGGCTGACGCAGGACCCGGCCACTCTTTTGGAGATGGGGGCTAAAGCCCGTTCGCTTGCCCAGCCGGATTCGCTAGAGCGCATTTGGCGCGAATTGCAGAAAATTTGCAGGCCCGGTGCCTGAAGCCGGGCGCATTTCACCGAAACTGCCCTGTTTGCATAGGATGGGCTAGCACCGGCAAAAAGCATAAAGCTTTTTAGGCCGGTGCCGGCATCATGGCACGCGGGCAGGCCCTCGCTTTCCCCGCGCGCATGCTGCGCCATTAAGGGGGAAACGGGGTGTTCGGATGCAAGTGCTGGACGTTTGGGGCGCGCAGGGGCTTCATGGCACCGTGCGGGTACCGGGGGCAAAAAACAGTGTGCTGCCGCTTTTGGCTGCGTCCCTTCTATGCACGCAGACGGTGACGCTGGAAAATGTGCCGGGCCTTACAGATGTAGCGTGTGCGGTGCGTATCCTGCGCGAGCTGGGCTGCGGGGTTCGCGGGCCGCGCAAGGGCGTAATTGATGTGCTGCCTGCCAGTGAACCCGGCAGCACCGTGCCGCCGGAAGACATGCGCGCCATGCGCTCGTCGCTGTTCTTTCTGGCGCCTATGCTGGTGCGGGCAGGGCGGGCCTGCGTTGGCCTGCCGGGCGGCTGCAAATTGGGTGCGCGCCCCATTGATATGCACCTGAAGGGCCTTGCCCAGATGGGTGCGCAGGTGGAGGAAAACGGGGCGTCGCTTTTTCTTCGCGCTCCCCGCGGCCTGCAGGGTGCGGACATCACATTGCGGTTTCCCAGTGTGGGCGCCAGCGAAACGCTGCTGATGGCGGCTGTATGTGCAAAAGGAATGACAGTGCTGCGCGGGGCGGCCACAGAGCCGGAGGTGCAGGACCTTACGCGGTTTTTGTGCAGTGCTGGGGCAAGTATCGAGGGCATTGGCACGCGCACTCTGCGCATCATGGGCACGCCGCAGCTCGGCGGTGCAAGACACATTGTGTGTGCAGACCGCATTGTGGCCGCCACCGCGCTGTGCGCTGTGGCAGCCTGCGGCGGGGATGTGTGCCTCACCGGCGAGAATGGCGCGCATCTTGCGGCGCTGTTGCACATCCTGCGGCGCATGGGCTGTGAGGTGTGCCGCACGCCGGGCGGCCTGCTGATGGCGCGGCAGGGGCGGCTTTGCGCCCCGGGCGCTTTGTATACGGATGTTTACCCGGCGCTTGCCACCGATGTGGCGCCGCTGCTTGCGGCGGTGTTTCTGAAAAGCGAGGGCTTTTCTGCTGTGACAGACACCGTTTTTGAAAACCGTTTTGCCTGTGCGGAGGGCTTTGCCGCGATGGGCGGCAATGTGAGAGTGTCGGGCCGCACGCTGCTGGCAAAAGGCCGGCGCAGGCTGCATGCGGCTGATGTGGCCGCGCCGGATTTACGCGGCGGCGCAGCCTTGTGCATCGCAGCCCTGTGTGCAGATGGAAAAAGCACCATCCGAGAAGCGCAGCACATTGCCCGGGGCTATGAAGATATGGCGGCGCTTATACACTCTTTGGGCGCTCGGGCCCAGTGGCGGGCAGATGAAGTGCGGCAGGCTGCGAACGCATAAGGAAAACAGGGAAAATTATTAAGAGCATATCCGGATGTCTTTGGCCTTTTGGCCGCATGAATGCCCGCCCTTTTCCAGCCACAATGCTCATGTTTAAGCTGGCGGGCTTTTTGAATTTGAAGCAGTTGCTTTCTGTCCCGGTGATGGCGGCCTCCCTCCGCCTGACACAGACAGGGGAAAAGCGGAATAGATTTGGCGCGTAAGGAAAGGAGGTGTGCGCATGGCACAGCAGAAACGGCCCCAGCGGCCGGTATATCCGCAGGACGAACAGACGGCTAGGCGCACGCCGCAGCGCCCTGTGTACAGCGGGGAATATCCGCCGCCGCACCAGCGGCGGAAGGCGCCTTCCCGTGTGGATTACAGCGGCGTTTCCCCCATCATGCCCCGGCGCAAAGAGCCGACAGCGGCGCCGTTTGTGAATGACCTGCCCGGCCGCCGCGCCGCGGCTGCACCGGAGGCAGCCCCGCAGGCGCCGGCGCGTAGGCAAGCAGCTTTCAGGGGGCAGGCCGTGCCGCAGCGCCCTGTCAGCGCCGGGCAGGCGGCCGCCAGTGCACCGCGGCGCCAGCCTGTGCGCCAGCGCACCTGGCATGCGGAGGCTGCCCCGTCCGTGCGCCCCAAGCCGCATGCCCCTGTATATGACCAGAATGCGGGGCGCACCGCGCCGCAGCAGGGCCGCCCTGTTCCAAAGAAAAAGCGCCGGAAAAAACGCGCGCTTACACCCCGGCAGAAAAGGCTGCGCGGCATTCTGATCGGCGGAATGCTGTGCATCGCGGCGCTTGCCGCAGGCGCTGTGTTCAGCATGAAGGTGTTGTTCAAGCTTTCCAGCGTAGAGGTGCGCCAGCCGGAAGAGGAGCCCACGGTGTACTCAGAGGAGCAAATCACTGCAGCCCTTGGGCTGGAGATGGGCACGCAGCTATTTTCCATTGACTTGGAACAGGCAGAAAAAAACTTAAGCACGTCGCTGCCCTATCTGCGAGAAGTGCAGGTGAAGCGCAGGCTGCCCACATCGCTTGTGGTCAGCGTGCAGCCTGCACACGAGACCTATGCTGTGGCGTATGAAGGCGGCTGGGCGGTGGTAAGCGAGGACATGAAGGTGCTGCGCATTTCTGCTGAGCAGCCGCAGGAGGTGGCCGCCGTCACAGGGCTGGAAGCTTCGGCGCCTGTAGAGGGGCAGCCCTTAAAGGTGGCAGAAGCAGACAAGTTGGCGGCCCTGCAGGCCCTGCAGGCGCAGGCACAGCAGGCCGGGCTGGACCAACTGACGGCGGTGGACGTGACGAGCCTTTCCGAAGTGAGCGCCGTATACGCAGGCCGTGTGAAAATCATATTTGGCACCATGAATGATATCGAATACAAATGCAGCTGGGCGGCGCGCCTTCTTCTTGGCGAGGAAGAAGGCACTGTGATTGGCGCGCATGAGACAGGCACGCTGGATGTAAGCCACCGCACGCAGGAGGGAAAAGGACAGGCGATTTGGCGTGCAGGGGCCATTTAACTGCAGGGAAAGCCGAAATGCTTTACATATAAACGGTGCAAAAATGGGCTGAAAACGGGAAAGCCTTTACAGAAAATCGGAAAACTATTGAAATCGCGCGTGAAATCTGCTATCCTTATAAATAATGTAAACTACACGAGTTGTCTTTTAGGAGGAGTACCTGTGGCTTTCATCCTGGATGTAGAAAATGAGAATATCACCAATATCAAAGTGGTGGGTGTTGGTGGCGGCGGCGGAAACGCAGTGAACCGAATGGTCACCAGCGGCCTGCGCGGCGTAGAGTTCATCAGCATGAATACGGACCAGCAGGCCCTGTACGCCTCGAAGGCGACGCAGAAGGTGCAGCTTGGCGCCAAACTTACCAAGGGCCGCGGCGCGGGCGCTAACCCTGAAATCGGCCAGCGCAGCGCGGAAGAAAGCCGTGATGAGATAGCCGCCGCGCTGAAAGGCGCACAGATGGCGTTCATTACGGCGGGCATGGGCGGCGGCACCGGCACGGGCGCCGCGCCGGTAGTGGCAGAGGTGGCCAAAGAGCTTGGCATCCTTACCGTGGGCATCGTCACAAAACCTTTCGCCTTTGAGGGCAAGCGCAAGCTGAATATTGCCGAGATAGGTATTGAAGGCCTGCTTGACCGGGTGGATTCTCTGATTGTCATCCCGAACGAGCGCCTGAAGCTCATCAGCCAGGAGAAAATTACCCTGCTGAACGCCTTCGAGGCGGCCGATAATGTTCTGCGCCAGGGCGTGGAAAGCATTTCTGCCCTGATTAACGTTGCGGCATTTATCAACCTGGATTTTGCCGATGTACGCAGCATTATGAAGGATGCGGGCTATGCTCATATGGGTGTGGGCCGTGCCAAGGGCGTGAACAAAGCAGAGGATGCAGCCAATGCGGCTATCTCCAGCCCGCTGCTGGAAACCAGCATCTCCGGCGCCCGCGGTGTTATTATCAATATCACTTCTTCACCCGATATCGGCCTGGATGACGTTGAACGCGCTGCAACGCTCATCACCAATTCTGCCCACCCGGACGCCAATATTATCTGGGGTGCTGCTTTCGATGAGTCGATGAAAGATGAAATGTGCATTACCGTGATTGCCACCGGCTTTGAGGCTGGTGGAGATGCAGCGGATGTGCCCGTGGCGGCGCTTGCCGGCCATGAGACGGCACAGCAGTATACCTTTACCAGTGAAAAAGCACCTGTGCAGCAGGCTGCTCCTGCTGTGCCTGCCCAGCCGGAACCTGTGGCAGCACCGGCCCCGGTGGCACCCGCGCCGGAACCCGAGGATGCATTTAATCTGGACGATATCCTTACTGTGTTGAATAACCGGCACTGACCGCATTGAGCGGGGCCATGCGCCCCGCTTTTTGCCTTGCTTTTACTCTCTTGGCAAAGGAGGTGCGCGTTGGTGGACGAGCACCTGTTGACGCAACAGCAGATGGAGGCCATTCAAAAAAATGGTTTCAAAACGGAAATGTTCGGCTTTCACCGGGCACAGGTATTGTCTTATCTGGAAAGCCTGAGCCAGCAGTATGCACAGCAGGAGGCAGAGCTGCGCGCGCATGCGGAAGAACTGCAGGCCCAGCTTATGAGCGTGCAGAATATGCTGCGCGAGAGTGCGGCGCGTGAAAATGCCCTGACTGTTTCCCGTGATGAACAGGCCCGCCGCGTGCATATGGCGCAGGCCGAAACACAGGCATTCCGTGCAGAGCTTATCAGCACGCGGGAAGAGATTAACAGCCTGCATGCAAAGCTGGAGGAAGCGGAAAAGAAGCTGGCGGCGCTGCAAAAGGAAAGAGACGAGCTTCTGACGTCGAACGACAGCATTGCGGCCCAGCTGCAGCAGGTGAGAGATTCCCTTGCACAGCAGCGTGCTCGTGCCGATCAGGAGAGCCGCCGCGCCAAGGAAGAAATGGTGTCTGCCCAGATCCGTGCGGCAGAGCTGGCTCAAAAAGCTAATGCGCAGGCACAGAAAACACTGGAAAAAGCAAAGACAGATGCCGAACAGCTTTTGCAGGATGCAGGGGCAAAGGCATCTGTGCGTATGGAGCAGGCCAACGAGCAGGCAGAGCTGATTGTGGCGCGGGCCCACAGTGAGAAATCACAGATGCGCGATATGGTGGCGCGCTCGGCGGATGATATTGCCGCAAGTGTCAAGGTGTTGAAGGCACAGCTTGCCGCCGTGGATGAAAAAATTGTTGCGGCGGCCAGAGATTTGCAGCGTGCCACGGATGGCATTGCCGCGGCTTTGTCAAATGCAGAGCGCGGTTTGCAGGCGCTTGGCACTAAAATGAAAGGGTTCCCCGGCCAGCCGCCGGAACGTGCGGCTGTAGAGGTGAAGCCCGCTTTTCCGCAGCCTGTGGCTGAAAAGCAGGCTGTGCCGCAGCCGCCTGAATTTCCTGAGGATATGGAGCAGGACGGAAAAGAAGAACGCGACATGCCGCAGGATATACCGCCCTGTGTGCAGCAGCCGGATATTTTTGAGCAGCCTGCGGTTGCCGCATCTGGCAGGGCGGCAGAGGAGCCCTTCTTTGATGTGTTGTCTAAAATAGAAGAAGCACAGGCCATGCCGGTAGAGGCAGACCCTGTGCCGTCGCTTTCCCGTCCGGCAGAGGAGCTGGCTGATGCGCCGTCAGCGTCCGGCAGGATGGCCGCGCCCGTGCAGGAGGCTTGGCCGGCGGCGCGTGTGCGCCCGGCAGGGCAGCGCGTGCCGGGCCAGCGGCCGGCTGCTTACCGGCCTGTACACGCACGCAAAAAACGCACATTTCTGGACACGCTGGCAGATTTGCTGCGCTGAACTGTATGGAAAAGGAGAATGAATATGTCGATTGAATTGTCGGCCGCGAATTTTGAAAAGGAAACACAGGTGGCTGGCCCTGTCATCGTAGATTTCTGGGCACCCTGGTGCAACCCCTGCCGGATGCTGGCGCCTGTTCTGGAGGAACTGGCAAATGACAAACCGGATGTAAAGGTGTGCAAGGTGAACATTGACGAGGAGCAGGCCTTGGCCGAGCGCTTCGGCGTGATGAGCATTCCTACTGTGGTATGCCTGCTGGATGGTGTGGAAAAAAGCCGCAGCGTGGGCCTGATGCCGAAAGATAAGCTGATTGCCGCGCTTGGCCTGTGAAAAATGATATAAAAAACGCCGCTTCCCCTAAAGGGGAAGCGGCGTTTTTGTAACTGTTTCACGATACAAAGCAAAGACCTGCCCCGGCACTTCAAACAAAAATGCCGCTGCCGGTGGCTACGGGCCTGTGCTCAACGCCTGTTCACACTGCTGGTGCCCTTTTCCACAAGATAAGTAGCCTCAAGGTCTGCCAAATGCAGCTTTACCGCAAGCGGGTATTCGTCATACGCATTTGAAATGGTAAAGCTTCCGCCGCGCACCGCATCGTCGAACCCGCCCATATGCCAGCGGATGGCCACGGCTTCCGCCGGCTTCAGGCGCACAAAACGCTCAATGAGGTAGACGCTCTTTTCCCCGTGCCCATAGGGGAAGGCATCCTGCACGGTGAAGGTGGGCACACGCTCCCACTGGCCGGTGGCGTCGTTTTTCACATTCCGAAAGCCGGGCTTATAATAATTGGCCTTGCAAAGGTCGTGCAGAAGCGAGACAAGAGTGAACGTCTCCTTATTGTCCTCAACTTCATCGAAATACCGCTTCATCAGTACATGGTATACGTTCAGGCTGTGCATCACAAGGCCGCATTCACACGCGCCATGAAAACGGGTAGAAGCGGGGGCGGTGAAAAAATCTGTATTGCAAAGCCATTCCAGCAGCTTGTCTGCGCCGGGGCGCGTCACATTTTCCCGGAAAATGCTCAAAAATTCTTCTTTATAATCCATAACTCAAATTTCCATTTCTTCCAGAATGCCCTTCAAAATGGCGATCTCATCATGAGAAAGGCTGATGCCCTTGCCCATTTTGCTACCATCAGGGGCCCAATCGCGGATGTCATATTTGGGTTCGCGGCCATTCCAGCTCACCATATTCAGCTGGCGCTCCCAGCCGTTCGGGCTTTGTGAAAGCACTGCAATGCGCTCTGTAATTTCGTACTTGAATTCTGCCATCTGTCTCTTACACCTCACAATATGATTCAGTGCACCGCCCGGCCTTTTTGGCCTTGCGGCGGGCACAATGCCTGCTTTTCCATTGTAGCGGAAAGCAGGGGGAAATGCAAGCATGAGGAGAGGGGCGGTTTTGCGGCCCGGGCATATTCAAGGCGGGAAATTTTACAAAAAAGGGGTTGACAACGTGCGGCCTTCTTCGTATAATAATAAAGCACTCAATTGAGGGCGATGCGGAATT
Source organism: Oscillospiraceae bacterium (assembly GCA_018380115.1). Lineage (GTDB taxonomy): Bacteria > Bacillota > Clostridia > Oscillospirales > Ruminococcaceae > Ruthenibacterium. The sequence goes on along the minus strand of JAGZUF010000033.1, from coordinate 485 downwards.
GTGTAATGGTAGCACCTGCGACTCTGACTCGTATTGTGAGGGTTCGAATCCTTCTTCCGCAACCATGACGGCAGCCTCGGCGCTGCCGTTTTCTTTCGGGGTATAGCGCAGATGGTAGCGCGCTTGGTTCGGGACCAAGAGGCCTGGAGTTCAAATCTCCATACTCCGACCACGCCTCAGCAGGCATCCGCCTGCTGGGGCTTTTCTTTTACACATGAAAATGCTCCATTGCCATGCCTGCGCACAGTATTGTATAATATCTCCATCCTGACATTGAGAAAGGGAGATGACGATATCGCGTAAGTCCTTCTGAAAGATTTATGGAATGATAAGCAAAGAAAAGGACTTGAAAAATGAAAATCGAGATCAGGACAGAAAGGCTGAAGCTTGCCCCCATACCCGATTTGCCGGACAGAAAAACAATCTGTATAATGGAAAGGGGTAATGAAAAATGTCAACCAAAGAACGAAAACACCCAGCGCCGC
>JAGZUF010000061.1 GCA_018380115.1 Oscillospiraceae bacterium | reverse complement strand
GATTTTGATTGTGTATGAGTATGAGCAGGCATTTCGTTAATAGTGAGGGTATGGTTTATCTCGCCGCCGGTTGTAAGGGCTTCAAAATTAGCACCACAAGCATATTGCCCAAATGCTGTACAATGGTAAAAAACCATTGGAGGCGGGCAAAATGCGCAGAAAAATCAAAAAGGTGCAATCAACCATAGGATATCGTGCAGATGGGCAAGCCATTAAAAAGGCGTTTTACGGCCGCACAAAAGAGGCCGCAAAAGCTGTAGCCGAGGCCTACCGGCAAGAGCATGGCATGCCACAAAAAGCCCTTGACATCTATACTTTTGCCGGATGGGCCAAACAATGGCTGCTGCTCTACAAAAAACCTTTTGTGTCAAGAGCAGCTTACACAACAACCTACGAGAGCACGGTATACAAGCATCTGCTGCCTACTCTGGGCGACAAATATCTGCTGGATATTACCCCCGCAGATATACAGGCTTTGTATCTCACAAAGACAACGCTGTCGGCATCCATGTGCGCAAAGGTGCGTATGTGCGTGATGGGGATATTTGATACTGCGGTACATAATGACCTGTGCACTCGTAACCCGGCAAAATTTTGCCGGCTGGAAAGTATTGCGACTAAACATGTCAAGGAGGTATACAGTGATGCTGAGATTGAGAGCGCCTCCCGGTGGTTTATCCGGCGCATGCCAGAGGTGGTGCTGCTCCTGGAGACTGGCGTGCGCCGCGGCGAGCTGCTGGGATGGCACAAAGATGATTTTTCCCGGCGTAAAAACACCTGGACAGTATCGCGTGCCGTGCACCTTGTGCCGGGTAAGGGTCCCTGCGAGGGGCCGCCCAAGTGCCATAGCGGCCGCACTGCACCGCTATCTCCACGCGGACGCCAAGCCGTGGAAATCCTTTTGCAGATGTACCCAGACAGCCCTATGCTGATACCTGGCCCCACAGGCGGGATTATGAGGCCTGACACATGGAGCCGCCGCCTAAAGGCGGAGATGGCCCGCATGGCCGAACAACAACCAGACATGCCCCAGTTAACAGCGCACGAGCTGCGTCATACTTACGGTACGTTCCTTCGGCGTCACGGAGCAGATATTTACTCTATTAGCAAAATTTTGGGGCACAAGGATGTCAATGTAACGGCACGCATCTATGTCCATAATGAGATGGACGAGCTTAGACGAGCCCTCAAATTTCTACGCAAACAAACACTTTTAGCTGTCTGATATCAGGCGGCTTTTTATTTTAAGGAGGCAAAAAATATGGCACAGGATGAAATGCTTCTCTTCCACGGGCGCAACCGCATCCGCTACGGCTATGCCCGCTGGGGCTATACGCGCGGCGGGGGCAGTATATTTCACGCCGGAGCAGATGTGGAGGGGCTGGACGACACCACCATCCGCATGCCC
>JAGZUF010000060.1 GCA_018380115.1 Oscillospiraceae bacterium | reverse complement strand
GACCCGCCCGCGTCCACACCCACCGCCATAATTTCACCGTCCCGCACCCATACATCCGCCTGGGCCGGCGGCGCGCCTGTCCCATCATACACAAGGCCGCCGCGCACGACAAATTCATCCACAGACATCCCTCCTTTATACCGTCATCCCGCGGGCGTCCACGGGATGACGCGTCAGACGGCCATTCTCCAGCAAATATACCGCATTTTGCTGATTGACCGCCGTACAAACGTGGATGGGCACCAGCGTAAGGACGTCGCCCACCTTCAGCTTCGTTTGCCCGCAGGCCGCCGTGAGGATTCCGTGCTCTTCGTTCATCCGGCTCAGACACAGATCCGGCCTGCCCTCCACCGCCGCATAGCCCGGATAATAAAAAGGCGGGGCGTTCAGCGGGATATCCGTGGCAAAGGTTTTGCTGCCGCCATCCAGCACAGCGTATTCTCCGTGCTGCACGCTCACCACCGTGGCGGCGTACCGCACGGCGATCTGCTCGGGCTCCGCCACATGTTCGCCGCATAGCATCTGGTCTTTAAAAATATACGTGCCGGGACGAACCTCGGTGACCAGGCCCGTTTGGGCTACGGCCACACCGGTCGGGGAAGATCCCGCGCTCACATCCTGAATGGCTACGCCCGCCGCACGAATGCTGCGCGCGGCCTCGGCCATCATCTCGCCCTCTTCTTTTGCGGCAAGGATGTTGTCCTGCGTGGGCGCGCCCTGGTAAATAAGCCCTTTGAAAGTGTAGATGCCTGTGAGCCGCAGCCCCGGCATTGCGGCGATACGCTGCGCCAGCGCCGCCGCATGTTCCAGCGGGACGCCTGTCCGTCCTGCCCCGGTGTCAATCTCCAGACGCACTTCCAAGCACAGCCCCTCCGCTTGTGCCGCATCGGACAGCTCCCGCGCGCACTCCCAACTGTCCACCGCCAGAATCAGGCGGTCCAGCTTGGGCGCAAGCGCCAGCGCGCGCCGGATACGAAATGCTCCCACCATGGGATATGCGATAAAAATGTCCCGCAGGCCGCCTGCCGCCATCGTCTCGGCCTCGCTCACCTTGGCGCAGGTGATGCCCTGCGCACCCGCTTCCACCTGCATGCGTGCAAATACCGCCATCTTATGGGTCTTGATGTGCGGACGCAGCGCACAGCCCGCAGCGTCTGCGGCCGCCTGCATGGCCTCGATGTTCCGGCGCGCCTGCGCCACGTCGAGGATCACGCACGGCGTCTCCAGCATCGCAAGCTGTTCCTTTGTCAGTTTCATACTTCTCCCCCCTCCCGGCGTTTCATGCCATCCAATCCTTGAGGTTCAATGCCACGAACGCGTCGTCGTTGAGATGAGGGTACATCTCATACACGCGGCTTATCTCCTGCTCCTGTCCCTCGCTGAGGGTCTCGTCCGGGTCCAGGCACCAC
>JAGZUF010000059.1 GCA_018380115.1 Oscillospiraceae bacterium | reverse complement strand
TTAAATTCCTTTTTCTGTTTTGCCTGCTCATCACCCTCCAAAAGGGCGGTTATGCTGCTTTGAGGGGTCCGTTTCACGCGATGCTCCTTTCCGGACCGCACGAACGGCCCTAAATTTCGCCTGTAACGAAAAAAGGTCCTCAGGCGTCCGCGTGGACGGCCCGAGGCACCTAAACGGTTTTTAACGGCATACAGGGGAAATTAAACGGTATTCCGCAGCATGGCGGGCAAGAGGGACGGATTTTCATCGGGCATGCTTCGCCATCCGACCGTTTCCGCCCGGTTTTCACCCCCTCTATGCCCGCCATGGCCACGGGCGGGGGACGAATCAACCCCGCCGCTTTCATGGTTTTCCTGTTTGGTCTAAACATCCGTTTAACAGGTGTTTAGAAATGTGTTTTCAACGAGTTTTCACACCGGTTTCAACTTTTCCACATTTCCCGGTGTGCTGCGCCGCACGCAGCGGGGGAAGGGGCAAACCGGGCAGCCGCTCTCATGCATGGCCCACACGCACCGCGTGCACAGCTCCGGCGGCTCCTTCAGCTTCGCGCCGGAGAGCTTCCGTGCCAGTTCGCGCCGCGGGTCTTTCCGCTTCACTGCGCATCACCGTCCACAGGGATGACGCCGAACCGCACCCGCCGGGCCACGCCGCCCAGCTCCGCCGTCACATACGCCCGGCGCTGCCGCCGCTCCATCCGCACCGGGCAGCCTGCAAACGCCGCCAGAGGGCCGTCCAGAACGTGCCACGTGCCGTCTGCGTGAAACAGCACCCGGCTGGGCTCCAGCGTCTCGTCACTGTCCAGCCGCCACCGCAGCGCCTCCCGAGTGTCCAGCGCCTGCGGCTCGCCGTGCTCCAGCCCCAGCCACCGGATGACGCCGGGGACAGGGGAAACGAGATGGAACAACGCCGCGTTATAGTCCGCGCCCACAAACACATATCCCGGCAGCAGCAGCCGGTCCTCGGTCTGCCACTGACCCCGCCGCCGAATCTCCATCCGCTGGTCCGGGGCTCTGGCTTTCACGCCTTTGCGCCGCAGCGCCGTGCATACGTCCCGTTCCGTCCCGGTCAGGACCTGCAGTGCGTACCAATTCATCAGCGCTGCGCCCCTTTCTGCCGGCGCTCCAGCGCCGCCACGAGCTGCCGGTACAGCTCCGGATGTTCCGTACCAAGGGCTGAGAAGAACTCCGCCTTCAGCTCGCCCATGGCGGCCTGCGTGTCATCCTTGCTCTGAATGTCCAGCCTGCGGGCGTACGCCACAGCCTTTGTCTGCGCGTTCATCTCCCGCAGCAGCTTATCCAGCGCGATATCGTTCCACTCTTCGTCCGGCTTCGACAGGATGGCGTCCAGGATCTTCTGCCCCGCCACCCGGTTGATCACCTCGGAAAAATCCAGCTCCGGATACTTCGCCGCTTCCCGCACCATGGCGTTCATCCGCTCGTTTGTCACACGGATATCC
>JAGZUF010000032.1:1247-27611 GCA_018380115.1 Oscillospiraceae bacterium | reverse complement strand
GGGAGGAATGGGGCCGCGGGCCGGAGAAAACACCGCCCGAAGAAAACAGCCGCCTTGAAAAAGGAACTGGAGCGGCCCTGCCCACGGGCCAAAGAAAAGGTCTTTCGGGGCCGAACGGCAAAGCCCGGCGGGCGGCCGGAGGCGCAAAGGCCGACCCGGAGGCGGGCGTTACCCTTCCAGCGGATGAGGCGGCGCGAAAGCGGCAGGCTGCGCGGCGCACGGCGCGTGCGGCAGTGCGTATTTGGGCGGCGCGTGCGCGCCGCATGCGGGACGGCTGGCCCGAACAGGAGGACGCCATATTTTGCCCGGCATGCGGCTGCGCGCTGGCACAGGGGCGCCTTTTGTACTTCCGCCGCGGCACGGGCGCATGCCTTGGCTGCGCGCATGATGTGGACGAGCACACGCCCTTTCTGCCCGCGTGCCCGGTGTGCGGGGGCGCTTTGTTCGGGGACGGAGAGGCCGAAGCGCCGCTTTATACGGCGCACGGGTGTGACTTTGTGCTGGGCTGCGGGCGCTGTGTGGCTGCACGTGGGGCCGGGCCGCTGTGCGGAGAATGAGAAGGAGGCGGGCGTGTGCTGAACGAGGGCTTCATCCTGCTGCACCGAAGCATGCTGCAGTGGGAATGGTATGGCGACGAGGGCGCCGCGCGGGTGTTTATCCATCTGCTGCTGACGGCCAATTACCGGCCGCAGCACTGGTGCGGCCTGAAAATACGCCGCGGCCAGCGCGTGGCCAGTGTGGCAAAGCTGGCCGGTGAGCTGAACATGACACCCAAGCGCGTGCGCCTTGCCCTTCAGCGCCTTACCCAAAGCGGTGAAATCGCGTGCGAGCCGCACGCGCGCTACACCCTGTACACCGTGCAGAAATATGGGCTTTACCAAGGGCGGTGGGGCAAGGTAGAGGACAAGGCGCAAACGGCGGCACCAGGCCGTTTTCCGGCCATGCCGCAGGCCGCGCAGGGCAAGCTGGGGGCAGGCAGAGGGCAACAATGGAACAAAGAACAACAACCCTTCTGCCCGCCGCCGCAAAGCGCGGCAGGCTATGACGGCATGAGCCTGGAGCAGCTTTTCTGCACCCAGGCCCCGCCGCCTGCCGCAGAGGCGGCAGGGCGCAGGGCAAGGCGGCGCAGGCGGCCTAAGGCGCCGGGCGAGCACTTGCCGGAAAGGGAAAAGCGCGCTACCCGGCATGCTGCACAGGCGGCGCAGGACGGCGCAGATGCGCCGCAGGCGAAAAACGCGTGGTGTTCTTTGCGGGTGAACGGTGGTGCAGATGCACCGCAGGTGAGAAATGAAGATGCGTGATATTCGCAGGGTACATGGGGGCGCAAATGCCCCGCCGCAGGCAGAAAGCGCGGATGTGCGACATATGCAGGACGAAGCGCAAGCGGCATTGTCGGCCTAAGGCGCCGGGCGAGCACTTGCCGGAAAGGGAAAAGAACGACGTCCGGCACGCCGCACAGGCGGCGCAGGACGGCGCGGATGCGCCGTAGGTGAGAAATGAAGATGCGTGATATTCGCAGGGTACATGGGGGCGCAAATGCCCCGCCGCAGGCGGGAAATGAGGCTGCATAGCGCTGGCAGGCATATGCCGGGAAGGACGCCTCGCCGCAGGAGAGAGGCAAAAAGTGCGGTGTTCTTCGCAGGTGAACGGCGGCACAGATGCGTGGCCGTAGGCGGAAGACGGACCTGCGCGGCATTTACAGGCGCCCGGCGGCGCAGCTGAAAGGCGGGCTGCGGGCGGGGCCATGGCCCGGACGGGAAGAAATGCGCAAGGAAGGACGGAGGGAAGGCATGAACACACAGCACAACATGGCGGAGATGGCGGCCATCGGCCTTCTGCTGCTGTATCCGCAGCAGGCGGGCGACGCGCTTGGCCTGCTGCGGGCCGAGATGTTCGAGGCGCAGCCGCTGGCAGATATTTTCCGCTGCATCCGGCGCATGCACACCGAAGGGCGCGAATGGGACGGCGCGGCCGTGGCCGGGGCGCTGGGGCCGCAGTACAACGAGCTTGTGATGCAGTGCGCCGCGTGCACGGGCAGCGCGCATCAACTGGGCAGCTATGCCGCCATCGTGCGCAGGGCCTGGCGCGAGCGCACGCTGAAGGCCGCCGCGCTGGAGCTTGCCGCAGGCGGGCAGGACGCCGACGGCATCACCGAGGCCATGCGCGCCCTTGTGCGCGGGCAGGACGAGCTGGCGTGCGAGACGGGCGGCGCCGGGGCAAGCTTCGCCCAGTGCGCCGCGGCCGCGCTGGCCGGGGAGGGGGGCGGCAGCCAGGCCATGCAGGTGCCGGGCTGGCACGCCTTCAACCGCGCCACAGGCGGCCTTGCGCAAAAGGGCGTGTATGTGATAGCCGCGCGGCCTGGCAGGGGCAAGACGGATTTTGCCCTGCAAATGGCCGTGATGCTGGCGGCGCGCTGGCGCGTGCACTATTTCAGCATGGAGATGACGGCCTGCCAGCTTGCGCGCCGCGTGCTTTCGCGGGTGTGCGGCATCCAGGCTGAAAAGCTGCGCGACGGCACGCTTTCGCCCGGCGAGCGCGAGGCCGCGCAGCAGGTGGCGGCGCGCTTTGACGAGCTGCACCTCACCGTGGATGAGGCCGCCGCCGTGGGCATGGAGCAGCTGGAGCAGGCCGTGGCCCGCCACAGGCCGCAGGTGGTGTTTTTAGACCACATCGGCCTGATGAAAACGCGCGCGAGGCTTAAGCGCAGCGAGGAGCTGGCCGGGCTGACGCGGGCGCTGAAAGAATTTGCCATGCGCCGCGGCGTGGCGGTGGTGGAGCTGGTGCAGGCCGCGCGCGAAAGCGAGGGCAGGCGCATGTGCCTGCGGGATATGTTCGGCAGCGCCACCATCGAGCAGGACGCCGACGGCGTGCTGGCGCTGGAGCCGCAGGGCGAGGGCGCCGTTTCGGGCGAGGGCAGCCGGGACGTGCGGGTGAGCGTGCTGAAATGGCGCGAGGGCGTTGCGTGCGAGCTGCGCTTTGCCTGGCAGCCGCAGTTTCACCGCTTCTGGCCTGCGGGCCCTTGAAGGCGCGCGCCCCTTTGCCGCATTGCGCGTGCCGCTTTTGGCCAGCGTGCAGCCGGGCCCCCGGCCCAAATTTTTTCGCGGGCCGCTGGCTTTTCAGAAAAAGCGGGCGGCGCGCATATTTTCCGCCCGGGCCGCCCGGAGGAAGGGCGGCGGGCCATATAGAAAAGGAGGAGACGTTTATGATGGAAATGCTTGTTACCCTGTATGTGCCGCGCACGGCGCCGCTTGCCGCCGCGCTGGAGGGAAAGGCGGCGCAGGGCACACAGAGGGATGTGCGCGGGGGCCTGCCCGGCACACCGTGCGCGGTGTGCCGGGAGCAGGGCTGTGGGCAGAAAGACATGCATGCAGAGGCGCGGGCGGATTGTGCAGGACGGCCTGCCGGGAATGAAAGTGCGCGCGGCGCCTTGGGCCGTGCGGATGAGGGGGCAGACGGCATGCGGAGCGGCGTGCATAGAGAGGCGCGGGCAGATTGTGCAGGACGCCCCGCCGGGAATGAGAATGTGCGCGGCGCCTTGGGCTGTGCGGATGAGGAGGCATGCGGCATGCGGAGCGGTGTGCATACAGAGGCGCGGGCAGGCCGTGAGGATAAGAACAGAAGCGGTGTATGGAAAGACGCCTGCCCGGAGCAGAGCAGGGAAGCGCACGGCTTTCAGAGCGGCGGGGGCCCGCAGGCGGCGCAGGGCGTCCGGCCGGGCAGAGAAGAGAACGGTGTGCGCGCAGGACAGTGCGGCGCATGCGGGGCGCAGGGGGAAAGCCGGGCGCAGGCCGCATGCGGCGAAGAGGCCTTGCCCGGCGCCGGGCAGGCGGCGCACCGGGCCGTGCACGGCACGCGAGGCATGCCTTTGCAGGAAAAGCTGGACGCTGTGGACGAATACTGTACGGGCGACAGCCTGTATACGGTGGCGGCGAGCCACGGCATTGCGCTGGCCGCAGCGCACAGGCTGACGGCAAGCCGCACGCTTTTGCAGGAGAACGAGCGCCGCCGCCGCAGGCTGATAGAGCTTGTGTGCGGCGCAAGGCCGCCCGTGCGGCCTGTGTGCCGCGGCTGCATGTGGGGCTGCCGCGCCACAGGGCTGTGCACACAGCCCCGCTGCCTGAAGGAGGAAGGGCCGCGTGGGTAGGCCGGGGCGGCCATGGGGCGGGCCCGGCCTTTCGAAGGAGGCTTCCCGCCCCTTTTGTGCAGGGGAAAAGCGGCGGGAAGCAAGGCCCGATGCTTCCGGCCTCCTGCGCGAAAAAGACGCCCGTCTGCTAGAGAAAGGAGCTTGAAGCCCTTGCCGGGCAGGGCACGGCGTTTGCCCCGCAGGCCGTCTGAGACCGCGGGTGCACTGAATTTGAAAGAACACAGAGGCCGTCGGCTGCTGACGCCGGCAGCGGCGCCCTTCCTCAAAGCGCGGCGGAGGGCGGGCGTAAATGCGGGCTTTGAAATATGCGCGTGTGGGCTTGGAATGCGAGGGGCTGCGCGGCGTGTGAACGGCATGCAGGGCTGGTTTGGCCGCCTGCCGGGGCGGAAAATAAGTGAGGGCGCGGCCCTGCGCGGCTTTGCGGGCTTTCAGAAGGCGGATGAATTTGGCGAAGAAACGCACCTGAAGGGCCGCCCATCTTCCCGCCGCTTCCGGCTTGCCTTCCATAGCGCGCAGAAGTGGAAAACACCCCTTCCCCAAGCATGAGAGGCCGGAGCCCCGGCGCGCGGCAAACAGGAGAGACAGAGAAATTTTGCTGAAAAAGGAGAAGATGCCATGACAAAGCGGGAGTTCCGGCGGCTGTGGGCCGTGCCGGCAGATATAGACGCGCGCGTGCGGCGCATGCACCGTCTGGAAGAAAGCCTGCTGAAAGAGCCGCTGGTGGTGACAGACACGGTGCAGGCCTCGGGCCTCAGCGCGCCGTATGCGCTGGGCACGGTGACGGTGCGCGGCGTGTGCGCGGCAGACGGCCCGGAGGCGCGGGCGAAAAAGCGTGCCGAGGTGCGCCGCATGGCGCGCGCACTGGAGCAGGCCAACGCCCGCTATGAAAGGGACTATGCCGCCGCCCTGTGCGCCATTGAGGCCATTGAGGACGCGGCCCTGCGCTGCGCCGTGCAGCTTTCGTGCCTGGAGGGCATGCGCTGGGAGGCCGTGGCGGATGAGCTGGGCGCCACGGGCGACGCATGGCGCAAGCGGGTGGAACGCTGGCTGGCCGCGTGGGAAAAGGCAGGCTGCGGCGGGGCCGGGCGAAGCGCAGGCGGATGAAAAGTGCGCGCGGCACGGAAAAGGCGGACGCATGGGAAATGATGCGGGCAAGGCAAAAGCGAACGCCCCGGCGGCGCATGCTTGGAAAAAGAACACGCCGGCCTGATGAAAAAAGTTGCTTTTTTGGCGCGGGTGCGGTAAAATATGGGCATATCAGGCGCCGCGCACAGCGGTGCGGCGAAAGGGGGCCCCTTTCTGTTTCTCCGGCACAGGCCGGAGAAAAGCTCTGCTCAAGCAGAAAAAGGGGGCCAGGCGAAAAAAAGGAGAGGAAACGCATGAAAAAGCTGAAGCAACTTGCCTGCGGCTTTTTGGCCGCGGCCCTGCTGGTGTGCGCGCTGCCGGCCCGGGCGCAGGCAACCGGGGAAAACTATGTGGAGGTAGCCATGACCATCAGCCCTGAATATGAGGCACAGGGCCACGGTGCGGCCGGGCGCACAGCGGCGGCGAAACAGGCAATGAGCGCACAGTTTGCCACGCTGGCCGATGCGCAGGCTGCTTTTCAAAAGCTGTATGCGCCGGGTGAGGACGGCAGCTATAACGGCACAAAAGAGGACGGCGATTTGAACAACTATGTAAATGCCAACCCCTTTTACTACCGCCCCAGCGACCAGCCCAGCGACATAGATAAACGCCCTGTGCAGGCGGTGGAGTTTATTGTGCACGGCACTGTGCCCGCGGGCAGCGGGCGGGACATCCAGCTAGGGAACGGCCAGGCCTTTGTAGTGAACGATGTGAAGCTAACCGGCGCGGGCGGTGCGGGCGCTGTGACGGGCGGCACGGGCGTTTACGCCAAGGTGGCCGGCGGCTATGAAGGCACATTTGTGGAAAGCGGCACGTTCACGGTGCGGGGCGTTGATTTTCAAAGCGGCAGCCCTGCGGGCAATACCAGTATTTCGGCAGACGGCACAAGCTATAATACGCCGGGCAACGCAAAGCGGGCATCCAGCGTGAACGTTGTGGTGGAGGACTGCACATTTGACAACCAGTTCTATTTTTACACCAACGACGGGCACACGAAGGCCCAGAACCTTGCGATTCGCGGGTGTACCTTCCACGGCAGCGCGCAGCCGGGCAAATATGCTATTTTTATTCAGCCGGACCAGGCGCAGCAGGGCGAAAGCTCTTCCATTGTGCTGGAAAATAACATCATCACGAACTATGACAGAGGCATCAACGTGCAGGCGCGCCACAGCGCGGTGGTGGAAATTCGGAAAAACACCATAGACGGCATCACGGGCGCAGATAAAGAGGCCGTGCAGATAACCACCTGCAAAACGGCAAACATAGAGGGCAACACGATTCGGAACGTGGCCGGCAACGTGCTGCGCGTGCACAGCCTTGCAAACGGTGTAGTGCAGCAGGTGGATGTGATGGAAAATATCATTGAAAAAAGTGCGTATCTGCTTTGGGACCAGACGGCCGGGGCAGCAAATGTGGCTTTTGCGGAAAATGAGATAGCTTCCGATGTAGACCGTGCGCACGGCTATGACAAGGACAGTGGCAAGACGGTAGACAGCGCGTCCAGCCTTACGGGTGATGTGCTGGACATTACGGTGACATGGCATGACGGCGTGCAGGCTCCGCGCGCCGAGACGGTAAAAAACGGCTGGGGCAAACCTGTGGCAAAGCCGGAGGCCCCGACGCGTGCGGGTTACACCTTCGGCGGCTGGTATGCCGATGAGGCCTGTACAACGCCATTTGACTTTGGCGCTGCGCAAAAGAGCGACGTCTATGTATATGCCAAATGGACGAAGGTGGCAGAGCAGCCCGCCGCGCCCGCAGGCGGTGCAGGCCGCAAGCAAAACCCCAAAACGGGCGTATAAAACAGAAAGCGGCGCTTTGCCGCGCAGGCAGGGCCCCGGCTGGAAAGCCGGGGCTTTTTGCGTTTGGGCTATGCGGCGGGCGTGGGCCTTTGCGCAGGGCGGGTCGGTGTCTGCGGCTGGGCGGGTATGTGCCCTTGCAAGGGCTGGCCGGGCGGGCATGCAAAGCGAGGTGAAAACGGGGCTGCCGGGTCGGGGCGAAAGAAAAAGGCGGCGTGCGCCGGGCTGTGGGCGAACGGGTACAGGTGCGAAAAGGGCGCTGACGCAGTGCATGCCGCGGCGGGAACCGGGGCTTTTGAATGGTGCGCCGGGGGGAGGCCGGGCGGCGTAAAACGGAAGGCTGTTTTTTGCATGTGAGGCGGCGTGGGTCTCTGCGGAAGGGGGGCGGTGCCTGCGGTGGCGTCTTGGAAGCCGGTGCAGAGCGCATAAAACAGAAAGCAGCTTTCTGACGCAGCGCGGGTTAGGCGCGCAGAAAGGCGCAGGCCGGAAAGCCGGAGCTTTTTGCGTTTGGGCGGCGCGGGGCATGGAGGAATGAGGGGCGGGCGTCCGGAATGTCCGGAATGTCCGGCTTCGGTGTGGTATGCTTATACTCGGAAAACCGGGCGAAGGCCCCGGCAGGCGGAAAGGGGAGGCGCGGCATGGCCGGGCAAGGAAAAAGCGGAGAGAAAAAGACAATGCGGGACATTTTGAGCGCGTTTCTGCGCATGCCCGCGCCGGAGAGCGCGCTGGAGGAAAGGGCGCTGCTGCTGGCGCAGGCGCGCGGCGCGCCGCTGGATTTGTATGAGGCAGTGGTGCTGACGCAGATAGCCAAGGCCATGAAGGGCGACACCAGCGCGGCGGCCTTTGTGCGCGATTCGGCGGGCGACAAGCCCACGGAAAAGGCCGCGGCTGTGCCAGAGGCGGCCCTTTCGGAAAACGACCTTGCGCTTTTGCGCAAGCTGGACGCGGCCGGGGTGTTGGAGGCGCTGGCGGGCATGCCGCCGGGGCCGGCAGAGCCGCAGGCGGGAAAGCGGCGCGCCAGGCCCGCGCAGGGGCCGCGCGGGGCAAAGGGCGGCGCGCCGCGCGCGCAGAAGGCGCAGGGCGGGGCCGCAGCGCGGAAAGGCGGCGCGGAGGAAGCGGAAATTTTTTTGGCCGAAAAGTCACCGAATGGATGATTTTTAGGCTGCAAGACAGCGGCGCCCGCAAAGCGGCGGGGAGGGGGGAAGCGGGCGGCGGAAAGCTGCGCCGGGTTGGGAACCCGTTTTTGCACTGCTGCCCGTGCTTTTTTCAGGGTGCGGGCGATAAAATCGTGTTTTCCCGCGAGGTGCTTTTCTTTTGTGTTCGCGGCGGCGGGCCGCCGGGCAAGGGGCAGCTTCAGCGCTTCATACTCTTTTGCGGCAGAGGGGGTGCTGTTGAGGTAATCTCTAAAATTGATGTAATTGAGCCAACCCGTGCTGTTTGTGCGGACAACATGGATGAAATGCGTTCGCAAATTGCCAGTGCCCTCGCAACAACTGCCGCAGGCGAACGGCAACTGGCCTTTGACGGAGGCCTGGGCGTTGGGGCGGCAGTGAAGGCCGGCGGCTTTTAATTCTTTTTCAAAGCGCAGGACATCGTCAAAATTATCCACTGCAGCTGCAATGTCAATGATTGGCTTTGCCTTTATGGAGGGGATGGCAGTGCTGCCCACATGCTGAATGTCTTTTATAACATGGCCCAATATCTGCTTTAAGCGGGAAATTTTGTTCCGGGCTTGCAGCTCCCATTCTTTTTCGTGCTCACACAGTTTTACCGCGCCCCGAGCTAACCCAATCAGACCCTGCCCTTCAAACGGCAAGGAGGCTTATATACAGCCGTGTAATGTGGCTTTCATTTCAGTTTCCGCCTGCTTGCGCCACACTTGTGATTTTACGGCATAAAAAATTTTATTCTGCTGTTTTGAGCAAAATGGGGCCCGCAAACGGGGCCTGCTTGCAATTTAATCCTTCACCCTTCCGGCCGGTGATAAAGGCGAGGGGGCGTGCCGCCCGCGGGGTGGGCGCCTGCTTTCGGCGCGCTGAAAAAGAGGCCGGAAAAATTTTTTCAGGAAAACGAAAGCGCGGGCGGCCGCTTATTGCGACCGGGGCGGGTACGGCCGCCCGCGCGGCAAACCGCACGGAAAGGAGGCATGGGCATGACGCCGCAAATGCTGCGGGAAAAAACGGTGGAACTGTGCAGGCAGGACCCCGTATTTTTTACAAAAAACTTTGTGCACATCGAGGACAAGGACGCCGACGAGCTGGTGCAGCCCTTCCGGCTGTGGCCCATGCAGGAGCAGGCCCTTCGCCAGCTGCATGCGCACAGGCTGAACATTATTTTGAAGGCGCGCCAGCTTGGCATCACCTGGCTGGCGCTTTCGGTGGCGGCGTGGACGGTGGCGCTGTTTTCGGGGCGCACGGTGGTGTGCTTTTCCCGCGCGGAGGAGGAGGCGAAGGAGCTTGTGCGGCGCATGGTGGTGATACTGCGGCACATGCCTGAGCTGATATGCGAGGAAAAAAAGGAGCCGCCCGGCTGGCGGGGGCCTGTGTTCCGCCACACCAGCCTCAGCGTGCATGTGCGCTTTGCACAAGGGCCGGAAAGCGTTCTGAAGGCGTTCCTCTCCAGCCCGGGGGCGGCGCGCGGCTTCACGGCAGACCTTGTCATTCTGGACGAATGGGCCTTTCAGCAGTATGCCGAGGAGATATGGGCCTCTATTTTCCCGGTGGTGAACCGCCCGGGCGGCGGGCGGGTGATAGGCCTTTCCACCATACGGCTGGGCACGCTGTTTGAAGAGATATTCACAAACCCGGACAACGGCTTTCACAAGCTGTTTCTGCCGTGGTATGCAGACCCGGCGCGCGGCGAGGCGTGGTATGCCCGCACGCTGGGCGCGCTGGGCGAGGACAAGACCATGCAGGAGTACCCCGCCAGCGTGGAGGAGGCGCTGAGCGTGCCGGGTGGGGCCATGTTCCCGGAGGTGCGCGCCGAAACGCATATCTGCGAAGGGCGGGAAATTGCGCGGGACGCCAGAAGGTATGTGGCCATAGACTACGGGCTGGACATGCTTTCGGCCCACTGGTTCGCCGTGGACGGCGAGGGCAGGGCGCTTATCTACCGCGAATACGACGCGCCGAACAAGACCATTGGCGAGGCGGCGGCCGCGCTGCTGGCGCTTTCGCAGGGCGAGGACATCGCGGCCTTTCTTGCCCCGCCGGACCTTTGGAGCCGCGAGCAGGTGACGGGCAAAAGCCGCGCGGCGCTGTTCAGCCAGAACGGGGTAGAGCTGACGCGCGCCTCAAGCGACTTTGCCGCCGGGTGCGCGGCCATGAAGGAGTGGCTGCGCCCGGACGAGGGCGGGCCGCGGCTGCGCTTTCTGCGCAGGGCCGCGCCGAATTTGTGGCGCTGCCTGCAGAAGATACAAAAGGACGAGCAGCGGCCCGACGTATATGCCAAGGAGCCGCACGCGCTGACGCACGATGTGGACAGCCTGCGCTATTTCTGCGTGTGGTGGGCCGCCGGGCCGCCTGCCGGGCGCGCCGCGCCGCGGGCGCACTGGGAGGCGGATATATGGGAGGATTACGAGCACGCAGGCGAGCAGGGCAGGGCGTATCTGGTGGAGAAATACGGCAGCCCGTTTTGAGGCGGCGGGGGCTGCGGCACAGGCGGAAAATTTTTTTGCCCGAAAAATCACCGAATGGGCGATTTTTTGAATTGCAGGGCAGAAGAAGAGAAGGGGAAAGCGGGCGGCGGAAGCCTTAGGTATTGTTTTCTGTAAGTGCTAAAAGCTGAGGTTTCTTTTTTAGGAAAAGGAGACCTGCTTTCTTATGCCAAGAAAGCAGCAAAGAACCCGGGAGGCCGCTCGCCTGAAAAACATGAATTCCAGCGTCAACAACTGGCGAATTCATATTTTTTATACGGCTTGTTCTGATTTCCCCCAGGCCCCAGCCTGCGGCTCAGGATCCCCGGCATCCCCGCAAAAACAGGCCCGGATATGCCGGGCCCTGCAAAACACCCGCGCGGCGCGGCGCGCCGCAGAAAGGAGAAAACAGTGTTCAAGAAGAACAAAAAACTGGCCTTTTGGCAGGACAAGCTGCACAAGGCGCGCGCCGCCTATGCGGACGAGCTGAAAAGGATGGACATGCGCACGGCCTACTATGAGGGCACGGCGGACGTGCACGCGCACAGCGGCGCGCTGGCGCCGCGCAGGGCCACGAACGTGCGCAACATTGTGTATGAGCTGCTGGAAAGCCAGGTGGACCCCACCATCCCTATGCCGAGGGTGGAGGCCATCCACCCCGAGGATGAGGCGCTGGCGCGCGGCGTGGAGGCGCTTTTGCGCCACGAGGTGCAGCGGCTGCACCTGACGGAGAAAAACGACATTCAGGAGCGCACGGCCCCCACCCAGGGCGGCGCGCTGTGGCAGGTGGACTGGGACAACGAGGCGGGCTGCCACTGCGCGCTGGGCGACGTGGCCGTGACAGACCGGCACCCCAGGCAGGTGATACCGCAGCCGGGGGTGTATGAGATAGAGCAGATGGACTATATCTTTGTGCAGACGTGCCAGACAAAGCAAGCCATCCGCCGCAAATACGGCGTGGACGTGGCGGACGGCGGCGAGGCCCAGCCGGAGATACGCGGCGAGGGCGCCGCCCCGCAGGAGGAGCTTGTGACGCAGAACATCGCCTATTTCCGCAACGAGGCGGGCGGCATAGGCCTGTTCAGCTGGGTGGAGGACAAGGTGCTGGCCGACTATGACGATTACCAGGCCCTGCACCTGAAGGTGTGCGCCGTGTGCGGCGCGCCCAAAACGGGCGAGGTGTGCGGGCAGTGCGGCGCGAGGAAATGGCGCGACGAGGCGCAGGACGAGCTGGAGGTGCCGCGCGCCCTGACGCTGCCGGACGGTGCGCAGGTGGCGCCGTTTGCCCGCGAGGAGCAGCGCGCCGTGCTGGGGCCGGACGGCCTGCCCATGCTGGACGAGGCCACAGGCAGCCCCCTTGTGCAAAGCGTGGCTGCGCCGGTGAAGGTGCCGCGCTACAAGCCGGGCCGCTACCCGCTGGTGCTGCGGCGCAACGTGAGCAAATACGCCTCGTTTCTGGGCGGCAGCGACGTGGATGTGATACGCGACCAGCAGGAGGTTATTAAGAAATGCGGCTCGAAAATAGAAGAAAAGGTGCTGAAGGGCGGCAGCTTTGTGACGCTGCCCGAAGGGCTGGACATTGAGACCACGGACAAGGAGTTCAAAATACTGCGCATCAAAAACCCCGCCCAGCGCGAGCTGGTGAGCGTTTTGAACGTGCAGCCGGACATTACCAAGGACCGCGTGGTGCTGGTGGACAGCTACGACTATGCCAAAAGCACGCTGGGCATCACGGATGCGTTTCAGGGCAAGTACGATTCGTCGGCCACGTCCGGCAGCGCCAAGCAGTTTTCGGCAAACCAAAGCGCGGGGCGCCTTTTTTCAAAGCGCGAGCAGAAAAACAGCGCCTTTGCGCGCCTGTATGAGCTGATGTTCCGCTTCCTTCTGGCGTATGCGGACGAGCCCATCCCCTATTCGGTGAAAACGCAGGACGGCAGCGAGGCCTTCGCCCATTTCGACCGGTGGGATTTTCTGCGACGCGACGCGGCGGGGCAGTTTTACTGGAACGACGAGTTTATTTTCAGCGTAGACCCCAGCGCCACGCTTTCTTCCAACCGCAGCGTGCTGTGGGAGCAGATGGACATGAAGCTGCAAAGCGGGGCCTTCGGCCCTGTTGGCCAGACGCAGACCATGCTGCTGTACTGGACGCTGATGGCAAAGCTGGATTACCCCCACGCGGGCGAGGTGAGCGAGCTTTTGCGCCAGCGCGCGCAGGCCGAGCAGGCGCAGGCCGCCGGAATGGCGGGTGGCGCGCCGGGTATGGGCGCGGGCGGCATGCCGGGCATGGGTACAGGCGGCATGCCGGGTATGCCGGGAATGGCAGGCGCGGCGCTGGGCCTGCCGGATATGGGCACCGTGGGGGCCGCCGGTGCGGTGCAGGCAGCGGCACAGGCGCCGGGCGGTATGGCGGCACAGGCGCCGGAGGGCGCGCCCGGCGCCGGGCAGGACGCCGCGCGGCTGGCGCAGGCCCTGGCGGCCATGGGCGCCGCGCCCAAGGGCTGACGGGGTGCAGAAGGGCCGGGCCGAAAAACGGCCCGGCCATGCGCCCTGCCAAAGCGGGGTTATGCGCCGAAGGCGGAAGTAATCAAAGCCTGCACATCTGTAAAAAAGCGGCACAGGTGAAAGCCGCCGGCAACGGCGTGGTGGATATTCATGGTGAGGGGCGTGCGGCAGCGGCCGCCGGAGACGCCTTCCATGCGGGAGCGTTGTCAGTGAAAGCCGATGCTGGATTTGCCTTCCATGCAGGAGCCGTGGAGGAAACCCGGCGCCGCGGAGAAAAGGTCGGATGACGGGCTTTCGCACGGGGGCACCGGCCCCTGAGGCGGCGCGATACACCGGGCCAGGGCGCTTTTATTCCGGCAGCCCTGGCCGCAATGCGGGAAAAGGCGCGCGGCCTGCCGCCGCGCCTTATGCCGTAAATTTACTGAACAGGAGGGATGCCCATGAAATGCCCGAAATGCGGGGTGGAGATGCGCGTGAAGGCGGCGTACCGCGTGCGCGGGGACACAAGCCCCGCCACGCCTACAAGGCTTGTGCTGGCACAGGCGTTTTTCTGCCGCAGCCGCGCGTGCGAAAACTTCGGCAGGCAGGTGTGCGAAAAAGAGCACGAGGTGCCGCTGGAGGTCCCGGCAGGCGCCGCGGGCGGGGGCTGAGCCGGGCCGCGTCCCCTGACGCTGGCGCGAAGTATGGGGGCGCGGCCCGGCGGCCCGGTAAAAGCGCATGGCCCCGGCGGGGCACGCTGTATGCGGGAAAGACGACGCGTTTCCGCAAAAGGCGCGCCCTGCCTGAAGAAAGCCGGGGCGGGGGCGGCGGAAAGGCGCCGCGCCGGAAAACAGCGCGCGCGGCACGCCTGTGCGCCCCTGCCCGAAACAGAGGAAAGGAGGAGACAGAATGGCAAAGCTGGATATCCCCAATACGGGAAGCATGACGGTGAAGGCCCCGAAGCCCACCGCCAGCACCAAAAAGCCGGTGGTGAAAACCGGCAAGTGACGCGGCAGGCCCCGCGCCGGGCATGGGCCGGGCGCGGGGCAGGATGCGCGGGCCTGCAAGGCGTGAAGCCCCCGCCTGTTTCAGCGGGCGGGGGTAAAGCCGCGCGGGGCCGGAAGGGCCGCAGGCCGTGGCGGCGCAGCAGAGGCCGCGCGGGCCCCGCACAGGCAGGCCGCCTTTGGTGAGGCGGCAAAGCGGCATAGGGCCTGCCCGGGTGCGGCAGGCGCTGGCCTGCAGGGAAAATGCCGGGGCAATGCCAGCCCCCAGGGCTGAGTGCACCGGCACAGGGCGCTGGGGCAGCCGCCGGGCGCGGGGCAGGATGCGCGGGCCTGCAAGGCGTGAAGCCCTCGCCTGTTTCAGCGGGCGGGGGTAAAGCCGCGCAGGGCCGGAAGGGCCGCAGGCCGTGGCGGCGCAAGCAGAGGCCGCGCGGGCCCCGCACAGGCGGGCCGCCTTTGGTGAGGCGGCAAAGCGGCATAGGGCCTGCCCGGGAGCGGCAGACGCTGGCCTGCAGGGAAAATGCCGGGGCAATGCCTGCCCGCGGCAGGCGGATATACCACACGGGCAAAATGCCCGCGGCCGCGGGCGCATGGCCCGGGCCGAAGCCCGCCGGGGCGAAAACCGGCACACAGCCCGAAGGGGCGGAAAGGAAACACAATGGAAGAAATGGAAAACGGCGCAATGCCCGCAGGGCAGCCCGCACAGGAAAGCACGCAGGGGGCTGCGTGCGAAGCGGGCGCTGCACAGGGCGCGCAGGGGGCAGCCGCCCCTGCATGGGAGGATACGCCGCCCCTGGGCGGCGGGGAGCTGAAGCAGATAACCGAGGCCGCGAACCGCGCGCAGGACGGCCGCCCGCACGGCGGCGCAGATACACCCGCACATGGGGCACAGGGCGAAGGAATACCGGGAGGCAAGCCGCCCGTGCCGAACGAGGTGTGGAAAACGGCGCGCCTGCGCGCCGAGCGCGAGGCCGCCGCGCGCTATGGCCGCCTTGCCGCACAGCAGGACGCCGAGGCAGCCGCCCATTCGGGCGGCCTGCGCATGCCGGACGGCCAGCCGGTGCGCAGCGTGAAAGACCTGTTTGCCGCGCTGGACGCGCAGGCGGCCGCACACCGGCAGGAGGCCGCGGCGCGCGCCGCAGGGGCGGGCATGTCCGCGCCGGAGGCCATGGGCGCGCCTGCGCCCGCCCCTGCAGCCGGCACGCCCGGCGCAATGGCCGTGCCGGGCGCGCAGGCAGCGGAACAGGCGCCGGTGGTGCAAAGGGCTATGCAGCTTGTGCAGCAGGCCCAGCGCAGCGAGGGCGAGCGTGTGCTGAACAGCCAGATACGCCGCATCAGCGAGCTGGACCCGGCGGTAAAAACGCTGGCCGACATTGCGGGAATGGACACCTTCCCCCAGTTCGACGCGCTGGTGCGCAGCGGCGTGCCGCTGGACGTGGCCTACAAGGCCGTGAATTTTGAGCGCCTGGCCCGCGGCAAGGCTGCGGCTGCAAGGCAGGCGGCCATCAACGCGGCGCGGGGCAAGGGGCACCTTGCCCCGGCGGGCGGCGCGGGCCCCGCGCCCGGCGGCCTTACCGAAGAGGAATACGCCGAGTGGGCGAACTTCGGCATTTCGCGCAAAGAGGCCGAGCAGTATGCGAAAAAGTACAGGCGGTGAGGGGCCGCCCCGCGCGGCGCATGCCGCCGCGCGGCAGAATACAAAAGAAGAGAGAGGAGAAAAACACAATGTTCAAAATTGCAAAGCGCGCTTTGGGCGCAGTGGAGCCCTTTGAATACCTGCCCAGCGACGCACAGCTGACGGTGGGCAGCGCGGCTACCCTTGGCAGCGGCGGCAAGCTAGCGAAAACGGCGGCCACCGCGGCCCCCACGCACATGGTGATGGGCGAAAAGACGGCGGCCGGGCTGTACCCGGCCATGCGCGTGCTGCCCACCACGGTGTTTGAAACGCACAGCAGCGCCGCAGTGGCAAACACGCTGGTGGGCAGCAAGGTGACGCTGGGCGAGGACGCCGCAAGCGTCACCGCCACCACCGAGGGCGGCGTGTTCACCGTGGACTGGACGGACGGCGCCGGGGCGGGCGGCCGCGTGCGCGGCCATTTCGAATGAGAAGAAAGAGAGGAGAGATAACATGGCAGGCATCATCTTTTCAAAAGGCTCCGGCCTGAACGACAGCATCTACGGCAAAAGCCAGGAGCCCATCCGCGCTGTCATTGAGAAAAACGTGGAGGCCTTCGAGCAGCAGAGCCAGATCAAAAACGTGTTCTTCATGGACAGCACCCGAAACTATGCCGAAAAATATACGCAGGAGACGAGCCTTGGCAACTTTGAGGACGTGGGCGAGAACGGCGCCTACCCCAAAACAAGCATGCAGGAGGGCTACGCCAAGGTGGTGGAGCCCACCACATGGAAAAGCTCGTTCGAAGTGACGCAGGAGATGGTGGAGGATGCGAAATACGGCAAAATAAAAAGCCGCGCCAACATTTTTGCCACCAGCTTCAACCGCACGCGCGAAGAGTTCGCCGCCGGGCTGCTGGCGGGCGGCACAGGCGAAAAAACCGTCATCGGCGGGCGCGAATATTCCACCGCCTCGGCGGACGGCGCGGCGCTGTTTTCCGCTTCGCACCCGTCCATCACGGGCGGCACGGGCGTCCAGTGCAACGCCTTCAAGGCGGCTTTTTCCACCTATGCGCTGGATAAGGTGCAGGACTGCATGCAGGGCTTTACAGACGACGACGGCCATCTGCTGAACGTGACGCCGGACACCATCCTCATCCCCAACGTGGGCGAGCTGAAGCGCGCCGTGCTGGCGGCCGTGGGCAGCGAGCTGGACCCTGAAACCAGCAACAACGCCATCAACTTTCAGGCCGGGCTGTGGAACGTGCTGGTGTGGAACTACCTGCCCAAGACCATCGGCGGCAAGCCCTATTTCATCATGATGGATTCGAAGTTCAAGGACGACTACATGTGCCTGCCGTTTCTGGACCGCCTGCCCCTGACGGTGAAAAGCGACATCGACCCGAACACCGACGCCAACGTGTTCAAGGGCCGCGCGCGCTTTATGGCGGGCTTCAACAACTGGCGCTGCATTTCCATCTGCGGCGAGGGCGTGACGGGCACGGCCATCACCGCCCCGGTGAAGAGCCGCAACGTGAAAGTGGTGAACAGCGAAAGCGAGCCTGTGCCCACCAAGGCCGTCACGGGCTGACACAGCGCGCGGCATGCGCGGCAGGGCCGCCGGGGGCGCACCCCGGCGGCCGTTTTTCTCTGTGCATGGGCCCCGGCCCGCGCACAGAGAAAAGCGTACGAAAGGAAGCGGAGGAAAAGCGCGATGGAAAAAAGGGGAAAGAGCGAATTTTGGCGCAGGCGGGAGGCCTTTGCGCGTGAGATAGAGCGCGACACAAAAGAAAAAAGCGAGCAGGTGGCGCAAAGGCTGGCGCAGGCTGTGCGCGCAGACGAAGAAAAGCAGGCCGGAAGGCGGGCGGCGCGCGGGCGCGCGGCGGGCCGGGCAGGCGGCCCGGCGCGGCAGCCGGGGGCCAAAGCGCAGGCGGCGCGCACGGACGGCTGGGGCCGAAGCGGCCCGGCGCGCACACGGGCGGGCGCATGGGATGAAAGGGAAAGCGGCCCGGCGCGCACGAAGATAAGCGCCCGGGGCGAAGCTGCGGGCGGCGCGCACCCGCGCACAGGCGCCCAAAGCGGCGCGCCGCATGCGGGCGAATTGGAAAGGGCGCCCGGGCTGCATACGATGGAGCTGCGCATGCCCGGCCCATACTTGACGGGCACAGAGCCGGGCGGTATGATGGAAGAAATAAGCAGGCGCCTTGCCGCCGTGCAGCCCGGAAGCCCTGCGCTGCGGCCCTCGCCCATGCCGCCTGCGCAAAGGGCGGAGGCTTTGCCGGTTCCCACAGGAACAAATAGTGAAATACAGCTTTTGGCTGCTCAACAGCATACTGGTGATTCGGGCGGATATACAGAGGAAGAATTAAGAGACGAAATTAATCGGATTTTGGATGAACAATACCCGAATACGGCAAATGGCTTTGAAACAAATAGTAAAACCGCTGTACCATTTCCGTCATTTTTAGTCGGAAGCTTGGCGGATATGCGCATGAATCATGCTTTGGATGCGATTCAGAAAAACAGCGATATTATTAAACAGACAGCAATGGAATATGGAATGCCGCCGGAGGTGATTGCTTCTATTATTTTGAAGGAGCAATATACGCAAAGTCTGCCGGATTGGGCGGCAATTTTGCGCAGTAACTGGAAAAAGCACTCAGGTTCAACTGGTTTGGGCGCCATTCGTGCGGAGACTGCAAGAGATGCATGGGAAAACTATGATAAAGCGATAGATGAATCGCTTCCGAAAGATAATACGGAGCTCTTAAGGCAGTTGGCTCATGATGATGAATTTAACATAGACACGATTGCTGCGGTATTGGCAATGGAAGCGCAGCGCGCTCGAAATAACGGCGAATTATCTGAGGCCGAAACTATGCAGGATTTTACACAAGACGATTGGAAGCAGGTGCTTCGTGCTTATAATGCCGGATGGAGTGTAGATGAAGATGAACCTGGCCGGTATACGGGCGGATATCGATATGCTGACTATACAGCGGAATATATGCCTTACCTTAAATATTTCTTAGAGGGGTGATTTTGTTTGAAGAAGCACCGCAAATCGATTCTGGTGGTATTGGCGCTGGTAATAGCCCCCTTTGCGCTGTACATGATGTATCTGGCGGGGCTTGTTGCGCATGATGAACTGCTTGGCGTCCTTTACACAAAAGAACTCGGCAGGGCCGTGATGGCGCAGCCCATGCCGGAGGGCGTGACACTGCGCGGCGCAGCGGCCTACCGCGGCAGCTTGGAAAAGGGCACCTATGTTTCCTGTGAAGTATATCTTGTCGCAGAGAGCAATTTATCTCGTGAGGAGATGGAGGTTCGCTTTGAGGCATGGGAAAAACAGCTGTGCGAGGCCATGGACGGGGACGCATGCACGGTGCGGGTGCTGGACGGGGCCGAAGCGCAGGAAGCCTTCTGGCAGGCGCGGTGGTATGAAAATGTGCGCGCCGCGCTGCCGTCCATGGAAGAAGGGTGCTGGCTTGTGGCCATAGGCGGGCGCACGTTTGACATGATGACAAACGACGGCGTGACGGACAGAGCGTACCGGCTGTATCCATAAAAGGCAGAACAGGCGCCGGCGAGGACCATTTTTCCGGGCGGGGATATGGAATGCCTCTGTGAATACAACGAGGTGAGCGGCATGAAAGTGGCAAAGGCCCTTGCGGCGGTGGTGCTGATTATTTTGATTGCGGCGTGCGCATTGCTGGCCGTGTTTTTGCGTGCCGCCCATATTATGCTTTCGCGCGAGGGGCCTGCCTACACCGAAGGCATGGCCGACCAGCAGGCAAGGCTGGAGGAATATATCCAGACGCACAGCGAGGCGGCACTGGGGGAAGTGCTGACGTTCGAGTGGGATGAAGCGTATATCGACCGCAGGCCGTACGGCACGGGGGAGAGCGTGCGGCAGCTTACGGGGTATGAGTTCGAGGTGAAGGAGCTGAACGACGAGTACTGGAACCGCCTGCTGTTTTTCAAGGACGGGCAGCTTGTGAAGGAGCTTGTGTATTCCTGGTTTGAGTGGAGCTTCCCTGTGGAATTGCAGGGCTTTACGCCGCAAACGGTGTTCAGCATCGAGGCAGAGCCGCCGCGGTATTTCTTCACTGTGGCCGGGGGTTATGAGGGCACGGCAATGTGGGATGAGCAGCGGATGGCGGCGCAGCAGGGCGAAAGCGGCGCGCCGTCCGCGCAAACGCCGCCCGCCTCCAGCGCGGCGTGAGTGCGGGGCGAGGCCTTGTGTGCAGGAGGTGGGCGTAAATGAGAACAAAAAGGTTTCTTTTGGCATTGCTGGCCCTTTTTTTGGCAATGGCAAGCCTGGCGCTGATAGAATCTGTCAGGCTGTTCCATTTGTTTCAGGCACAGAATGCCAGCGACAGGCCGGGGGCACAACTGGAGCGCATGGAAAAATATGTGCAAACGCATAACAAGGTGAGGCCGGGCCGCGTGCTGACGTTTGAGTGGGACGAAGCATATATCGACCGCGCACCCTTCGGCACAGGAGAGGCTGTGCGCGCGCTTACCGGTTATGAGTTTGCACTGAGGCCGCTGAACGATGCACACTGGCAGCGCCTGCTGTTTTTCAAGGACGGGCAGCTTGTGAGTGAGCTGGTATGCGACAGCACCCGCTGGATATTTCCGGAAGAGCTGGACGGCTTCAAAGCGGATATCATGTTCCGTGTGCAGGCGGGCGGCGAAAAAGGCGCCTATACTTTCGCGGTGGCAAAAGGCTGTGAAGATGCCGCAATACGGCATGGCGCCAAGGAAAAAGCGCCGCCCGTTTCCGGCGCGGCGTAAGCACGCGCACGGGCGGCGTTTGCCCGGCGGGTGAAACGATACTGTAAAAACGTGCAAAGGGGCGGCCCGCGGGCAGGGCCGCCCTGCATTTGCGCCTTGTGAGCCAGAAGCAAAAAAAGAAAAGAGGAAAACCAGGCGACGGGCCTGAAACCAGACGGTTTCAGGCCCGCCGCTTTTTTGTGCAAAAAACGGAAAGGAAGGGAAGCATGGCAAGAAAAAAACTGCGCGAGAGCGAAAGCCTGCATGACGGTTTTGCAGAGGACTTCGCAGCGGAGATAGAGCGCGACAGCTGGGAAAAGGGGCAGCGGGCCGGGCGGTGGCTTTCGCAGCACCTGTACAGCGAAAGGGAAAAGCGCGAAATGGAGCAAAAGCGGCGCGGGACGCGGCCCGGCGCGAAGGCAGCCGAAGCGGGGCAAACCGAAGCAGGGCGGGGCGGCGGCGCGCGCCGGAGAGTACGCAGAAGCGGACGCCCGCCACAGGCGTAAGCGCACAGCAGAACGCAGCGCGGCAGGCCGCCGGGCAAGACGGGGCCGGGCAGGCGCCCGCGTGGCTGGAAGAGTTTCTTCAAATGCCGTTTGAGTCCACGATGGATGAGAACATGGCGGCGCTGGCGCAGGAAAAAACACCCGCGCAAATAGCGCGGGAGGCGGCTGACGCCGCAAAAGCGCGCAGGGACAGCCAGTACCGCGGCAGCAGCCGGTATGGCTCGCGCGGGGGCACCGGGCCGGGCGACACGCGCACCAACGCGCAGAAGCGCGCGGGCATGCTGCGCGGCGAAGCGGATATGGCGCAGCAGCGCGCCCGGGAGGCGGACGCCTACGCAGCGCAGCTTGAGGCGGAGGAGGCAGACGCCAAAGCGGCCCTTGAGGAGAAGCGCCGGGCGCAGGAGCAGGCCCGGCAGGCACAGGAAGAAGCCGCCGCACGGCAGGACCCGCAGCGAAAGGAATATTGGGCCGAGCAGTGGCGCAGCTATGGCCAGCAGCTTGACGAGGCAAAACGGAACGGCGCCCCGCAGGAAACCCTGTATGAACTGGAGGCGCAGCGCGGCGCGGCCTACCAGAACTACATGCGGCTTTCCGGGCAGGAGACAGTGGCGCGAAGCGAACAGCAGGCCCGGCAGAAAGAGCTTGCCCAGCAGGCCCAGGCCGGGCAGGAGGCGCAGGCCGCCCAGGCCGGGCAGAGCAGCGGCCATGAGGCGGAGGCGGCCATTCAGCAAACCGAGCAGGCGCTGACAGACGTGCGCCTGAAAATAGCGGACCTTCGGGCCGCCGGGGCGGAATACGCGCCCGGCGGCGGCTATTCGGCGCCGTTTCAGGCCGCGCTGGACGAAGAGGCGCGGCTGGAAAGCCAGCTTGACGCCCAGCAGGCGCAGGCATACCAGCAGGCACAGGCTTCTGTAAACTGGGGCACGCTGATGGAGTGGGCATCGTCCGATTATGAAATGACGGATGCGCAAAAGGCCGTGACAGCCGAACTGGTGGAACAGTGGAATGGCACCATTGGGCCAAAATTCGACGAATACTATGAAACAGCCCAGCGCCTGCACGCATTGGGGCAAAGCACAGAAACCGTAGAGATGCTTTTGCTTCAGGCCGAGATTATGGACACCCTGGCCACCAAGGTAAGCGGGGTGCGCAGCGCGTTTTCGGGCGCGGGCAATGCGCTGCCGGTTGTGCCGCAGATACGCGGCGCGCTGGAGGCCGAAAACTGGCGGCGCGCGGGCTTCGAGGGCGAAAACCCGCTGGGCCTTGCCCAGCGCAGCCAGAGCGCGGCCACGCAGAACCCGCTGGCGTATCACGCGGGCTACCTTGCCAGCGGCATGGGGCAGTATGCCGCCGGCAGCGCCGCCATGAAGGCCCTGCCGGGCGTGGGCGGCTTTTTGGACGATGCGGCGGGCGCCCTTGCGGGCACGCAGGCCGCGCAGAAGCTGCAAACCGTGCCCGTGCTGGGCAGGCTTGGCACCCAGCAGGCCCTTGCGGGCATGCTGGGGGATTCCATGCTGGACCTTGGCCTTAGCACCATCCCCAAGGGCGTGGGCCTGGAACTGGAATATGCCCGCCAGCAGCGCGAGGGCCTGCGCCCGGGCGAAACACCCCTGACGCAAAGCGGCATCTTCCTTCAGCTTGCGGCAGATGCGGGCCTGAACGCGGCCAGCGGCGCGCTGGGCGAGCTTGCGCCCGCGGCGCTTGGCGCGCTGGACGACCTTTGGAACGGGCGCCCGGTGCTGAACGCCGCGCAGCAGCAGGGGTTCGAGGCCCTGCGGCAGGGCATGGCGCCCAGCGCAAACCAGCAGGCGGAGCTGCACAGCCTTTGGGAAAAGGCGCCGGGCTATGTGCCCGCGCACCGCGGCGGCTGGGGTGAATTTTCCGCCGCGCCCGCGGCAGATGCGGCAGACGGCTTTCGAAGCGGGCCTTTGGCGCTGGGCGCGGCGCAGGATGCAGGCGAGGCCGCGCAGCGGCGGGCGTTTTTGAAATGGACACAGGGCGAAGCCATGACGGCGCGGGAAAAGGCGCTTGTGGACGGCTTGTGGAACACCGACCCGCACAGGGCCTCGGAGTACTGGGCCGCCGGGGAGTTTCTGGACACGGAGGTGCCAACATCCTCTGCCCTTGACGGCGGCGGGTTTGATGGTACAATGAAAGCAGAGGCCGAGGCACCCCCCACGAGCCAGCGCACGCCCTTTGACTATTTGCAGGATGGCAAAGGGTGGGAAGAACCATCCGAAACTGTAAATCGGGCGAATATCGCCGCATTTGAGAATGGGGAAAAAACATTCAACGATGTGGTGGATGATTATGCCATACTGTATGCGGAAAAAGTGAATTCAAACCGTACATGGGGTTGGGATGAAATTTCCAATGCACATCTTACCCGACCCCAGAAAAGAAAAGTTAATCAGCGAGCGGTTGAATTGGGCAAAATACCAGAAGTGCTGAAAAAACCGGGAACGAATTATGCGGATTTTGAGCAGTCGAGGCTTATCTATGAAATGGATGGCAGCCCGGTTATCCTTTCATTGCCGCAGAAATACTGGCGATGGTCAGACAGACGCCAGTTTGCACTGCTGGATTCCTGGCTTCCCGGTGGCAAACGGCCTGAAGGGTATATATGGCATCATTCAGAACAGACCGGCCGCATGGAGCTGGTCCCTTTTGGCATTCATAATATTACATCACATTTCGGTGGGCGTTCATCGGGAATGTGGGCAGCTGGAAAAAGATAAGGAAAGGTGAGTTCAAAATGATAAGGGTAAAAAAAGGAAGCGTTTTGCCAAGCCCAACGGATGAGTTGATGGATAAGATACAGGATTATTTTGAAGTAAGATTTCCGCAGGATTATCGCAGTTTTCTAAAGCAGAACAATGGTGCGGTTCCAATAGAGTGCCAGTTTGACTACAACGGGCACGCATATGCGGTGGAGCGTTTTTTGTGTATGCTGCCCTATGAGTTGAGAGATGAATTGGCTGAGGGATGCTATGAGGTAAGAGTGGTAGAGGCCCAATTGGATGATCGGTTGGGAGATGATGAGGACGAGACGGGAACGTTTATCATCCCAGTCGCTGTGTTGTTTGCCGGAGATTTTGTTTGCCTGGATTTTCGCAAAGACAAAGAAAACCCGGAAGTGTGCATCTGGTACCATGAGCAATCGGAATATCTGGCGCCGTACACGCGAAGGGTTGCGGGCAGCTTCACAGAATTCCTTTCCATGCTGTATGAATGAAAGGTGTAAATAGGTAAAAGCACAAAAAGAAAGAAACGCGCAATAAAAAGATAAAACATGGCAGGCAGCGCCAATGGCGCTGCCTGCTTTTCCTTTCCCTTTTCGGAATGACGAACGAAGTAAGGCCCAAAGGGCAGCGGCCATGCCGCTGCCCTTTGGGCTGCCATTTCGGGCGTCTGTCTGCCCGTAAACAGAGGCCGCCGTTCCGGCGGCTGGCTCCCTGTGCAGGCAGGCAACGCGCGGGCGCCCGGTGCTGAACGCCGCGCAGCAGCAGGGGTTCGAGGCCCTGCGGCAGAGCATGGCGCCCAGCGCAAACCAGCAGGTGGAGCTGCACAGCCTTTGGGAAAAGGCGCCGGGCTATGTGCCCGCGCACCGCGGCGGCTGGGGCGAAGTTCCCGCCGCGCCCGCGGCAGATGCGGCAGACGGTTTTCGAAGCGGGCCTTTGGCGCTGGGCGCGGCGCAGGCTTGTACATCATGCGGAACACGGCGGCCCTGCCGCGGGGTGAAAAGCCCGGTGCGGGGCCGTCGCTTTCCATAACTGCCGGCAGGGCGCACAGGCCCGCCGCCCGGGCGTCGCGGGCGGCGGGCCTGCTGCGCGCATGCGGGCGGGCACACACAGCCGGAGGGGGCGGCGCCGGCCGCGCGCTTTCCGGCACAGAAAAAGGAGGAATGAAGCTTTGACATGGAAGGACGTGAAGCTTGCCGCGCTTCAGAAAATGTTCTCGGCAGACGGCGGCACCCTTGTGGAGGACGAGACCACGAAGGATTACCTTGCAGGCATGCCGCAGGCTGCAAACGAGGCGCTGGCGCTGTTGTGCACGTCGAACCGGTATCTGCGCAAAAGCGTTTTGCTGGAAAAGCCGCAGGGCCCGGCGCGCTTTGCCATGAAGGACGAGGCGGAGGACTTCTGGGCCTTCGGCACGCCGGAGGTATACCGCCTTGAAAACGGCATGCCGCGGCGCACAAGCGCCTTTTCCACCGCGGCGGGGCGCGACATTATTTTCCCAGGGCGGCAGGCCGGGCGGTACGAGGTGTTCTACAACGCATGGCCGCCCGCGCTTGGAGAAAAAACGCTGGATACCTACGAGCTGCCGCTTGCGCCGGATGTAGCCGTGCTGCTGCCGCTTTACATGGCAAGCCAGCTTTACAAGGACGATGACAATTCCATCGCCACCATCTACCGCAATGAATTTGAAGTGGCGCGCGGCGAGCTGGCGCCCATGGCGGGCGGCGTGACGGCGGGCGAGTGGACTGCAAAGGACGGGTGGTGCTGAAATGGCGCAGTTTTCCATCCCCGCGGGGCCGGGGCGCAGCATTCTGAATGTAGACCGCTTTCTGGGCGTGGACTACACCAACAGCCCGGCCAATGTGGAGAAAAGCCGCAGCCCGAACGGGCAGAACATGATACGCGACGTGCCGGGCAAGGTGCGCAAGTGCATGGGCTATGAAACGGTGGCGCAGTACCCCGCGCGCATCAACGGCGTGTTCGCCCGAAGGGAGGACGCCGGGTTTCTTGTGCACGCGGGCGAAAAGCTGTATTTTTCGGGCGGGGCGCAGGCGGACGGCGCGCCCGCAGGCAGCGAGCTTTACAGCGGCATGGCGGACGCGCGCAGCAGCGCCTGGCAGTTTGGAGACAAGCTGTATATCATTGACGGCGCGGGCCTTACGGTGTTTGACGGCGCGGCGGCGGCCCCAGTGGGGGACGATGCAAAAATACCGCTGTTCACCATTGCCAAGGCGCCTGCGGGCGGCGGCACGCAGTATGAGGAGCTGAACCTTATCCAGCCCAAATTTACAGAGCAGTTTTTGGGCACGGAAAAGGACACTCAGTACCATCTTTCGTTTGCAGGGCTGGACGACGCCCCGGTAAAGGCGGAAATTCTGGACGCGGAGGGGGTATGGCAGGAAAAGCAGGAGAACACCGATTACACGGTGGACCGGGAGGCCGGCATCGTCACCTTCACCGAGGCGCCGGGTAAAAGCCCGGTGGCGGGCGAGGACAATGTGCGCATTACGGCCAGCCGCACGGTGGAGGGGTATGCCGCG
>JAGZUF010000032.1:0-1218 GCA_018380115.1 Oscillospiraceae bacterium | reverse complement strand
CGCCATTGTGGGCTATTCCATTGTGAACGAGCGCCTTGCCACCCACAAGGACAACATGGAGGACGGGCGCAACGTCATCATCCGCGAGGGCAACCTTGTGGACAACCGGCCGGCCTTTCCCATCGTGAACACTTTGCAGGGGGAAGGCGCTATTGCGCCGCGCAGCTTTGCGTATCTTGTGAACGAGCCCTTATTCCTCACAAAGCTCGGCGTGTTCGCCATTACCGCGCAGGACGTGACGGGCGAAAAATACGCCCAGCAGCGCAGCTTTTATTTGAACGGCAAGCTGCTGGAGGAGCCGGGCATGGAGGACGCCGTGGCCGTGGTGTTCAAGGACATGTACTGGCTGTGCCTGAACGGCGCGGCGTATATTCTGGACGGGCTGCAGTATTCCTCTACCAAAAACGAGCCGTACTCCACCCGGCAGTACGCGGGCTTTTACCGCACCAACATGCCCGCGCGCGTGCTGCTGGTGAAGGACGGCAGGCTGTGGATGGGCGGGGAGGACGGCGGCCTGCGCCGCTTTTTTGACGACAAAAACGCCCTTACCAGCTATTCGGACGACGGCAAGGCCATTCATGCCGTGTGGGAAACGCCGGATTTTTCCGGCAAGCTGTTCTACAAAAACAAGACGTTCCGCTTTCTGGCCGTGCGGCTGGCAAGCGCCATTGCCACAAGCGTGCGCATCTCCGGCCAGCGGCGCGGGCTGTGGGCGCAGGTTAAGGAGGACACCACCAGCGCCCGCCACTTCAACTGGGCCTACTGGAACTGGGACAAATTTTCATGGAGCAACGACGAAACGCCCAAGACGCTCTCGACAAAGGTGCGCATCAAAAAGGTGGATAAGGCGCGCTTCCGCTTTGAAAACAGCGAGGTGAACGAGCCGTTCGGCCTGTTTGACTTCGCGGTGGAATTTGTGGAAAACGGGAACTTCAAGGGCTGACGCCCGGCGCGCGGCCTTTGCCCTGCGCCCATATTTGGCGGCGCGCGGCGGGGCCGGGCGGCCGGGCAGAACAGAAGAAAAGGAGGAAGAACATGCCGTTCAAACAGGTGACGGAACAGGACCTGAAGGGCAAGGGCGTCATTGGGCAGCCGGCGGTGCCCGGCCTTTCGGTGACAGAAATGCAGAAAAGCGTGGAGCAGGTGGTGCGCGAGGCGGCCATCCCTGCGCACAACCAGCTTTGCGAAGAACTGGAGGCAGAGGCGGCGGCCGCCGAC
>JAGZUF010000031.1 GCA_018380115.1 Oscillospiraceae bacterium | reverse complement strand
CAAAAGATGCGTATCGGCCTGTGCAGCTATTTGCGCCGTGTGCGTGATGCAGATGACCTGACGGCCGCCCGATGTTTTGTGCAGCATCTCGCCGATGCGCCCTGCGGCCAGGCCGGAAACACCGGTGTCTATCTCATCATAAATTACAGTGCCTAGTTCATCCTTTTCTGCCAGCGCACTTTTCACCGCGAGCATGATGCGGGACAATTCGCCCCCAGAGGCTATTTTTGCAAGGGGCTTGGGTTCTTCACCAGGGTTAGTAGAAATATAAAACTCCACGCTGTCCTGTCCAGTGGGGCCTAATGCGCCCGCTTGATGGCGCAAAACGAAGCGAATACCGGGCATGTTCAAAAAATCAAGCGCCTGCGTCAGCTGCTTTTCAAACCTTGCATATGCGGAAAGGCGCAGTTCCGTAAGCTCATCTGCCAGCGCCTTGGCTTTTTCATACAGGGAAGCCTGCTGGTCGTACAATTTTTCCAGTTCCTCCCCAGCATGCTCCATGCCATCCAGCTCCCGCCTTGCTTCCTCCAGAAGGGCAAGCAGCCCCGCCTCGTCGCGCCCGTATTTCTGACGCAGGCGGTACAGCACGTCCAGCCGCTGTTCCAGCTGGGCCTGCTCACCTGCATCAAATTCCGTCTGGCTAAGCATATCCGCTATCTCGCTTGCGATATCCCGGCAGCTGTAATACAATTCGCCAAGCCGCTCACTCAGCGGGGAAATATCGTCATCAAGCGGTGTCAGCGCGGCTACAGCGGCCTCAGCCTCTCCCAAAAGGCCTGCGGCGCCCGGCAGCTCATCTTCGCCGTTCAGGGCCGTATACGCAGCGCCAAGCCTCTCTGAGAATCTGGCCGCATTCTGCATCAGCTTCTGGCGGCGCATCAGTTCCTCTTCTTCCCCTTGTGAAAGCTGGGCAAGTTCCAGCTCTTCCACAGTATCGCGCAGCTCTGCCGCGCGACGGGTTTTGGCCTCCTCGTCTATATTCAGGGCGTCAATATGCCGTTTCACATGGCACAGTTCTTTATATGCGGCATAATACCGGGCATGTGCCTGTTCACTTTGGGCGAAGGCGTCCAGCACACCCAGATGTGTAGTAGAATCCATCAGGCTCTGGTTGTCATGCTGGCCGTGGATAGCAATAAGCCCGGCGCATATCTCACGCACCATGGACGCAGTCGCAGGCATACCATTGATGCGGCATACGCTTTTTCCATCGGCGCTGATCTCGCGGTACAAAAGCAGTTCTTCACCTGCCTCATACCCTGCATCTTCCAATCTTTTCAGCGTCTCTGCGTCTAAGCCGGTGAACACAGCGCGGATGCGGGCTTTGGGCGTGTGGCTGCGCACCAGTTCGCGCGAAGTGCGGTTACCCAAGATGGCGTTGATAGAATCGATGAGGATGGACTTACCTGCGCCCGTTTCACCGCTCAATACATTCAGCCCCGCGCCGAACTGTACGGCGGCTTTTTCAATTACCGCAACATTTTCTATCATGATCTCGCGAAGCATCATGCCACCTCCCGTCAGAGATCAGGTTTGCCCGCTTAAGGGGATATAAAACTCCATAGCTGCGCCGCAAGGGCTTTTGCCGCCGCCTCTGAGCGCATCAGAATAAAAAAGTTGTTGTCACCTGCCAAAGTGCCCACCACATTTTCCCATGTTCTGGCATCAAACAGTTCGCAGGCTGCGTTCGCCATACCGGAATGGCACTTGACAGAAATGATGTTGCCCGCATAGTCCACATGTACAACGCTGGCACGAAAAATTGTTTCGAAACGGCCATGTACATGTGCGCTGGTGGATGCGTCCGCCACGCTGACATAACGGTAGCGCCCGTTGCCGCCAGACACTTTTACAAGCCCAAGCTCCCGAATATCGCGGGAAACCGTGGCCTGCGTAACATCAAAGCCGCTCTCCCGCAAATAGTGCAGCAGTTCCTCCTGCTTGTCTATTTCATACCGGCTGATCAAATCCAGTATTTTGTTCTGCCTGGCACGCTTCATCGCACTTACCGTCCTTTCAGTTTTTTGTCAATGGCCTCAAACTGGTCCGCCTCGCTGAAACTTACAAGAGAGACCGAACGCTCTGACAGGGAAACCTCTACTGTGTCGTCAAAGGAAATCCGCTCCGGCGCCCAGCCGTCACAGCTGACAAGGGCCCCGGCCACGCCACGGCCCGCCACGCGCACGCACAGCTTGCGCTGAGCAGAAAACACCATAGGCGGGCTGTGCATACTGTGTGCACACAGCGGGCACATTACAATACCTGCGATACGGGCATCCAGCACGGGGCCGCCCGCGCTGAGCGCATATGCGGTAGAACCGGTAGGCGTGGCAACCACTACGCCGTCCCCCATAAACTGGTTAACAGGAATGCCATCGCAGGTGATGCTCACTTCAATGGTTTGATTCAGCCCCGGCTTTGAAATGACCACATCGTTTAATGCATACTGGCGAAAAGTATTAACCCCGTATGCATTCACCTGCAAAAGTGTACGCTCGTCAATACGGTAATCGCCGCGCACAAGACGTGCCAATTTGTCCAGCTCATATGCCTCTACTGTAGCAAGAAAGCCCATGCGGCCGATATTGATACCCAGCAGGGGCTTATGAAAACCGATGCCGCGCCGTGCGGCATGTAAAATGGTGCCGTCTCCGCCTATGGTGACGATCGCATCACAGCTTGAAAAGGCGCAGGTCTCCTCTAAAAAAGAAACCTGCCGTCCGGCAAAGGGCTCCGGCGGCACATCTGCGGGAAGGATGACCCTCGCGCCCTGCGCACACAATACATCCACTGCCGCAGCCGCGGTAGGCGCCGCCTGCGGTTTGGTCAGGTTAGGGATGAGATAGACCGTCATGTCAGATACCCTCAAGCGCGCCATGCGCGGCCGTTACAATGCGGTCTATCACAGCATCGTCCACACAGCCGTCATCCGGCGCTTTTTCTACATGAAGAAGAAATTCGATATTCCCCTCCGGCCCTTTAATGGGCGAAAAATCGAGCCCCGCGCAGGAGAACCCGCTCTCACGCGCAAATCCGCAGGCAGCACGAAGTACTTCTCTGTGCGTGGCCGCCTCGCGCACCACGCCTTTTTTGCCAACTTTCTCACGCCCGGCCTCAAACTGCGGCTTCACAAGGCAGACGCCCTGTGCCCCGCCCGATGTGACGGCGTTTGCCACCGGGAATACATGGCGCAAAGAAATGAATGACACATCCACGCTGAAAAACTGGATATCGTCCTGCAGCATTTCGCGCGTGACATGGCGGATATTCGTGCGCTCCAGGTTTACCACGCGTGTATCGCAGCGCAGCTTCCAGGCAAGCTGCCCATAGCCCACATCCACCGCATACACCTTCTGCGCGCCATTTTGCAGCATACAGTCTGTAAATCCCCCGGTAGAAGCGCCGATATCCATGCACACCTTGCCGGCAGGGCTGATGGGGAACACATGCATGGCTTTTTCCAGCTTCAGCCCGCCGCGGCTCACATAAGCAATATCATGTCCGCGCACTTCTACATGTGCGTCCTCGTGCACTGGTGTGCCGGGCTTGTCCACCTTTTGCTCATCCACGAACACAACGCCTGCCATGATCAGCGCCTTGGCGCGCTCGCGGCTGGCCACAAGGCCGTTCTGGCAGAGATATTGATCCAGCCGAAGTTTCATAGACATTCCTCTTTCAGCACCTGCAGCAGCCCCAGCGCATCCAGCCCAAGGGCCTGGCGAAGCTGCGGCACAGTGGCATGGTCTATACCAGTGTTAGGCACCGCAACGTGGCGCCAGTGCCCGTGCCATCCCCGGCAAAGCAGGGCCGCGCAGAGATGCTCGCCAATGCCGCCCGCTGCAATGCCCTCTTCTGCAAACAGTATGGTGCGGTAGCCGGCCAATGCGTCAACCAGCCCTCCGGGCAATGGGTGAATAACGCACATCTTGCACACATCGACCCATAGCCCTTGCTGCCCGGCCAGTTCTGCTGCGCGCAGGGCCTGTGCCGTCTCGCCGGAATAGCACACAATGACGGCATCTGCCGGCTTTGCCGCACGGTATACGTCAAAATCTTTTCCCGTACAACCCAGCGCCGCCAGCGCCATCTCTTCTTTGCCGCGTGGATAACGGATGGCACGCGGGCCACTCCATTGGTACAGCGCCTTTTCCAGCCAAAAGCGCAGCTCGGCATAATTGGCGGGAGAAACCACTCTCATATGTTCCAACTGGCTGAGATAGGCGGCATCATAAATGCCTTGGTGCGTCTCGCCATCGCCGGGAACAAGGCCTGCACGATCTATGGCAAACAGCACATCCAGCCCCTGCAGATGCACATCGTGGATCAACTGGTCATAACTGCGCTGCAAAAATGTAGAATAGATAGCCACCACGGGCCGCAGCCCGCCGCGCGCCAGCCCTGCACCGAATGTAACGGCGTGCTGCTCCGCCATGCCAACATCAAAAAAGCGGTTTTTATGGCGCTTATAAAAATACTGCAGCCCCGTGCCGTATTTCATAGCAGCCGTTACAGCGCACAGGGCTGTGTCCTTTTCACCAAGCTCTGCCAACCTCTGGCCGAACACCGTGGAAAAAGAATCCTCTTTCGAGACGTCCGGATCCAGCTTTGCCTTCAAATCAAATGCGGACACTCCGTGAAATTCGCCGGGGTTTTCCTCTGCAGGCGGATAACCTTTTCCCTTCTGGGTACAGACATGTAGAAACAGCGGGGCTACCTGTTCATCACGGAAGGCGCTGAACAGCTCACACAAGCTGGTTACATCATGCCCATCTACCGGACCTGCATATTGAAACCCCATCTCTTCAAACATGGTGGAATGGTACATCATGCGGCGCACGGCACTTTTCGCCGCCTGCAGGCCCTGACGGATGGGCACGCCCACAAAGGGCACAGCATCCAGCGCGCTCTGCACATCGCGTTTGGCTTTGAAATAGCCCGGGTTTGTGCGAAGCTTTGTCAGATACTGTGCCATAGAGCCAATATTTTTGGAAATAGACATTTTGTTGTCATTCAAGATAACAATGAGGTTGCTCAGGGTGCGGATGTTGTTCATTCCCTCATAGATCATGCCGCCGGTAAAGGCTCCGTCACCCACAATGGCAATCACTTTCCCCTTTTCGCCGCGGATGCGCTTTGCCTGTGCAAGGCCGATGGCCGCAGAAATGGAAGTATTCCCATGGCCCGCCACAAAAATATCATGCTCGCTCTCTGCCGGGCAGGGAAAACCCGAAAGCCCCCCCTGCTGACGAAGTGCAGCAAAGCCCCCGGCCCGGCCCGTAAGTATCTTGTGCGTATAGCACTGGTGCCCCACATCCCAGATAAATTCATCCCGCGGGGAATCAAATACCCGGTGCAGGGCCACTGTCAGTTCTACTGTTCCAAGGTTGGAAGAAAGATGCCCGCCGGTGCGGGAAACATTCTCGACCAAAAATTCGCGTATCTCCGCACATAGTGCGGGAAGCTTGGCCGCATCCAGCGCCTTAAGGGCCTGCGGCGAATCAATTCTTTTCAATAGCTGCAAGAAAACGCCTTCTCTCCAGTAATGGGCCAAACGCCTGGGCGGCAGCTGGCTTACATGGGGATGGCCAGCGCCAGAACGGTGCCCAGCAGCGCGCCGGAAAGCACCTCCACCGGCGTATGCCCAACTTTTTCTTTCAATTTCTTTCCGCTGACGCCAGGCAGCGGCTCGTCTTCATCCGCCACCCATTCGTCCATCAGAAGGTTCAAAACTTTTGCCTGATTGCCCGTCTCACGCCGTACCCCGGTGGCATCATACATTACAATAGCCGCCAGAACCAGCGCAATGGCAAAAATGGGTGAGGCCATCCCTTCGCTTTTAGCCGCTGAAACGGCCAGGGCACACACCAGCGCCGAGTGAGAACTTGGCATGCCGCCTGCGCCCCACAGACGCTCGGCCTGGAACCTGCCGCATAAAACCGTGTTGATTACCGTTTTCAAAAGCTGTGCTACGGTCCAGGCAAAAAGCGAGACGGTGAGGATATAATTTCCAAAAATGATATGGCTCAAATTTTGCATAACGGCGCCCTTCTACATTGTGCGGGAAATAAGGCTTTGTGCAAATGCGCACAGAAAAGCCGAAGCTTCCCCAAAATTGGCTGCAAGTGTGTCACATGCATCGGCTGTTGTGCGCGCCGCCAGGGCACGCGTTCCCTCCACGCCGTGCAAAGTGACAAATGTTGTTTTCCCCTTCTGTACGTCACTGCCCACGGGCTTGCCCAGCTCCTGTGTGGTAGATACGACATCCAGCACATCATCCACCATCTGAAATACAAGTCCGACAGAAAAGGCAAAATCACGCAGAACGTCCTGCTGCATCTGCGGTGCCCCAGCTGCAATGGCACCCAGCTGGGCAGCCGCCGCTATCAGCATGCCGGTTTTATTGCGGTGCACTTCACAAAGCTGGGCCTCGCTGGCGGGTGAAGATTCATAGTATAAATCCAGCTCCTGTCCGCGCACCATGCCGCGCGCGCCAGCCGATGCGGCGAGCACGCTTACAGCCCGTGAATTCTGTGCCTGTCCCCCATGCCCAGCGCCGGCCAGCGTTTCAAACGCTGCGGTAAGCAAGGCATCGCCAGCCAAAAGTGCCGTGGCCTCACCGTAGGCTCTGTGGCAGGAGGGGCGGCCGCGGCGCATATCATCATCATCCATGCAGGGCAGGTCGTCGTGAATCAGGGAATAGCAATGCAGCATCTCCAGCCCCGCGGCATAGCGCGCCGCAAGGGTGGTATCGCCGCCCAGCATGTCACAGGCAGCAATACACAAAACGGCGCGCACTCGCTTGCCACCGCCCAGAAGGCTGTAGCGCGCCGCTTCGCTCACGCGGGAACCCGGGCATAACACTTCGTCACAGGCGGCTTCCAAAGCCTGCTGTGCCTGCGAAAGGTAAGCCTCATACTGTGCTTCATACGTCATCTGCATCGCCTCCCTGCTCCTGCTGTCCCAGCGCCCGGGCCAAAGAGGCGTCTATTTCCTGCACCTTCATTTCAGCTTTTTTCAAAGCAGCCGAACACTGTGCAATCAGCTCCGATGCCTTTGCATACAGCGAAACACTCTCATCCAGAGGCACATCGTCCTCCGAAAGACGCTGCAATATCTCTTCCAGCTTTTGCTGCGCAGATTCAAAATCCACTGCCTTTTTTGTTCCGGCCATATATAGCACCCCTTTGGTACTGAATCATTCAATCTGCCGGCAGGCACTCGTCTACCGTGCACAAAAGTGCCCCGTCTAATAGGCGCACCCGCAGTTTTTCTCCCAGCTGCACCTGCGAGGCCCTGCGGATCATTCTGTTTTCTCCACCTTGCACCACGGCATATCCGCGCGCCAGCACGGCGTAAGGGTCCAACGTATGGGCCAGCGCAGCGTTGTGAGAAAATGTTTGGCGGGAAACCTGCATACGCCTGTGAATTTTTTCACACAGCGTTGCCGCCAGTGCACAAAGGCCTTCCCTTTCCCTCCGGGGCGAATGGGCCGCCCGGCGCAAGGCGCTGCTATTACCTGCCGTCCGAATTTCATTATAGCACAAGACAAGTTTTTTTTGCATACTTTTTTGAATACTTGCATGCAAGCGGCAC
The DNA here is from genome assembly GCA_018380115.1 of Oscillospiraceae bacterium. GTDB lineage: Bacteria > Bacillota > Clostridia > Oscillospirales > Ruminococcaceae > Ruthenibacterium. The sequence goes on along the minus strand of JAGZUF010000031.1, from coordinate 14,595 downwards.
AGGAAAGCCAGCTCCCCCCACATATCCGGCGTTGCCAGTTCCGCGGCCGCAGATGGCGTGGGCGCGCGCAGGTCTGCCACAAAGTCCAGAATGCAGAAGTCTATCTCATGCCCTATGGCAGACACAAGCGGCACACGGCAGGCATAGGCAGCCCGCGCAATGGCCTCGTCGTTGAACACCCACAAATCTTCCCGGGAACCGCCGCCGCGGGCCACGATGATAACATCAATATCATCCCGTGCCCCCAGCACCTGAATGGCACGCACGATGCCCGGCGCGGCCTCCGCGCCCTGTACATTGACAGGGCACAGTACAAATTCCATGCCCGGGCAGCGGCGGCGCGTGACATTCAGAATATCCTGGATAGCCGCGCCCGTTCTGCTGGTCACAAGGCCTATGCGCCGCGGGTGGCGCGGCAGGGGCTTTTTGTGTTCGGGTGCAAAAAGCCCTTCGCGCTCCAGCCGGGCTTTCAGCTGCTCAAAGGCCATCTGCATGGCGCCCAGGCCGTCAGGGAACAAATCTTCCACATAAACCTGAAATGCGCCGTCCCGCTCGAACAGGGATACACGGCAGCGCACGATCACGCGCATGCCGTTCTCCGGCACAAAGCTCAGCTGCTGTGCATAGGAACGAAACATCACGGCCTTTACGGCACACTTCTCATCTTTCAGAGTAAAATAAAAATGGCCTGTTTTATAATGATTCGTAAAATTGGAAACCTCACCGCGCAGCGCAATGTCCGTCAAAACGGCGTCGCTCTCCAGAATGCTTTTTACATACCGGTTCAGCGCCGTCACGCTGATCACATTGGCCATGCGCCCACCTCTTTTGCTGCGATAATGGCAACACCAATGGCGTTGTCGCTTGCAAACTGCCCCGGAACAAAACAGACATCCCGCAGCCGTGCAGTAACATAACCGCGCACAATATGGCTGGACATCACCCCGCCTGCGCATACTACGGGCAGGCGGTAACCCGCGGCATAAGCGGCCTCCACCATGCGGAACACGGTTTCTGCTACCGTGCACAAGCAGTATTTTGCCACATAAGCATGCGGATAACCCTTTTCCAACAGCGCACAGCACTGATTTTCCAGGCCGGATAAATGACAGTCCATCCCCTTCAGCACGGCCTTTACATGTGGCTGCTGCGGGCATTCTGCTGCCAGGCGGGAAAGCTGTTCACCGGCCGGAAACGGGAAGCCCAGCCTTACACCAGTGCGGTCTACCGCCTGGCCTGCATACAGGTCAAGCGACGTGCCCAGCGTCTGCTTTACCTCAATGCCTTCACAGAGAAGCAGGTCTGTTGTGCCGCCTGAAATATGGAACACAAGAACAGGCATATGGAACAGCTCCCAGCGCCGGCTGGCATACAGAGCGGCCGCCACATGCCCCTGCTGATGTGTTGTGCGCACCAGCGGTACGCCGTGCACACCGGCCGCCGCACTGGCCGCATTCACGCCTGCCAGGAAACAGGGCATATATGAGCCATCGGCAGGGCGCGGCTTTTCCGACACGCCTACAGCCTTTACCCGGGAAAGCGGCACCTCGGCGGCCATCTGCCCCAGCAGCGAGGGCAAAGCCACTGTGTGGTGAAACAACGCCTCGCTCTGGCGCAGGCCACGCTGGCCCTCTTTCACAGGAAGGAATTCCTTTTTAGCACAAACAACCTCTTTCGCGTCTGTGTCAAACACCGCCAAAGAGGTTGCATAATTGCTGGTGTCAAAGCCCAGCGTCAGCATTCTGTTTCCTGTGCCCTACAAGGCACAGCGCCAGCGCGTGCAATGGAACCCAGCACACCGTTGATAAATTGATAATCGCCATCACTGCCGTATTTTTTCGCCAACTCCACCGATTCATTGATGACAATGCTGTCTATATCGTCCGCCCCAAAAAAGCGCATCTCCACAATGGCTAGGCGCAAAAGCGTGCGGCTTGTGCGCGGCAAACGCTCCAGAGTCCAGTTCTTCAGCCTGGGGCGGATCAGCTCGTCCGCCTGTGCGGCATGATCCAGATAGCAACGCAGCAGCTTTTGGGCAAACTCATCCAGCGCATATTCCCCGCACTCTTCTGAATATTCGATGATGTCTTCCAGGCTTTGTGCCCCAAAGCCAAGCTCAAATGCGGCGATAAACGCATTTTCACGCGCAGTCCGTCTGTTCATGATATGTTTTTCCCATCCTCAAAGAAAACTTTCCGCCTTTTACAAGGCTTCCGCTGGATACGCACGCAGCCAAATGCCGCGGGCACAAAACGGCCCCGGCTGGCTGCCTCTGCCACGCAGGCACGGCGCAGCTTCTTGCGCAAGCCGCGCTGTGCCGCAGGTAAACTGCCGGCCGGAACCTGATGCTTTTATTTTCCGCTACACCCAAAAGCGGTATTTATTGTTCCTGCGCAGGCTCTGTCTCAGGCTCCGGCTGTTCCGGCGCAAGGCCCGCCACCACTACATTCACACGGGAAACCGTGATCTGCGTCATGTTTTGCACGGCATTTTTCACGTTTTCCTGCACGCGCTCGGCAAGCGGAGGAATTCTGCAGCCGTACTTTACCAGAATGTTCACGGTGATCTCGGCCACATCCTCTGTCATTTCCACCACGATGGGCCTGTACTGGCTCACTGTGCGGAACAGGCCCTTTACGCTGTGGCTGCCGGCAGATACCGCCTGCACGCCCTCCACTTCCAGCGTGGCCAGCTTGGCTATTTTGGCAATGACACCTGTGGAGATCTGCAGGCTGCCGCCTACTACATTGGAGCTGTTGATATCCATGGTAAAAACCTCCCCCACAGACAAAACGGCCCGCACGGGGCGAACCGTTTCAATCCGGTTTAGGTTATTATATCATTTCCGAACCGATTGCACAACCTTATTTTACCTCAACGATACTGATATTTTGTGCACTTGTCTGCACCTTGCCCAGGATGATGTCGCGCAGTTGTGCAACTTCGTTTTTGCTCAGGCCCTCTGCGCCTGTTTTTACAGCAAGGTCCACCTTTTCACCGTCGACAAATACAACGCAGTCGGCAAATCCCTTGGCTTTTACCAGGTTTTCAATGTCGCTTTCCAGCGAGATATTGGAAATTGTGCTGGAGAGCGTATCCTTCAACTGCGCTTTTTCCTCTTCCGTAAGGCCGGTAGCCTTCAGGCTCTGCTGCAATTTATCAAGTGCCTCATCGCGTGTTTTAGTGCGCGTAAGGCGCGCTGTTTCAAAATACTGGTCGCTGCTGTCCTCCGAAACGCTCACAAGCTGGGCCTCACCGTAATTTTTATCCGGCAGCGCCTCCATCACGGGTGTGTTCTCTGCCTGTGCGTTTGCCAGCAGGGCGTCATCTTCCGCCTGTGTCTGAGTGGGAAGTGCAAAGGGAGAATCTGTTTTGGCATATTCCCAGTTCAGATACACTGCCACCCCCAGCGCCAGTATCAGAGTAAGGATGGTAAGCTGCCGTTTGCTTTTTGCACTTTTCATATTGTTCCTCCGTCTCAAAGCATTTTTGTCACGCAGATCCGATTGGTCGGAATGCCAAGCACCACAGAAACCAGCTCTGTGATCCGCCCTACCACAAGGATATCATCGCCCCCTTCACACACCACCGCAACACCGCGCACTTCCGGCTCGTAGGCCTGCTCCAGAATCGGCGCCTTTCCCGCACCGGAATCGATGATGACATGCTCGGTGCGGGTGCTGCTTTGGCGCTGCCCGTCTTGGCCGGAAGAAGAGCTCAGCTCTTCATCCTGCGCGTATACGGATTGGCCCGTGGCCTCCAGCGTGACCATGACATGCACCTGCCCGGCGCCCTGCACCTGCTGCAGGATGCGGGTAAGCTTTTCTTCCATCTCCTGCGCGTATTCGGCGCCGGCGCTCTGCATTGTGCCCGCCTCTGCCTGCCCCTGCGTCCGGCTGCGCGCCGTACCCGGAAGCTCAGAAAAGAAGATAAGCAGAATGCCCGCCAGCCCAAGTGCAAACAATGCATATTTGCTTTTTAAGAAGGCGGCCAGCCATGGCGGCACCTTGTGTTCACCCTGCTGCTTCATTGCCCGCCACCTTCCCGCTGCGGCACAGCGGCCGTTACGTTCACATCCTGCCCAAGGGCGGCCCGAATAATTGCTTCGGCAGCCGGGCCGGAAGCTTCGTTCAGCACAACGGCCGTCACCTGTTCCACTTTCACTTCACCATCCTCAGACGCACGCAGCCGCACGGAAACACTTTTCACAGCAGCGCCGCCTTCAGCCAGGCTTTGCATAAGCGTCTGTTCCAGCCCGGCTTGTGCCTGCGCCAGCGTAAGGCTTTGCACGTCCACCGCAGTCTGCTCCGGCCCGGCATGCATGTCAAATGCGTCTGTGATGCTGTTCATCTCGCCCGCTGAACCGGCTGTGCCCAAAGCGGTTACTAAAATATATAAGGTGAGCACAAGTTTTATGACACCGCCCCGCGATGTAAAAAACTGCTGCAAAACACCCGCTGCAACACAAGCCAGACAGACACCCAGCGCCCAGCTTTGAAGAAACGCCAAAGGCTTCATCCTCCATTTCCAAGCAGGATCATCACTAGGGTGGCGCTTACCACCACAAAGCAGAAAAAGAAAGCCATGGCCAGCAAAAGCCCCGCACACTGGCCAAGCCCGCCCAGAAGCTTTTCTGTCCGGCGAAGCTCCAGTGCACCTGCTACACTTTGCAGCGCCGCAAAAAAGAACTGATATGCCACACAGTGCAGCATCATGGGAAGGAATGCGGCCCCTACCACCGCTACTGCCGCAAACCCCACGCCGCCCTTCAGCATTTTCAGCCCGGCAAGGATGCTGCCCATGGCGTCCGAAACAGCCTTGCCCACCACAGGTATACTGGAGCCCAATACAAATTTTCCCGTTTTCAGGGCCAGTGTATCTGCGCTTTGCGCAAATACTCCCTGCAGGCTGATAAGTGCTCCGAACAAAGTGGCGCAGAGCCCCAGCGCCCACTTGGAGGCGCGGCACAGTGATGAGGCAAGGCCGGACAGGTCTACCCCGCCTCCCACACAGCCGGTAGCATGAAACGCAAGGAAAATACGCACAGCCGGCAAGCCCACATTGCACAGCACATCGCACACAAACAGTGCGGCTGTAAAAAATAGGCCGCTGTAAACAGCCGCGCTTCCGGCCTGGCCGCAGCTTACCAGCACAGAGGCGAACACTGGCACGAATGACGCAAGATAGGCTTTGCACTCTGACAAAGCAGTTTCCATCTGGGCTATCAGTGCGGTGAAATCCTGGCTGCACAGGGCAAACACACAAAGCGCCGCAAGCCATTCGAACTGACGCTCGTTTTCCCCGCATATGCTTTTAGCTGCCGCCAGCAGAAGAAGAATACCGCTCAGCTTCAAAAAAAGGCGGATAGGTGCCCCGGCAGCCTTTTTTAACGCGCTGCCTGCCAGTGTCAGCCACCCCTGTGCCGTCTGGTTCTGGAATTCCTGCTGTGTCATGGGGGCTTCCTCTATCATCTGCTGCCATTGCGAGGGAATGCTTTCCTCTGGCACGCCGCCTTCGCCTTCAGCAAAAACGGGCACCGCCGCTAGACAGACAAGCAGGCATATACACACCCCCGCCCTGAAAGAGCGCTTCTTCAGCCCAGCAGGCCGGCTGTCAGTGCGGCAAATTGACGGACAAGCGGCAGTGCGGCTGCCAGTGCAGCAAGGCGCCCCAGCATCTCTACCCTGCCGGCCAGTGCCGCATGGCCGGCCTCCCTGCATACATCCTGCACAGCCTGCGTCAAAATCAGAATGGCGGATGCTTTCCATACGCAGGCCAGCGCATCGCCGTTCAGCTGGCTGTTCAGTTCGTTCAGAAGTTCGAGCACAGGCTGGGCAAGCGCAAGGCCTCGCAAAAGAAAAAGCGCGGCACAGCCAAGAGAGAATACGACGGCGAACCCGGGGCTGTACTGGCGCAGAACACCGGCCACCACACAGGCACACACTGCAAAAATCAGCAACGTTCCAACTTCCATGTCTCATATCACAACGCAAACAGGTTTTTGATGGTTTCAAACAGGACGCTTATCTGGCTGATTATCATCATCAAAACTACAATTAGCCCGGCCAGCGTGGTCATCATGGCCTGTTCCTCTCTGCCCGAACGGATAAGAAGCTGGTTGAGCACTGCCACAATGATGCCAATGGCGGCTATTTTGAACACAAAATCGATGTTCATGAGAGCAAGGTTCCTTTCTTTTTCCTGGTATTCCGTGCGCACGGGGCAAACCACAGCGCCTGTACCATTCCGTGCGCTCTACACTGCTCATATAAGCAGCAGCGCTATACATGCCCCGGCCCCAGCTCCAAGCACAATAGACAGCTTCTGTCTGTTTTGGGCATCCCTGCGGCTTTCCTCGCACAGGCGCTGCAGCTGTGCCTGTGCATAGCGAAGCTCGCGGCATTCTTCCCCCGCGGCCACTGTTCCAAGGCGGCACAGTGCAGTGGAAAAGGCCTCCAAAGCCGTGCTTGGGACGCCCTGCATCAGTCTGTCTGAACCCAATACAGCCATGCGTTGCGCCAATTGCTGCGGGAATTCCGGTCCTGCCCGCAGCCCTTCAAAGGAAAGCGGCAGGGTGTGCAGCCGCGCTTTTCGCTGGGCGCTGTGCAGCAGAAGCGGCGTTTCCTGTGCACGAAAATCCAGTTCGCTTTCTACGCACTGAAGAAAGCGAAGCATTTCTTCTACCATCTTTATCCGCAGCGAAATACCTCTGGCACGAGCCATGCCCCAAACGACGCCGCACATCGTCACACAGCCTGCACCCAGCAGTTTAGCGAAGAGAGGCCACATCATAGATGCCTTTCACCACTCCGGGTGTACGTGAGCTTTCGAGAAATACTACATACTGAAAAGCGCCTGTCTCCAGCAGCACACGGCTTTGCGGCCTGCCCCACATAAGGCCCGGTGCCTGCGCATGAATGCTGGCCACGATGCGGACACCTGCATTTGCCGCCGCAAGCACGGCACGGGCATCCTCCATTCCGCCCACTTCATCGCAAATGATGGTCTGAGGGGCGAGGGTGCGCAGGGCCTGCTGCATGCCCAGTGCCTTCGGGTAACCGGAAAGCACATCGCACCCCAGCGCGGGCGGTGTGACGAATCCATCTGTACAGGTGGGGCACAGCTCCATGCGCTCGTCCACAATGGCCACCAGCCTGCCTGCATTTCCAAGCACCCGTGCTGCTCCGCGCAGCAATGTGGTCTTACCACATGCAGGCGGCCCGGCAAACAACAGCCCGCCAGCGGAGTCATCACGCAGAAGGTCGGCCACCTCTTTCGGGCAGGCTTCGCGCACTTCGCGCGCTACGCGAATATTCAAAGACGTAATGCGCCGCACATTGATAATCTCGCCCTCACTGTTCAACACAGCCGTGCCGCAGACACCGGCGCGGTGCCCGCCGCCCAGCGGCACATAGCCATTTGTCAGCGCATGCTGAACACTGTGCACAGAATAACCGCATACGGCATAAAAGCAATCCTGTATTTCGGCAAATGGCGTAATGAGTGAATCTGATGCGGGGCACATTCTCACATGACCGCTTTTTGTAAGATACAGGGTGCCCTGCATTGTTTGAAGCGTGACCGGCTGCTGGCAGCGCAGGCGTATTTCTGTCACCCCGGAAGCCACACCCGGCTCCAGCGCCGCCAGCGCCGCCGCTACTGGCGGCGAAAGCTGTTTTGCCGCCTCATAAAATGCATCCATGAAAGCCGCCCCCTTTTGGCATTTGTTTATGGGTATGAAAAAAGGACAGGCGTTAGAACGCCTGTCCCCATAAAGCGGCATATGTTTCTTTTTTCAGCCGGTATTCCAATGCTTTGCACGCCTGCGGCATCTGTGATGTCTGAAAGGGGAATACCGCTGTCTGCACAAACCCCAGCTTCTCGTACACATGCCTTGCGCGCCGGTTTTCCTCTGCCGTGGTCAGTGTAACGAGCGCAAAGCCGCCCGGCCCAAACAAATAACGCAGCAGCCGGTGGAGGTACTGCGTGCCAAGGCCGCGGCCGCGCGCAGACGGCACGCACAGCTTGATGCCTATCTCTGCCGCGCCCTTTTCCTCTGCCGGACGCCACACAGCTTCCCCAACAGGACAGCCGCCTTCCAGCAAAAGCAGCCTGTGGGAAAGGAAATCCGTTTTCATCTGTGCTGCAACCTCTTCCACGGTTGTGCCAAGCCCCCGAGGAAAACCGGCATGCGCCATCACAGCGCCGTCGTTCCACCAGCGGCATAAAAGTGTGGCATCCCGTTCCGACGCCGGCCGCAGCACAAGCCCGTCATTTTTCAGGCTGCACGCCCCCTTCTTCCAGCATGCGCAGGAACCCGGCCTCATCCAAAATGGGCGTGCCCAGTTCCTGTGCCTTTGTCAGCTTCGAGCCTGCGGCCTCGCCGGCCAGCACATAGCTTGTTTTTTTAGACACGGAAGAGGAAGCCCTGCCCCCGTTCCTGACAATAAGCTCTTCCGCCTCTGCGCGCGAAAGACTGGACAGCGTGCCCGTCACCACAAATATTTTGCCAAGGAAAATATTCGTTTTTTCCTCCCCGCGGAATATCATGTTTACCCCTGCCTGCCGCAGACGCTCCAGCAGGTCTTTCGTCCCTTCCTTTGCGAAAAAATCCAGCAGGCTTTCGGCCATAACGCCGCCAAAGCCCTCGATGCCGCTTATCTCATCTTCCCCGGCTGCCATCAGCGCATCCATGGTGCGGAAGCGCTCGGCAAGGCTGAGGGCCGCCTTTGCACCGATATTGCGGATGCCCAGCCCAAAGATGAGCCTGTCCAGGTTGGCCCCCTTGGACGCCTCAATGGCGTTAAGCAGGTTGCCCGCCGCCTTTTGTTTGAATTTATCCAGCTTCAAAAGCTGGCTTTTCTCCAAAGAATATACATCCGCCGCATTGTGCACAAAGCCCTTTTCCACCAGCTGGCGCACAACAGCCGGGCCCATGCCGTCAATGTCCATGGCGCCGCGCGAAGCGAAATGAACGAGATTGCGCAAGGCCTGGGCCGGGCATTCAGGGTTTGTGCACCGCAGGGCGGCTTCCTCCTCCAGCCGTGTAACCGGAGCGCCGCATGAAGGGCAGGCATCCGGCATTTTGAACACATGCCCGCCTTCAGCATGTTTTGTGACGCTTACCACTTCCGGAATAATATCACCTGCCTTGCGCACACGGATGGTATCCCCAAGCCCCACACCCAGCTGACGGATGAAATCTTCATTGTGAAGAATGGCACGCGACACCGTGGTGCCAGCCAGCAAAATGGGCTCGAACACCGCCGTAGGCGTCAGCACACCGGTGCGGCCCACAGAGACGTCTACATCCAGCAGAACGCTTTCCTTCTCCTCTGGCGGATATTTGAACGCCACGGCCCAGCGGGGAAATTTTGCGGTAGAGCCCAAAGCCTGGCGCTGGGAAAAATCATCTACTTTTACAACGGCGCCGTCAATATCATAGGGCAGCGTGCCCCGCACGCTGCCGATGTCTTCAATTTCCCTGATGACATCTTCAATGTTTTCAAACCGCCGGTAGCGCGGAGACACAGGAAGCCCAAGCGAGGCGATATAGTCGAGGCTGTCTTTGTGGCAGGTGATGGCCCTGCCGCGAATTTGCTGCAAATTGAACACGAACAAAGAAAGCCCTCTTGCCGCTGTAACACTGCTGTCCTTCTGGCGAAGGGAGCCAGCGGCGGCATTGCGTGGGTTCTTGAAGGTCCTTTGGCCCAGAACCTCCTGCTCTTCGCACAGGTGTATAAATGCGTCGCGGGGCATATATACCTCGCCGCGCACCTCCAGAAATTCAGGTGCGCCGGGCAGTGTTTTTGGAATATCCCGAATGGCGGCAAGGTTCCGGGTGACATCCTCTCCCACAAGGCCGTCGCCCCGCGTAGAACCACGCACGAACACCCCGTTTTCGTATTCCAGACTGATGGACAAGCCGTCTATCTTGGCTTCTACCACATACTGCGGCCGAATTCCTTCATCGCGCACCCGCCGGTCAAATTCACGCACTTCTTCCAGCGAAAACACGTCCTGAAGGCTTTCCATCTTTACAGCGTGTTCCACTTTCTCGAACCGGCTGGAGGCTGTGCCGCCTACATGCTGGGTGAAAGATGTCTCGGTGACGAATTCCGGGTGCTGTGCTTCTATCTCTTTCAATTTTCTCGTCAGTGCGTCGAACTCAAAATCATCCAGCTCCGGCGCGTCCAAATCATAATAGAGATGGCTATGATATTCTATCTTTTTTTTCAGCTCTTCATATTCCCTGCGCAGTTCCAAACACTTCACTCCGCTTTCTGTCCAATTTCCCATGCCGCATTCGCCTGCGGCATTTGTATTATAGCATAACCAGCTTGCGCCTGCCTATAGCATCATCAGCCGTTCTGTGCATAAAATTCCGGCACTTGCCCCACAATCAATGTCTGTGCCACACATACTTCGTCCGTCACGTCCACGCTGGTAGAATACCCCGGCAGGATGGCGCTCATCTCCACTGTAAAGCGGATGCATACCCGGTGCTGCGTCTGGTTGATGCCCGCACTCTCCAGCGTGTCCACCACCTCACTTTCCACAAAGCTGGCGGGGACTATCTGAAGATGGATGTCTGGCCCGCGCCCTGCCAGAAGCTGCCAGCCCAGCAAGGTGCCCAGCGGAATGGCGACGTCCTGGTTTTCAAGGCCCGTCAGCCGGTTCGACACCGCTTCTGTCAGTCTTGCCTTCAGGCGGTTCATCTCTACAGAATCCAGCTCTACATTACTCACCGTGCCATCAACATTTTTCTCCAGATGAACAAGGCGATGGGGCACATCGCCCATTTTTTCCAATTCATCCATTACTGCCTCATTGATAGCTATGACAGATACCACGCGGCACTGATATTGCGCCATAGTCTCCACCACAGGCCTCAGCTGGGAATCCACTGCCGCGAACAGCGCGGCGGCGGCCAGCAATACGCCGGCCAGTTTCCACCGGTATTTCCTTTTGCGATTTTTAGGGCCGGCACGCCGCATGCCAAACCACCGCCTTTCTTTTCAATATATGCAAAGAAAGGCGGTTTTGAACAGCGTCAAAACGGGCAAAGCCTTAAAATAGCCTTTTTGATAAAACAAGCCCCGGCCCCGGCTAAGGCCGGAACCAGAGCTTTAGCGGCTTTATGCGCTCAGATGGAGATCGCACTTGCAATGTCCAGAAGAGAGGTATCGATGGTCTTATACATCGAGAGGGCCACGGCAATGTCATAATCTACAATAGACTCTGCCTTTGTAGCCACAACGCGGTTATAGATGCCCTTGCTGAGCAGCTCCACCGCATGGTAACCCATACGGCTTGCAGTGACGCGGTCACGCAGGGTGGGGCTGCCGCCACGCTGCACATGGCCCAGCACTGTGGCGCGGGAATCAATGCCCGTGCGGCTTTGTATCTCGTTTGCAATATCATGTGCGCGGCCAACCCCCTCTGCCACAATAATAATAAAGTGGCGCTTGCCGGTTTTTTGTGTGGCCTTCATGCGGGAGATCACATCGCGCTCCAAATCGTACGGCACTTCGGGAATGAGTGTCACCAGCGCACCGCAGGCGATGCCTGTGTTCAATGCAATATAACCTGCGTTGCGGCCCATCACCTCTACCACGCTGCAGCGGTCGTGGCTCTGTGTGGTGTCGCGCAGCTTATCAATCATTTCCACTGCCGTATTCATGGCGGTGTCATAACCGATGGTGTAATCGCTACACGCGATGTCGTTGTCGATGGTGCCCGGAATGCCAATGCAGGGAATGCCCTGCGCCGCCATGTCCTTGCAGCCGCGGAACGAGCCATCGCCGCCAATCACCACAAGCGCGTCGATGCCCGCATCGCGGCAGGCCTGCGCCGCACGCTGCTGGCCCTCCAGCGTTTTGAACTCAAGGCAGCGGGCCGTGTACAAAATGGTGCCGCCGCGGTGGATGATTTCAGAGACGCTGCGCACATTCATATCCATGATATCATTTGTCAGAAGGCCGTTGTAGCCATGGCGCACACCCTTCACCTTATAGCCGCGCGTAATGGCAGCACGCACGACCGCGCGGATGGCGGCATTCATGCCCGGGGCATCGCCGCCGCTTGTCAGCACACCGATGGTCTTGATATCATTGTTCATTTCAGTTACTTCCCCTTTCCTTTCCTGTCCGTAACCAATTATAAACATTTGTTGCATGGAATTCAACTGCTTTTTGTGAAATAATTAGCGAACCTTCACGTTCTCCTCACCGAGGATGCGCCCCAGCTCCTCAAACAGAAGTCCATGCTTCACACACCACATCCGCCTCGGCGCAAGAACTGTCTTTCCTGTATCTTCAAAGTGCATATAAACAGGAAAATCGCCCTCAAATATCTCGAGAAGGTTTTCCACCTCGCAAAAAGTCTCCCCCTCCATGGACGGAAGTTTCAGCCAAAGGCCATCTTTTGCATTTTTGTTGCTCATATCCACTTTTCTTCGCCCATCTTTTCCATATTCATCCACCATGGAAATATGGTCGGCCAGCAGCTTGCTCGCTTCATCCTCTTTATAGGAAACCCGCCCTCGTATCACAACAGCCGCGTTTTCACGCACGCTGGCAGCACATGCCTGAAGCGTCTTGGGGAACACAAGCACCTCCATTGTGCCGGAAAGATCTTCCACCGTGAGGAAGGCCATCATGCCCCCTGCACGGGTATTAATGGTCTTGATGCGCACGATGCTGCACACGATAACTACCTGTTCCCCGTCATGCCGCCGCGCATCCTCTCCGGTGAGCTGGCTTATCTTGTGGGAGGCAAGGTGCTCCGTTTCCTCGCGGTACTGATCTAGCGGGTGGCCGGAAAGATAAAGCCCGCTCACCTCTTTTTCCATCTGAAGGAGAGAATCCACCGGGTACTCCTCTTTTTCCGGGATTGTGTAGCTCTGCCCCTGCGCTTCGGCACCTGTGATAGAACCGAACAGGTCCATCTGGCCGTCCAGGTTCCGCCGGGCGTCGTTTTCCACGCTTTTCAAAATGCCTTCCAGCGCCTCTAGGCTGGCGCGGCGGCTTGGTGCAAAGCCGTCAAAGGCACCTGCTTTCACAAGGCTTTCCACAGCACGGCGGTTTATCTCTGTGCCGTGCATGCGCTTGCAGAAATCGTACAGGCCTTGATACGGCCCGTTCAGGGTCCTGGCCCGCACTACCGCCTCTATCAGGTTCCGCCCCACATTTTTCAGGGCCAGCAAACCAAAACGGATGTCGTTTCCCTGTACGGTAAAGCCCACACCGCTTTCGTTGATATCCGGCGCCAGCAGATGGATGCCCAAGCGGGAACACTCTGCCGTATATTGAATGACCTTGTTGGTATTGTCCAGCACGCTGGTGAGCAGCGCGGCCATAAACTGGCGCGGATAGTGGCATTTCAAATACGCCGTCTGATAGGCCACTATCGCATAGCAGGCTGCGTGAGACTTGTTGAAGGCGTAAGAGGCGAAGCTGGACATCTCATCATAAATACTGTTGGCCACCTCGGCCGGGATGCCGTTGTTCACACAGCCGGGACACTCGCGGCCCGGCTCTGTGCTGCCGTATACAAAATGCCTGCGCTCGGCATCCATCACCGCATGCTTCTTTTTGGACATGGCGCGGCGCACAAGGTCTGCTTGGCCGTAAGAAAAGCCCGCCAGCTCGCGGCATATCTGCATCACCTGCTCCTGATACACAATGCAGCCATTCGTCACATCCAGAATATGGGCCAGCTGCGGTGTCTTATAGCGGATATTCTCCGGGTTATGGCGGTTTGCAATATAGGTTGGAATAGAATCCATTGGGCCGGGGCGGTACAGGGAAATGATGGCAATGATATCCTCCACGCTTTTCAGCTGCAGGCCTACTGCGGCCTGGGTCATGCCGCCCGATTCCATCTGGAACACGCCCTCTGTCTCGCCTGCGTTCAGCATATCAAACACGGCCGCATCCTCATAGGAAATACCTGCTATGGAAAAATCAGGCTTCAGGCTGCGCACCATTTTTTCAGCATCGTGGATTACAGTAAGGGTGCGCAGGCCCAGAAAATCCATCTTCAAAAGGCCCAGTTCTTCGATGGTTGTCATGGTGAACTGTGTGACGATACTTCCATCATTGGTGGAAAGCGGCACATATTCATCGGCCGCTTCGCGCGTGATAACCACCCCCGCCGCATGGGTGGAGGCGTGCCGCGGCATCCCCTCCAGCTTCAGGGCCATATCGATCAGCTCGTGCACGGAAGGGTCCTGCTCATACTGGCGGGCAAGCTCCCTGGAGGTTTTCAGTGCTTTTTGCAGCGTCATTTTCAGCTCCATGGGCACCAGCTTTGCCACTGCGTCCACCTGCTGATAAGGCATGTCCAGCACGCGGCCCACATCGCGGATGACGGCGCGCGCCGCCATGGTGCCGAATGTCACAATCTGTGCCACATGGTCTGCACCGTATTTACGGATAACATAGTCTATCACTTCACTGCGCCGCTCATAACAGAAATCCACGTCAAAGTCCGGCATGGACACGCGCTCCGGGTTCAGAAAGCGTTCGAAAAGCAGCTGATAGCGGAGAGGGTCAATATCCGTGATGCCGAGGCAGTAGGCCGCAAGGCTTC
>JAGZUF010000030.1 GCA_018380115.1 Oscillospiraceae bacterium | reverse complement strand
GCGCTATCATGGCGTATTGCATGCGCTGTAAATTTTTGCTTTGTGCTTTTTATCTCTCTTGGGCAAAGGGGGAGGCTGCCCGCAGGCTTGCCGTACCGCCGTGGCTTCGTGCCAGCGGACGCCGCCGTGGGCGGACTGTTTCGCCTGTTTGGGAGAGCGAGAATTCTCGGCTATCTTCGGCACAAGACGGGGCCCTGACTTTCATTTGGCGCGCCGCAGGATGCGGCCAAAGCCGCGCAAGGCTCAGGCATGCGCGGGCCCCTGCCTGCCGGGCCGCCCGGCCCTGCGCCGCTTCAGCAGGTTTTGGCCTTATATCCCTCGCCCCATGCCCACATGGCGTCCAGAACCGGCTTCAGGCTTTGCCCCAGTTCTGTCAGGCTGTATTCCACCCGCGGCGGCACCTCTGCGTACACATGGCGGCTGACAAGGCCCTTTTCTTCCATATCCCGAAGCTGTGCGGTCAACACCTTCTGCGACACGCTGCCAATAGATTTTTTTAATTCTCCAAACCGTTTTGTGCCAGGCATTAAATCACGCAGAATGAGAACTTTCCATTTATCGCCTATCAGCATAAGCGTTGTTTCCACCGGGCATGCGGGCATTTCTTTGGCCTGATGCATTTCATCGCGCTCCCTCAATAGTTTCTTTTCGGCAACTGCGGTTTAATTAAGCAATACATCCAAAAGGCCAGTGTTACGGGCGCTCTGGAATGTTTGTGTTCCATTTTACACCAATACTACACCATTTGCAAATGATAGTATCAGTGTACAAAGGAAACTGCGCCCAAGCGGGCCCACAGCCGGGCCCTGCCGCCTTGCCGACCCGCAGGCGCCAGCCTGCGGAACTTTCAGCCGAGCGGCGGTATCGCGGGCAAGGCAGGGCAGACGGCGCAGCCTTCCTGATACGGAGGGCAAGGAGGATAACACCGCCAGCGGTGCTGCCGCGCGGCTGAAAGCCGCTGTTGCCTCTGTACACTGATACGCGGCTCTTTATTTAGACATCCCTTTGCCGGGCGTCTGTTTTTTGTGCTCAAAAACCAGAAAAAGGCAGCCGGCTTGTGAGACGGTGAAACTCTAAGTGAAGGAAATTGCCGGCGCGGTGGCAGCTTTTCGCGCAGGGAAGAACCGGAGTTGCACGGTGACGCCCAATTGCCGTCTGCGGAATAAATACCGCCCCTGAATGCAGGGGTTCTTTTATGGCAAATGCTCTCCCTGCCGGAAAATTGGAGATGAAAAGGACGGCTTCTATATACAATTTGTGATGCAGAAGGTGGATTCAGTGAGGAGGATTTGCAGAAGGCTCTGAAAAAATTTTACTGCGGGGGCAAAGCGCGGCGGATGAAAGCCGGGCATTCCAGGCTTGGTTTATATCGCAAAACAATTAGCTGAACAGCCTGAGGGCTCCATTCAAATTGGAAATAGTGAAAACGGCGGCGCCTGTGCCGTATTTTGGCATATATCCGTTTGATATTTCCAAAACGCTTAAATTTCAAGATGTTAGAACGAATTGACAAATTGCCAACATCTCTTGCTTGCCAGTAAAACACGAAGACCGTATACTTGATGCAGCAAACGCAAGGAGGCTTCTGCAAATGAAATTCCATGAGAAACTTATGTCCATTAGAAAAGCCAAAGGCTTATCGCAAGAGGAATTAGGAATGGAACTTCAGGTTTCAAGACAGACCATTTCCAAATGGGAATCTGGGGTATCACTTAGATAAAGATACCACACCATTCCCACGCTGACTTTTGCTCAACCGATACAGCCGGAGGGCTGAATAACAAGAAAAGGCGGTATGCGCCCCGTGGAGGGGGAGCGTACCGCCTTTTCTTGTGGGGGTTTCCAAAGGGGGCAAAGCCCCCATTTGGCACACGACTTTGCGAAGCAAAGTGTAGTGTGTTATACGCTCTGTCGGCGTTGCCGTGAAAATGCCGTTGCCGCCGGGGAGGGAAGGGCATTTGAAGCGGCAGGAAAACAGGGCTGTGCTTGCGTGGCGTGGAGCCGCAAGCGCAGGTCTGGATTCATCAGCAGACAGGGCGTATATGAAAGCCCCCGTCCCTCGTCCTACGCTCCAACTTGTGGACAAAGTGTCCCGAAGTTGTGGCCACACTCCCGGAAAAGTAGCAGGACAGCGGGCAACCGTCAAGGCTGAAATGAACGGGGTTACACCCGGCCTTGCCCGCCGCCCACTGTTCCGCTGACTGAGTGGACAAGGCGACCAATCCCTCAAAGTGCTTGGCCGCTCTTTTCTGATTTTGGAGCATTTCTTTTATCAAAATTGAAATGGGCGGGAAGCCATTTTAGGGCTTTCCCGCCTTGATTACCCTTTAGCAAAAACAGACGGGGCTGTCAACGGCGGCGCATGAAAAATGCGCCGTTCATCTTGACCGTTGACTGGCTCGGCTGGCTTTGCTAATTTCTCTTTAGGTCATATTATTTACTCGTTCGCCTCGCTGATCTGACACTTCTGGTCCTGATAATATGGGTTATTGCATATTTCGGCATTGCCGCCTACAAATGCTTTTGAGGCTTCCTGATCGCCTTGCAGCTGATACATCAGCCATGCAGTTGTATATCCGTCTGTGAGATACATCATGGTTTCGTGTTCCGCCCCCGTTCTCCTTGCCATCAGCTTCGGAGCGCTTATTTTATCAAACATAGCTTCCATCTGGTTCAGCGGAAGTACATATTCCGTTTCCATCCACCCGCTTGTCCCTGCGAGCAGAAGCACGGGAATGTGGATTGCGGAACTATCATACGGATATTCATTTTCAACTGCCACTGCCTCCTGCGCCGGGGAAAGCAGGACTGCGGTTTTGAAATATCTGCTGTTCTCATACGCAGTTATCGCATTGATCGCACCCGCTCCGCCTTGGGAATAGCCTGTAATTCCAATATTTTCCGTATCCACTTTGCGGTAGAACCGGCTGTTCTTGTCCTCGTTTTCACTCAATATGTATTCAAGCGTCAGGCTGGCGCTTTTTCCTGTCCCGGAGGCAGCATCTTCATTGCCGACCACAATGAACCCCCATGAAGCCAGACGCTCCAGCATTGCTGCGTACTTGGAAGCCCTGTGACCTGTGCCGTTTGTGACCAGCACAACAGGATAGGTCTGGCTGCCATTTTCCAGATTGGAGGGATAATAAACCGTATACCGTTCCATCGGTTTTTCCGCTTCCACTGTAACGCTTGCGGTTTCATAGCTCCCATATGAAAGATATGTTTTCTCGATTGACCCGCCAGTTTCGATGTTATCTGTGTACCCTGATTTCACGGTAGGGGTATTGTTCATGTAAACCAGCCATATCACAACCAGCAGGAGCAGAACCGCCAGCACAATCAATAGTGTTTTCAAAATTTTCTTCACCGTCATTCTCCCATATACCGCTCTAAGTATGCATTGATTTTGTCAATATACGCCGCATAACACTTGTTGTCGTTTTGCAGGCCGTGGCCGGAATGCGGAAACACAATATAGTCATGCGGAATGCCGTATCGTTCCAATGCCGCAATCAGCGGCTTGGACGCTTCAAAAGGCTGCATCTTGTCGTGCGCGCCATAGGCGCACAGCAGCGGAACAGAGGTTTCGTTGACCCAAAGATCCGGAGAAATATCCCGAATTTCATCTTCATAATCATTTGCTTTTATCATTTCCGGCGTGATGATTTTACCGGCCATTGCGCTGAACAAAGCGGAAGCCGCTTCCGAACTTTTGTCTAAGCCAAAACACCTCCAATCCTGATGGTGAAAACTGCCGGGGCCGACTGCTTCAAATATCATTTTCACGGGGATAGGCGATTCAGCAGCGTCCCGGTAGCCATAAATCAGGGCAAGGCAGCCGCCTGCAGAGCCGCCGGAGATTGCCATTCGATCCAGCGGATAGCCCAGTTTTCCGGCTTCTTCCACAATCGCCGGAATGCTGTTCTTGATTTCTATCGACTGGGAATAGACGCTTGTGTTTGGGTTTTGCTCACTGAACAATGTATAGTTTACCCCAGCGGCCACATAGCCTTTGGAGCAGAGCCATTGCAGCATTTCGGCATCGTCCTTTTTATCCCCAGCTGTAAAACCTCCGGCGTGGAGATACACCACAAGCCCATAAGCGTCTTTTGTCTTGTCTGCGGGAACATAGAGGTCAAATTTGTTTGCCTCCCCATCGCCGTAGGACAGGTCAGAATAGACGGAGCCTACCGATTCATTCCAATTTACCTGCGTTTCTTTCGCAAGAGGATTGTAGGTCAGTTTGATTGCCGCAGACCCAACAAAAACGACTGCAAAGGTCATCACATAGAGAAATCCCCAAAGCACTCTGTGCCGCCCCCTTTCCTGTTTGTTTTTCATAGAAAATTCCCTCCAAACAGCGTACCGCCGAGCAGCAAGTTCAGGGCCGCTCTGACAGCCAGACGCCCCAATACGAAAGCAGCTGCAATCATTACAGCCAAAATGATCAATCGCTTTGATGTAATCGACATGTTTTTCCTCCTTGACTTTTTGCTGAGACGATTGTATCATGTAAATATAGATGAGTCAATCGTCTCGGCAAATTGAGACAAATAAGGGGGCTTTGTATCAGGTCATGAACGCAAGCAATCAGGAAAAAAACAATTATGTCCGCAGCCAAATATTGAAAACATTATTGGAAATGATGAAAGAGCAGGATTTTAACGGTATTGTCATCAGCAATCTAACAGATCGTGCCTGTGTAGGGCGGGCTTCTTTTTATCGAAACTTTGCCAGCAAAGAAGATGTGCTGCGGCAGGAAGCGAACCACCTTGCCAGTGTATGGAAACAGCGTTATGAAAGCCAGGAACACGCCTCCCCCTCGGAAATACTAATCAGTCTGTTGGATTTTTACAAAGAACATTCTGACTTTTACCTTGCCTTATACTGGGCCGGACTGGAGAATATCGTATTGAATACGCTCTTGGAGCAGATAGAAATTTCGCCGGAACTGCCAAACGCTGTTGCATATCTTCGTTCTTCTATCGCTTATTTGATATTTGGCTGGATCGTCGAGTGGATGAAACGGGGAATGCCGGAAAGCGGTACGGAATTAGCGAAAATGATTTCAGAAGCGCAACATACCGAAACAAGCGCTTTGTAACGCAGAACAGGCGGGAGAACCTGAGATGGTTCTCCCGCCTGTTTTACTTCTTCTTTCCTCTCTGTGATATGTGCGATTTCATAAAATCAGATTTGGAGCCTATCCGTATCAGCCACTGCTTTTCTTCTTCCGTCAAGCGGTTATAGGGAATACGGTTTTGCTTGCAGTAAATCAGAAGCCATTGTTCCAGACGGCTCCCCTTGAAGTTTGCCACCTCATCCAAATCCTTTTTCAGTTCGGCGGCAACGGATTTCTCCGGCGCACTCTCTGCTCGCCCCTTATGGGCTTCCTTTATGTCCTCCATGATACCGTCTATATCGTCATGTACCCGGCGGCTGAAATACTCGCCCTCCTGCACATGGATTGCGTTCAGCAGATAGGCGGTCTTGTCATGCTCCCCCGGCTGGTATTTCTCCATGATTTCCGCCCTTGCCACATCAACCCATGCGTTCAGATTTTGGATTTGTCCGGTGGCGATACCATTCACATAGATTTCAATGTCCGCCAGCAGCTTCACAAAATCCCTGTGTGTGGCTAATTCGCAGAACAGGGCTGTATCAAGCCGCCCGTTTTTCAACAGATCAATCAACTCGTCACTCAAATGCAGGTCTGCAAGATCGGCGTTTGGGTGATTTTTTGTTTCGGTCAATCCCAGCAGATAGTCGGCGGTCACACCGTAAAACTTCGCCAGCTTGATAAGGGCATAGTGGCTGATGTCCTTATACTCGTCTGCTTCATAACTACCCAGCGCAGATTTGGAGAGATGGGTCTGCTCCGCAAGCTGTTCCAGCGTTAAGCCACGCTCCACACGCAGGTCTTTTAAGCGTTCTTGAATGGTTAAGGCCACTATACAGCCCCTCTTTTCTCTATGATAACTCCATTTTATCACAATTCCGAAAGCGTGGAAATAGAGAGTTTTCCGGGCGGATTTCCTACCTTTCGGATATACGGGACGGGCGGTCATTTAGGTGTAGACTTAGGGTAGTTCATCGATGGACAGCACCTTGAAAACAGAATGACCGTCCGAAAAGGAATACCCCGGCTGGGGAAGCACCGCAAGGAGCCGGACTTCGGGACAAGTTGTCCCGAAGCTGCGGGGAGCGTGCCAACGCCGGAACACGCCGCAGGAATGGGGCAGGAAGCCTTTTCGGGGAGAACGGCAACGGAAAGTAAAATGAAGGGAACGCATGAGAGATAACCCCTATAAAGACTTGCCGTCGCTGGAACGCAGGCCGGACGGTTCCCTTTACCGCATGACACCGGCGCAGAAGAAACAGGCGGCCAGCCTGATACGCCGGGAGTGCTGTTGTTGTGAGGACGGCAACTGCATTGTCCTTGACGATGGGGACATCTGCACCTGCCCGCAGACGGTTTCTTTCTCGGTCTGCTGTAAGTGGTTCCGCTGGGCGGTCTTGCCGCTGGATGGGACGCTGGAAGCTGAAATTTTCCGGGATAAGGACTTGAAACGCTGTGTGGTCTGCGGGGCGGCTTTCGTCCCCAAATCCAACCGGGGGAAATACTGCCCGGACTGCGCCGCCAGAGTTCACAGGCGGCAGAAAACAGAAAGTGAACGGAAAAGGAGGTCTGCTGTGGACAGTTAGGAGCGGAAAAAGCCTTGATTTATCAGGCTTCGCAAGCCCCAAACCGGGGCAGGTGGTATAAAGTATCGGCCGCCCCGGAAAACGGGCTTCTAACCGTCCACAAAACACGATATGACAAACACGATTTACATTCACCAACCGGAACAGGCGTTCAGCTTCACCCGGCTCCCAAATTTCCTCTTTGAAGCCCCTACATTCAAGCCCCTGTCCAACGAGGCAACGGAAGCCGGGAACAGGAGGTAGAAATCTTCTACCGCTTTATCGGCAAAATTGATTGAATGACACCAATATCTTTAACTATGTGATACCGGGCAATCTTACCCGGATTTTCAAAGATTAGTTCTGTTAAGCGATTACTTTGATATGGCTTTAGATGAGTTGGTAAAAGATATTGATGTCCAAGACGTACGTGACAAAAATTCAACTGATGAGAAAGTAGCGTCGATTTATCTGGATGTTGAAAATGTAAAAAACAGGTGCAGAAAATTCATAAAAGCCTTTTGTTATGCTGGTGCCGTTTTGCTGGGAGTATTCATTTTAGGCTATATTCTACATTTGTTCTTCCCCGATATAGAATGGCTTTGGAGAATGACTCAATAAATAATCTGTATGAAAGAAACAGCTTATTGCGCGGCATACGTATGCTGCCCGCTGCTTTGAATCTGGTATGGATATGAAAACGGCCAGCGGCATTTTGGGCCATGGAGGCATACAGGTTACAATAGACGTTTATTCCCATGCAATGAAAAGTAAGAAGCAAGCAGGCATACAGTTGTCGGACGAGAACGGGAAAATTTCATAACATAAAGAAAGGCGTATCGAGATTACCCCCCGATACGCTTTTTCATTGCAAGCGAATTTACACCAATTAAGGGGAAATAAGATGCGAGAAAATGGTGTAAGGCGCATAGTTGAAAAATTGCAGGCCCCGCATGGGGCAAGGCTTTGACAGCAGACGCAGCAAGGTTAATAGTATCTTTTTAGTAACTACAGCACAATAAAGTGCTTACTTTACAAAAGATACTAAAGGGGCTATTATAATCCTGCAAGATAAAAATTGCAATTCTTAAAACCCACATTCAAAATCAGGAGGTATTCATCATGAATGAAGTTGTCAAGTTTTTGCAGGAAAACCCCGTGCAGTATCTGGCTACCGTGGGCCGTGACGGCAAGGCCAAGTGCCGTCCCTTCATGTTTGCCGGTGAGATGGACGGCAAGCTGTGGTTCTGCACCAACAACACCAAGGACGTCTACAAGGATATGCAGGCAAACCCGAACATTGAAATTACGGTTTCCAGCCCGGCCTATGCCTGGATTCGTCTGAATGGCGAGGCAGCGTTTGAGAACAACATGGCGGCCAAAAAGATGTGCATGGAAAACCCCATCGTCAAGGGGCAGTACGGCGAAGCTGCCAACCCCATTTTCGAGGTGTTCTATCTGAAGGACGCCCATGCGGTCATCGCCGATTTTTCCGGCAATCCGCCCAAGGAGTACGACCTGTAAGCAGAACTTCCCAAATACATTCGGGGCAAGGTGGAATCCCTGACCGGCAGTGACAGTCTGCGAGCTGCAAAAGCAGCCGAAACGGTGCAATTCCGTTACCGGCGGTAAAAGTCCGGATAAGAGAGGATATGACAAGAGCGGCCCCGCAAGTGTCAAGCCTTGCGGGGCTTATTCTTAATCCAAATCATATCTCGATAGGGGAATTATGAAAACCGCAGCCATACAAAAGAAACCGTCTGTCCCCAATATACGGATGCTCACCATGACCGCTGTACTTTCTGCCATTGCCTTTGTGCTTGCCTTTTTTGAATTTCCTGTTCCGCTATCGCCATCGTTTGCACGCATGGATTTGTCGGATTTGCCTGCACTGGTCGGAGCCTTTGCCTATGGCCCGGTAGCGGGAATACTGATTGAACTTGTAAAAAACGCCTTGCAGATGTTCACTTCCTCTACCGGCGGTATCGGGGAGCTTGCCAATTTTATCATGGGAAGCAGTTTTGTTGCGGCTGCCGGGCTTATCTATAAATTTCACAAAACAAAGAAAACGGCTATGCTTGCCTGCCTGATTGCCAGCGCCGTGATGGGAATTGTAGCTGCCATTGTCAACTACTTTATTCTTCTTCCCGTATTTGAAGCGTTTATGCCGCTCGGCCAACTGATTGCTTCTTTTGGAGAGCTTATTCCGTTCATCAAGACCAAATTGGACGTGGTGCTGTTCAATGCGTTCCCATTCAATTTGCTGAAGGGAATAGGGCTCAGCATTGTCACCTTGTTGCTTTACAAACGGCTTACCCCTGTCTTGAAGGGCAGGCAGAAATAGGAGGCTCTCTATGCAGGCAAAAGATTATTTGCAATATATCGCGGAAAAAATCCACTCCACTGTTTTTGCAACGGTGGACAGCGGGGGGCGGCCTGTCACCTGTGCCATTGACATCATGGACTGCGATGAAAACGGCCTGTACTTCCTTACCGCCAGGGGCAAGCACTTTTACAACCGGCTGAAAGCCAATGAGAACATTGCCTTTACCGCCATGAAAGGCGGGGACACCCTCTCCCGCGTGGCTGTGTCTGTGCAGGGAAAAGCAAAAGAGATTGGGCCGGGCAGGCTGCCCGGCCTGTTTCAAAAAAATCCGTACATGGAAAAAATTTATCCCGATGTGCGCTCCCGCGGTGCCCTTACGGTTTTCAAAATCTGCGAAGGGACGGGGGAATGGTTTGACCTTTCCAAGCAGCCAATTGAACGCGCCAGCTTTTCCTTCGGCGGTGCGCAGAAAAAGGAAACCGGCTACTTTGTGACAGATAAGTGTATCGGCTGCAAGCTGTGCTATTCCAAGTGCCCGCAGAAGTGCATTGATATTTCGGCAAAGCCTGTCATAATACAGCAGGAACACTGCCTTCACTGTGGGAACTGCTATGAAATCTGCCCCGCGGGGGCGGTTGAGCGGAGGTGAGAACGATGACGCAGGATGAAAGACTGGATTTTCTGCTTCGCTATCTGCTGGCGGAACGCAAAGAATATGCGGATGTCCGTGTGCCGGATGCCGTTTCGGAAAAGCGGCGGCTTCTGCGCAGCCTGATGAATGTGCGCCCGCCCAGCCCGGCCGGTGAGGATTTTTTGAACGTGCAGGATGCCTACCTGCGGGAGCAGCTTGCCGAAAAAGGGGTTACAAAGCCGGCCGATCTGGCGCCGGTGCAGCCCGGCCTGTACCTCTGGCAGGGCGACATTACTACCCTTGCTGTTGATGCTATTGTCAATGCGGCAAATAGCCGGTTGCTCGGTTGCTTCATTCCCTGTCACAGCTGCATCGACAATGCTGTTCACACCTGTGCAGGGGTGCAGCTTCGTCTGGAATGTGCCCGCATCATGGCGGGGCAGAAGAAAGAGGAACCCGCCGGCAGGGCAAAAATCACAAAAGCCTATAACCTGCCATGCCATTATGTGCTGCACACCGTTGGCCCGGTCATCTGTGGGGCTGTCACCAAAACACACCGGGAAAAGCTGGCAAGCTGCTACCGTTCCTGTCTGGAGCTGGCGGCGCAAAGCGGCCTGCACAGCGTGGCTTTCTGCTGCATCTCCACCGGCGAGTTTCATTTCCCGAATAAACCGGCTGCGCAGGTTGCCATACGCACAGTCCGGGAATGGCAGCGGAAAAATCCTGGTAAAATTGAGGTGATTTTCAATGTTTTCAAGAATATCGACTATGAAATCTACAACTGCCTGCTGCGGTAATATCGGGCGGCTCAGGCAGGAACTTGAGACGGCGGACGCAGTGGTGATTGGAGCCGGTTCGGGGCTTTCCACCTCCGCCGGGTTCACCTACACCGGCGAACGCTTCCAAAAGCATTTCGGGGATTTTATTGAGAAATACGGCTTTCGTGATATGTATTCCGGCGGCTTTTATCCCTTTGGCAGCCTGGAAGAACACTGGGCGTACTGGAGCCGGTATATCTATATCAACCGCTATCTGGATGCCCCAAAGCCCGTTTACCATGATCTTTTGAAGCTGGTGCAAAACAAGGATTATTTTGTGCTTACAACCAATGTAGACCACTGCTTTCAGAAAGCCGGGTTTGATAAACGCCGCCTGTTCTACACGCAGGGCGACTATGGCCTGTGGCAGTGTTCCAGGCCCTGCCGCCAAAGAACCTACGACAACGAAGCAGTTGTCAGGCAGATGGTGGCCGGGCAGAAGAATATGCGGGTACCCAGCGAACTGGTGCCGCACTGCCCTGTGTGCGGCGCGCCCATGTGCATGAACCTGCGGGCGGACGGCACCTTTGTAGAGGACGCGGGCTGGCATGCCGCAGCCCGGCGTTATGCGCATTTTCTGCGCCGTCACGAGGGGCGGCATGTGCTGTATTTGGAATTGGGGGTGGGCGGCAACACCCCCGGCATCATCAAATATCCGTTTTGGCGCATGGCGCGCCAAAACCCCAATGCCGTTTACGCATGCCTCAATTTATATGAGGCGCATTGCCCGCCCGGGCTGGGGGCGCGTGCCCTTTGCATCCGCGAGGATGCCGGCGAGGCGGTATGCAGGCTGCTGAAAGCTGCATAAGGGCAAAGCGGGCGGGCCTTTCGGCACAGAAAAGGGGCGGCGGCACATGCGTGCCGCCGCCTGCCCGTTTGCCGCCGTTTTATGCGCCGTACAGCGTGCGGCCGAATTCATGCGCGCGGGCAAGGTGGCCCGTTTCACCAATGCGCGGCGGGCCGTTTGTCTCGCCGCAGCCGCCCGCCAGCAGCACGCCTCTGTCGGCAAAGCCGATATAATTCACCAGCGCAAAGCGGTAATAGCTCACCGCCTGCTCAAACGTCCAGAACAAATCGTCCGCCGCCGTCATCAGAAGGGCGCAGTCCTTCTCAGGGTAGGCCTCATAGCGGCCCCTGGGCGGCGCGGCGTCCGGCCGGGCCAGGCTGTAAAAGCGCTCGATAATGGCCTTCATGCGCGCGCATATTGTCCAGAAATAAAGCGGCGAGGCAAACACCAGCGCATCGCACCACAAAATATCCGGCACAAGGGCGGCGAAATCGTCTTTCTGCACACAGGGCTTGCCGTAGCGGCAGGCGTTGCAGCCCAGACAGCCGCGGATGTCCCTGTTTTGCAGGTACAATACCTTTACCTCGTGCCCGGCCTCGCGCGCGCCCTGCGCAAACGCGTCTGCAAGCTGGCGGGTGTTGCCTCTGGGCCGCCCGCCCGTCACCAGCACCAGTATTTTTTTCATGCGTCATCTTCCTTTCCCGCGTTCGGGCCGCCCGTGGCGGCCCACTTTTATAATAACATGCACGGGGCGCCGTGTCTGTATCGCGCGATACAAACGGGGCCGGTTTGCAGGCGCCGCCCGCCGCGCGGGCTGGTGCCGGGAAGCCCTCTCCCTCACCTTTGTCCGTCCGGCAGGCGCGGGCTGCATATGAAACAAAGGCCGGATAGAACGGGCGCCGCCCGCTTGATGAACGCAGGCAAAGAGAGAGGCAGGGCCTGGCAGATGCGGCGGGATGCCCCGCATGGCGGGCGCGGCATGGGACGGGCGAAACGGACGGCGCGCCCCGGCCCATGTGGCCGAAGGCGTGGCGTGTGCCCGGAGAATGTGGTATAATTTGTCCACTTGGCGAATGCGAGCGAAAGCGAAGGGTGAGCCTGGCGGAGCAGATGCCACACCCTTAACGGGGCTGGGCCAAAGGCGAAAGGCGGGTTTTGTGAATGTGGTATAATAAACCTCCTGCAAGGCCGATAAGCGTGCAAAAGCACAGTGTGCGGCATATGGCACAAAGCAGGAAACGGCGGCCAGCCCGCCGTTTTTTGAAAAATGTGCCCGCCTTGTGGCCATATGTTCATGGTTTTGATACATTTCTGTGTTAAAATAAATCTATTCAGGCCAATTCAGAACAAAAAAGAGGGAAAGGCAGGCGATTTCATGCCCATTGACAAGAGCATTGATTATTCCGAGGCAACGCCGTATATCTGCGAGCTGAGCCGCAAGTGCATCGGCAATTCTTCCATAGACCCGGCACTGTACACCAAATACGACGTAAAGCGCGGCCTGCGCGATTTGAACGGCAACGGCGTGCTGACGGGCCTTACCGAGATAAGCGACATTGTGGCTTTTGAAATGAAGGACGGCGTGAAAACGCCCTGCGAGGGCCGCCTGTATTACCGCGGGGTAAATGTGCGCGACATTGTGCGCGGCTTTGTCACCGAGGGGCGCTTTGGCTTTGAAGAGGTTGTGTACCTGCTTTTGTTCGGTGAGCTTCCCAAAGAGCAGGAGCTGGAAAAATTCCGCGCCCAGCTTTCGGCCTACCGCGCACTGCCCACCAACTTTGTGCGCGACGTCATTATGAAGGCACCCAGCGCCGACATGATGAATACCCTTGCGCGCAGCGTGCTTACGCTGTACGGCTACGATGCCAGGGCCGACGACAACGCCCCTGAAAACGTGCTGCGCCAGTGCCTGCAGCTTATTGCGCTGTTTCCCATGCTGAGCGTGTACGGCTATCAGGCCTACAACCACTATGTGTGCGGCAACAGCCTTGTTATCCACAACCCCGTGCCGGAGCTTTCCACCGCGGAAAACTTTTTGCACATCCTGCGGCCCGATTCACGCTACACCGCGCTGGAGGCCCGCGTGCTGGACCTTGCCCTTGTGCTGCATGCCGAGCACGGCGGCGGCAACAACTCCAGCTTTACCACGCATGTGGTCACCTCCTCGGGCACAGACACCTATTCCACCATTGCGGCGGCCCTTGGCAGCCTGAAGGGCCCCAAGCACGGCGGCGCCAACGTGAAGGTGGTGCGCATGTTCGAGGATATGAAGCAGCACCTTTCCGACTGGAAGGACGAAGACGCCGTCTCCGACTACCTGCGCAGGCTGCTGAACAGGCAGGCGTTCGATAAGGCGGGCCTTATCTACGGCATGGGCCACGCGGTGTACTCTCTCAGCGACCCGCGCGCCGATATTTTCCGCGCCTTTGTGAAAAGCCTTGCGCAGGAGAAGGGCAAGCTGGACGAATACGAGCTGTATTCCAGCGTAGAGCGCCTTGCCCCTGAGGTTATTGCGCAGGAGCGCCGCATCTATAAGGGCGTGGCCGCCAATGTGGATTTTTACAGCGGCTTTGTGTACAGCATGCTGGACCTGCCGCACGAGCTTTACACGCCCATCTTTGCGGCCAGCCGCATTGCCGGGTGGAGCGCCCACCGCCTGGAAGAGCTGGCAAGCGGCGGCAAGATTATCCGCCCCGCGTACAAGTGCGTGCAGCCCGAAATGCCCTATGTGCCGCTGCACCAGCGCTGAAGGCAAACCGCAAAAGCCCCAAAGCCCCTGCCCCCGGCAGGGGCTTTTTGCGTGCGGCGGGGTGCCGGGCAGCGGGCGGCGCCTTTTGTGCGCCCACAAGGCCAAGCGGGAAGGGGCGCGGCATGGGCGCTGAAAATTCAGGCTTTTCTTTTGGGGAAAGGAGCCCGTTTTCCTGTGCAGCAGAAGAATGGGCGCTGAACGTTGAGGCTTTTCTTTCAGCTAAAAGCGTCCTGTTTTCTTATGCTAAAAAAGCAGCAAAGAACCTGGGGATTCCGCCCGACTGAAAAATATGAATTCCAATGCCAACAACTGGCGAATTCATATTGTTTCATACGGCTTGCTCCGATGATTCCCGGCCTGCCCGGTTTCGCTAAAGGCGAAATGGGCGGCGCAAGCCGCATAAGGGCCGGGTTTGCAAGCGGGGCCCCGGAACGAGCGCGGCGAATTTTGGGCGCGAAGCAACACACGCGCAGCGTGTGACCGGCCTGCCCGGTTTCGCCAAAGACGAAATGGGCGGCGCAAGCCGCACGAGGGCTGAAGCTTCTTTGTCACTTTCTTGAGTGTAAGAAAGCAGGAACCGTTCCCCTATTCAGGGAAGCCCAAACTTTCGGCACTTATGAAGTCAGGCCCCCGGCAAAGCCGGGGGCTTGCGTAAGCCCTGAAAGGGCATCGTACCGGCAAGCCTCTCAGGAGGCACTGAAAAAATCCGCCGCCTGCATCACTTGCCCTGCGGCCCGTAAACGGGCGCCGTTTGTCCAAGATTATCTTTCTGGCAATCGTAAAATTGTTAACCTCTTCCCGCTTCGCCCGATGCTGGAAGCGAAAGCTTTTTTACTCTCTCCAGCTCTGCTGGAGGGGCATTTCGCTAAAGCATACAAGACAAAAACCGCAGCAGCCTTACGGCCTGCCGCGGTTTTATTTTTCTTTTGGATGTTTGCCGGGGTACGGAAAACGGGCATTCAGCAAATCACCCGCGTTTACCTCTAAAGCATCGGCAATATTAAAAAGGACTTCAACAGAGAAAGCGCGCACAATGTTGGGCGCTTCAATCGCGCTCAAGTGGGAACGGCTGATATTGGCGCGCTCTGCAAGCGTCTCCTGAGACATGCCCCTCATTTTTCTCAAAGCGGAAATCGTCAGGCCAAGCTCGATGAAGCGGTCTCGGTTTTTGAATGCAACATCTTTGCCCATCGAACGCCCCCTTCCACTCTCTGTAAACTATTATATCTTGTCCGGCAGGGGCTTTCTGTCTTTATTAGAGAGCTATTGACTAATATTTAGAGCAAATATATGATATTGATAAGCAAAAGCGCTCTGAAAGAGTCAAAAGAGGGGACATCTGTCATGGTGTGGAATTGGTACAGAAGAAAAATGGAAGCGGCCCTTTTGCTATTCATCTGTCTGGGCAGCTTTGCCGCCTGCGGCACCCCGCAAAGCGAACCGCAAAGCGCGTCCTGCCCCATCCCCGCCGCATCTGACGCCCCGCCGGATTACAGCTTTGCCGTGCCCGCCGAACAATGCGCCGTGTGCGGCACATGCCCGCAGCTTGCCATCAGCGCGCTGTGGGGCCATGAAAACCTCGCCTTTCTCGATTTGAACACCTTTGACGTGCTGGAGCTGCCCATAAACCGCTATGCCCCGCGCGGCCCCCTTCTGGAACAGCCTGCGGGCTTCTCCGCCGTGGTGTCCGCCAATCTGGGCGGGGCAAGCCTCACCTTCCTTGCCGCGCCGGACAGGGGCATCGCAAGCGGCTGGCTGGAATGGCAGGCGCCCGCGCGCCTGTGCCCGCAGCAGGCCGGGCAGTTTTTGTGTGAAGCATGCCTGCGCGCGCTGACAGGCGATGCGGCGGAGGAAATGCCGCTGGCCCTTGCCGCCGTGCATTTGGGCGAAAGGCGCATTGTGCCGCTGAGCGGGGCGGGCGGCCTGCTTCAGATGGGGGATTTTTTCCTGCATTGCCCACAGCTTGCCGGTACGCTGCAGGCAGAGCCCGCAGCGGGCCGGGCGGAAATGCTGGTGTGCCTGTGCCCGCCCCTCTATGGGGCGGCGGGCACAGGCGCGCGGGCCTGCGCCACCGTACCGGCGGCGCCCTGCATAATTCGCCAAAATGCGCGTAAGCTATAAGCACAGGCGCGCCCCACGCGCCGGGCCGCGCCTGAAAAAGAAGGGCGCACAGGGCCGCCGCAAGGCGGCAGAACACGGAATTTGTGAGGTGGAACCCGATGCAAGACCTGGAACGCTATACCCCTGAGATGCTTGTGTATTACAATGCACTGGAAGAGCCGCTGAAAACCTCTCTGCGGCTTTCGAACCTGCCGGTGGACGATATGGAGAGCCTGGCCGCCGCCGCAGAAATGCTGGCCCAAAGCGGCCATGCCGGAAACGGCACCCTGCCGGACGAGCCGTAGCCCGCCACCGGCGCGCCGCCCCCGCCCGGCCGGGCAGGGGCGTTTTTCTGTGCATGCCGTGCATTTTTTGTGCAAAGGCCTTGCGCGCGGCGCGCGCGGGCAGTATGATGGAACATATCCCCGTAGACGGGCGAAAAAACACACCGGAGGGCTGGCGCATGAAAAATATTTACGACAGCGCGGCGCAGCTTGTGGGCAACACCCCGCTTGTGCGGCTGCATAACCTGGAACGGCGCGAGGGCCTTGCCGCGCGCCTTTTGGCAAAGCTGGAGGGCTGCAACCCCGGCGGCAGCGCCAAAGACCGCGTGGCCGTTTCAATGCTGGATGAGGCCGAGCGCGCGGGCCGCCTGCACCCGGGCGATACTGTGGTGGAACCCACCAGCGGCAACACCGGCGTGGGCCTGTGCATGGCGTGCGCCATGCGGGGGTATAAGGCGAAGATTGTAATGCCGGATTCCATGAGCGCCGAGCGCCGCGCCCTGATGCTGGCCTACGGGGCCGAGCTGGTGCTCACCCCCGGCGCAAAGGGCATGGCGGGCGCCATTGAGGCCGCCGGGGCCATTGCCGAAAAGGAGGGCGCGTTTCTGGCGGGACAGTTTTCAAACCCCGCAAACCCTGCCGCGCATTACGCGGGCACGGGCCCCGAAATCTGGCGCGACACCTGCGGCGAGGTGGCCGCCTTTGTGGCGGGCGTGGGCACGGGCGGCACCATCACCGGCGCGGGCCGCTATTTGAAGGAGAAAAACAGCGCCGTGTATATTGCCGCTGTGGAACCGGCCGATTCGCCTGTGCTCAGCGGCGGCAAGGCGGGGCCGCACGGCATACAGGGCATTGGCGCGGGCTTTGTGCCGGAGGTGCTGGACACGGGCATCTACAACGAGGTGCTGCGCGTGGAAACGCGGCAGGCATTTGCCGCCGCGCGCGGCCTTGCGCGGCACGAGGGGCTGCTGGCGGGCATCTCGTCCGGCGCGGCCCTTTGGGCGGCCATGCAGCTTGCCCGCAGGCCGCAGTTTCGCGATAAAATTGTGGTGGCCCTTCTGCCGGATACCGGCGAAAGATACCTCTCCACCGGCCTGTTTGCGCCGGAGCACTGACACGCGGTGTGCGCCTTGGGCTCTTCCCAGCGGCGCATGGCTTCCGGCCTGGCGCATGGAAAAGCGCATGCGGCTTTCCGGCGCGCTGTATGGGCGAGGGCATGTGTGCCCGGCCGTTTGCGCGAGCATGCGCGCGGATTTCCGGCCTGCTGCGGGCGCACGGGTTTCCTGGTTTGGCGTGGCAGAAAGGTGTATACGTTTCATCGGCTTTGCGCGCATGCGGCGCCCTGTGCCCCTGCGGCCTGCGCGGCGGCCCTGTGCGGCGCAAAATGCAAAAAAAGGCGGCCTGTGGATATTTCCGCAGGCCGCCTTTTGCGCATGCAAAAGGGGAAAGGCGCGCTTCTGCGCGCCGCAGGGCCGTCTTTACCGCGCCGCGCGCCGTTTGGCCCACGCGCGCTGGCAGGCCTTTACAAGCTCTACAATGGGAATGACGCACAACGCCAGCCCAAGCGCCACGGTGTACTCGGCCATGCTGATATGCGTGAAGCCGAAGGCGTCTGAGATGCCGGGCAGATAGATGACGGCGGCCGTCAGCACAAGGCTTGCCAGCATGGACGCCCAAAGCACCGCATTCTGCCCGTTCAGGCTGAACACGCTTTTGCGCTGGGCGCGCATGTTGAAGGCGTGGAATATCTCCGCCATGCTCAGCGTCAGAAAGGCCATGGTCATGCCGTCCGGGCTGTTCACGGCCTCCCACACGCCGCTTTCCATATAGTGCCCAATGAAGTAGGCGGCCAGTGTCAGCGCCGCCACCATCAGGCCCTGGTAGGCAATGTCCACGCCCATGCCGCCGGCAAAAATGCCGTCGGACGCCTTGCGCGGCGGGCGGCGCATCACATCCGGCTCGGCCTTCTCAAGGCCCAGAGCCAGCGCGGGCAGAGTGTCGGTGATAAGGTTCACCCACAAAAGGTGCACAGGCTGCAGAATGACAAAGCCGAACAGCGTGGCGCAGAACACGGCCAGCACCTCGCTCATGTTGGCGCCCAGCAGAAACTGAATGGCCTTGCGGATATTGTCGTAAATGCGGCGGCCCTCGCCCACGGCGCCCACAATGGTGGCGAAGTTGTCGTCCGCCAGCACCATGTCGGCCACGTTCTTTGTCACATCTGTGCCGGTGATGCCCATGCCCACGCCGATGTCTGCGGCTTTGATGCTGGGCGCGTCGTTCACGCCGTCGCCCGTCATGGCCGTCACACAGCCGCGCTTGCGCCATGCGTTCACAATGCGCACCTTGTGCTCGGGCTGCACGCGCGCGTACACGCTGAATTCGCCCACGCGCTTTTCAAACTCCTCGTCGCTCAGCTCGTCCAGCTGCGCGCCGGTGACGGCTGCCTTTTCATTGTCCAGAATGCCAAGCTGCCTTGCAATGGCAACGGCGGTGTCGCGGTGGTCGCCCGTAATCATCACCGGGCGGATGCCCGCGGCGCGGCATTCGGCAATGGCGGCCTTCACCTCTGGGCGGATGGGGTCTATCATGCCGGCAAGGCCAAGGAAGGTGAGGCCCTGCTCCAGATATTCCGGGCTGTTTTCCTCAGGGCGCCGGGGCCATTCGCGCATTGCGCTGGCCAGCACGCGCAGGGCCTTGTCCGCCATGCGCTTGTTTTCGGCCAGAATGGCGCTGCGGGCTTCATCCGTCAGCACAACGGCGCGGCCATCCTGCCAGATATGCGTGCAGCGGCGCAGCACCTCGTCCGGCGCGCCCTTTGTATACTGCACCCAGCCATCGGCCGTTTTGTGCACTGTGCTCATCATTTTGCGCGTGCTGTCAAACGGTGCCTCGTCCACGCGGGGGGCGGCCTGCTCCAGCTCGTCCTTTTTAAGCCCAAGGCCTGCGGCCCAGTTCACCAGCGCGGCCTCGGTGGGCTCGCCCACGGCGGCGCCCGCCTCGTCCAGCCTTGCGTCGCTGCACAGGCTGGACGCGCGCGCGGCCAGCGCCTCGTCGCCCCAATGCTCCACCACCGTCATTTTGTTCTGCGTCAGCGTGCCCGTTTTATCTGAGCATATCACCTGCGCACAGCCCAGCGTCTCCACAGCCGTGAGGCGGCGGATGACGGCATTGCGCTTGGACATGTTGGTGACGCCGATGGAAAGCACCACCGTCACCACGGCGGCCAGCCCTTCCGGAATGGCGGCCACAGCCAGGCTGACAGCCACCATAAAGGTGGAAAGCACTACGTCAAAGTGGAAGTCGCCCGCGCGGATAAGGCTGAACGCGAACACAAACACGCAGATGCCAAGCACCAGCCATGTGAGCACGCGGCTAAGCTGCGAAAGCTTTTTCTGCAGGGGCGTCTGGCCGTCCTGCGCGGCTTCCAGTGCAGTGGCTATTTTGCCCATCTCGGTGTGCATACCGGTGCCCGTCACCACGGCCTGCCCACGGCCGTACACCACGGTAGAGCCCATATACACCATGTTGCGCCTGTCGCCCAGAGGCACGTCCTTCGCGCCGGGCGCGGCGGCAAGGGCGCCGGCGTGCTTTTCCACCGGCACGCTCTCGCCTGTCAGGGCGGCCTCTTCCACCTTCAGGCTGGCGCTCTCCAGCACGCGGGCATCAGCGGGCACGGCGTCACCGGCCTCCAGCACCACCACGTCGCCGGGCACAAGCTGCTCGCTTTTCAGCGTCACCTGCCTGCCTCCCCGCAGCACCTTGCTGGTGGCCGCTGTCATCTGCTGCAGGGCTTCAATGGCCTTTTCGGCCTTGCTCTCCTGGTATACGCCCAGCACGGCGTTCAGGCACACCACGGCCAGAATGATGATGACATCGGCAAAGCTCTCGCCCGAAAGGGCGGCCGTCACGGCGCTTACGGCCGCGGCACACAGCAGAATAATAATCATGGGGTCTGCCAGCTGCCCCAGCAGCCTGCGCCACACGGGCGTTTTTTTGCCCTCGGCCAGCTTGTTTGGCCCGTGCTGCGCAAGGCGGCTTGCGGCCTCGGCGCTGCTCAGGCCGTCTGCGGTGCTGGAAAGCGCCCGCAGGGCCTCTTCGGGCGACTGTGTGTAATACTTCAAAAAATGCCACGTCCTTTCCTGTGCTGCGGCGGGGCGGGGCAGGCCCCGCACCGCCTTTGTGTGCGCCGTGCATGAATGAAAAAAGACTCACGCACAGCTATGAACTGCGCATGAGTCTCGTTCTTTGATCCCAGCCAGGCCGCCGGGGCGGCCATGCATGTTGACTGAAACCGCGCGGCGCACCGCGCGCTCACTACTCCCTCATGGGGCGGCTATATGAATGACAAGGGGCGTCAGCCACCCTTTATGCTATCATTATACCCCTTCCGGCATATTTTGCAACACCTTTGCGGAAAATTTTCAGGCCGTGCCGCTTCGGGCTCAGCATGTGTCACGCGCCGGGCGTTTGGCCCTGCTGCCAGTGGCGTATGCCGGCGGCAGCTTTGCGGCGCTGCAAAAGCCTGTCCATGAAAAGGAAATACGCCGCGGCGGACACTGCCGGGCCCAGCACATCAGAGACGGGCTCGGCGTAAAAGATGGCCCGCGCGCCGAACACGGCGGGCAGGGCGAACAGCGCCGCAAAGTACACGGCCTTGCGCCAGAACGAGAGGGGAAGAGCTATCTGCGCCTGGCCCAGCGCCGTGAAGCCGTCCACGATCTCGTACTGCACGCCAAGCGGCACAATGGACAGCACGCAGATGCGGATGGCGCGCGCTGCCTGCGCGAGCACGGCTGCATCGCGCGAGAACAGCCGTGCAAACAGCCCGCCTGCTGCAAAGCCGGCCAGCGTCATCACAAGGGTGTAGCCCACGCACAGCTTCATCACCGTGCGCACGGCCTGCTTTACCCGCGCGGTATTGCACGCGCCGTAGTTGTAGCCAAGAATGCTCTGCGTGCCGCCGGTGATGCCGCCCAGCGGCATTGTCACCACCAGCATAAAGCTCTGCGCAATGGTGGCGCACGTCACCAGCATGTCGCCCTCGGCCGCGCCGCCGTAGCGCTGCAAAAGCGCGTTCATAGCAATAATCATTACATTGTCCATGGCAATGATGATGAACGGCGAAAAGCCCAGCGCCAGCACGCGCCCCATCACGCGCAGGCTGTACCCGCCGAAGGTGATGGAGATGGGCGCGCGCTTTGAAAAAAGCAGAAACCACACTGCGTAAGCGCAGCTTGCCATCTGGCTGAGCACGGTGGCCAGGGCGCCGCCGCGCACGCCCATGCCCAGGGCAAAAATGAAAACGGGGTCCAGCACAATGTTCATCACAGCCCCCAGCAGGATGGATTTCATACCCGCTTTTGCAAAGCCCTGGCACACAATAAGCTGGTTCAGCCCCGTTGCCATCAGCGCGAAGGGCGTGCCCATCAGGTAAGTGGTGAAATAGGGCATGGCATAGGGCAGCGTGGCCTCTGACGCGCCGAACACAAGCAGCATGCGCCGCGCAAAGGGAAAGATACCCGCCATCAGGGCCGCTGCGCTGACGCACAGCATCAGAAAGCAGTTTGCCATGATGCGCCTTGCGCCCGCCTCGTCCTTTTCGCCCAGCTTGATGCTCATAAGCGGCGCGCCGCCCACGCCTATCAGAAAGGCCACGCTGCCCACCATGGTCACCACCGGGCCGCACACGCCCACGCCCGCAAGGGCAACGTCGCCCACCACGGGAATGTTGCCGATATACATGCGGTCTACAATGCTGTATAAAACGCTTACAAACTGCGCCAGCATGCTTGGAACGGCGATGCGCAGCACAAGCGTGCCGATGGCGTCGCGCCCAAGGTCGTTTTCCTGCTTTGCCACAATTGCTCCCCCTCTGTGTGCCGCCACACCCTCTGCACCGCGCGGCGGAAACGGCGCTTTGCGGGCCGCACCCCGGCAACGCCGCATAAAGGCCGCATAAAGGCCCCGAATAGGATAACACAAAATGCGCCGGGCCGCAAGGGAGGGCACACCCTTGAATTCACTGAAAAAGATGTGCCGCGAAGCGTGCTTGCCCGTGAAAACAGCGTGAGAAGCCCTTGCGGCCGGGGGGAGCGCATTGGCCCTGAAAGAATGCCGTTTTGTGAAAATGGCATTGACTTTGCCCTATGCGGTATGCTATAATATCGCTTGCGACGCGAAGCGCCGCGTTTTGTGCGAGGGTGGCGGAATCGGCAGACGCGCACGTTTGAGGGGCGTGTGGTTACACCGTGCGAGTTCAAGTCTCGTCCCTCGCACCATCTGAAAAAACGCTGCACAGTCATTTCAGGCTGTGCAGCGTTTTTTGTCTTGTATGCTTTCGCGAAATGACAACCCCCAGCAGAGCTGGGGAGAGTAAAAAGCTTTCGCTTCCAGCATCGAGCGAAGCGGGAAGAGATGAACAACTTTACGATTGCCAGA
>JAGZUF010000029.1 GCA_018380115.1 Oscillospiraceae bacterium | reverse complement strand
GCTCGCATCATTTGCCCCACAGCCCGTAAACGGGCAATCTCTGTTCTAACGGCAGTCTTTTGCTCCTGATAGCTTGCTGTTAGCAGCTCGCTTTGCTCGCTGCTTGAAGCGAAAGCTTTTTTGCGGGGCACCTCCACCGGCAGAGCCGGTGGTTTCCCTATTCAATAAGAAAAGCTGCCCCGCAGGCCTTCAAGGCCCGCGGGGCAGTTCTGAACGTTTTCCCCATCCAAATGATAAGGGCAGGGCTGTTGCTTTTTTTGCACACCGGCCTTGCCGGAGGGCTTTTGGGGAATGTCTGCCCGCAGAATGCGTCAGCTGCCCGAATTCTGGCCCCCGGCGCCTGCGCCGCCGTCATCTGTGGGGCCGGGCGGGTCGCCCACCACGACCTTCAGCTCCACCGTATCCACGCCTGCGCGGATAGTAGTGCCCTCGGCCACGCTGCTCTCTATCACAGTGCCGGAAGCATAGCTGGTGGTGTTGGCCACCTCTGTGATGTGATATTTGATGCCCGCGGAGGTCAGCGTGCTCTCTACCTCGGCGCGCGCCTTGCCCACCACGGCAGGCATCTTCACCTGCGCAGGCGGTTTGCCCGCCACATAGATGGTGACGGTGTCGCCGTTGTCGCCTATCTTCACCGCCGTGCCGGGCACGGGGTCCATTTTGATGAACTGGTTTTCGGCATAGGTGCCGTCGTTTTCCTGCGTCACCACCTGCACCTTGTTTTCGGCAATGCCAAGGCTGTACAGCTTTGCCTTGATGTCGCCCAGCGACATGCCGCCGATATCCTCAGGGATGGTGGCCGTCTCGGCGCCCTTGCTCACCACAAGCTTCACCACGGTGTTGGCGCCTATCTTCGTGCCTGCGCTGGGCGTCTGGCTGATGATTTCGCCCTCGTCATATTCGTCACTGAACTCATATTCCGTGCTGAACATGCAGTATTTCAGATATTCGGTATTGCCGGTGACGTCCTGCACCTGCTTGCCCGTGAAGCTGGGCAGCGTATAATCCTTCACCTCGGCACTGGAAGATGTGCTTGCCGGAGCAGAGGACACAGAAGAGCTGGAGGAGGACTGCGGCTTTCTGGGCCGGTTCAGGTTCAAAATTGCAATGACGGAGATGATGATGACAAGCAGCGCCGCAGCAGCCGCAATGCCCAGTATCTTCAGCTGACGGTCCGTCATGCCAAGCTTTTCGCGAAGCTGGTCCCACTTCGAGCCCGTCACCTCGCGGCTGGGGGCCGTCAGGGCGGCCAGCAGTTCGCTGGCGCTTTGGATGCGCTCGGCAGGCACTAGGCGCATGGCGCGGGCCAGCGCCGCCGAAACAAAGCCGGGCAGCTCGCGGTTGGCCGTGCGGGCGCTGGGCATGTTGTCGTCCATGCGGCGCAGGTTGGCGCCCAGCGGCTCTATGCCCGTCATCACGCGGTAGAACACCGCGGCAAGGCTGTATACGTCGGTATATTTGCCGTCAAACTCCGCCACAGAATACTGTTCGGGTGCGGCATAGCCGTCCGCAAGCTGGCATTTTATCTCGCCGCCCGCCGTGCGCAGGCCCTGCGTGGCAAAGCCAGACAGCTTTGCGCCCTGCGGTGTAATCCAGATGGTGTCCGGGCTGATGCCGCGGTGCAGAAGGCCCATGCGGTGCATGGCGTCCACCCCGTACACCACGGGGCGCAGCAGCACCAGCGCCTCCTCCTGCGTCAGGGGCTCTTCCCGGCCTGCAAGGTAGCGCGAAAGCGGCGCGCCCTCGTCCGGCTCGCGCACGGCATAGGCCGTGTCGTTCGTCTCCACCACGTCCAGCACCGTCACAAGGCCCTCGGTGCGGCCCAGGCGCACAAGGCTGCGGTAAAGGTCTGCAAAATCCATGCGGGTGGTTTTGAACAGCACCTCGCGCCCGGCGCGCGGCAGCACGCGGCCGTCCGCCGCACGCGCCGCACAGATAGAGACGGGCACATACTCCTTGATGGTGACGCGGCGCATCTCTTTGCCGTCAATGGCGCTGTAAGTAATGCCCTCGCCGTCCAGGCCCAGGCACCTGCCGATGGTGTAGCGCCCCGCAAGCAGCGAGTGCGCCGGCAGCGCGCCAGCCGGGTTCGTGTTCACAAAGCGCTTGCCGCAGTACGGGCAGCTCTGCGCGCCAAGGTCCACATTGGACATGCAGTGGTCGCAGATGATCTGCTGTGCCACAGGCGATCACCTCTCCTTTTCTGAAAGCTTTCCGCCGTGCGGTGTGGGCTCAGCGGTCCAAGTCTTCTTCGTTTTCCAGGTTGTGCCAGATGTTCTGCACATCGTCGTCCTCTTCCAGGTGGTCCAGAAGAAGGCCCATCTTCTTGATGTCGTCAGGGTCCGTCAGGGCTGTGCGCGTGCTGGGCACCATGGCCACATCCGCGCTTATGAACTCGTAGCCCTTCTCCTCCAGCGCCTGGCGCACCTCGCTGAACGCATCGGGGCTGGTGGTCACCTCGGCCACGCCGTCCGCCATGTCGAAATCGTCTGCGCCTGCATCAAAGGCGTCCTCCATCACGGCTTCCTCGTCTTTGCCCTCCACATCCAGCACAATGACGCCCTGCTCGGTGAACAGGAACGACACGCAGCCGCTGTTGCCGAGGTTGCCGCCGAATTTATCGAAGTAATGGCGCAGGTTGCCCGCAGTGCGGTTGCGGTTGTCGGTCAGCGTCTCCACCATCATGGCGATGCCGGAGGGGCCGTAGCCCTCGTAGGTGATGCTTTCGTAATCGTCTTTTTCCGCGCCTTCTGCCTTTTTAATGATGCGCTGAATGTTGTCGTTGGGCACGTTCAGGCTTTTTGCCTTGGCGATAAGGTCGCGCAGCTTGCCGTTCACCGCAGGGTCTGCCCCGCCGGATTTCACAGCCACCGCGATTTCGCGGCCCACCTTGGTAAATATCTTCGCCTTCTGGGCGTCCGTCTTTTCCTTTTTGCGCTTGATGTTGTTCCACTTGCTATGGCCGGACATATTGATAAAAGCCTCCTCATATGTGTTCGGTTCCAGCAGCGCCGCAGCGCACGGGGCACGGCCCCGCATGCGGGCACTGGGCGCACTTTAACTGAATAATTATAGCATATCCAATTTGCAAATTCAACCATGCGCGGCGCCTCAGCCCAGGTTGCGCAGGCCCTTGGGGTAGCGGTTTTTCACAGTGCCGCCGCTCACCTTGCCAAAGCCCAGCGGCAGCCCCCCGGCGGTGACGGCCGCCCA
The DNA here is from genome assembly GCA_018380115.1 of Oscillospiraceae bacterium. Taxonomy (GTDB): domain Bacteria; phylum Bacillota; class Clostridia; order Oscillospirales; family Ruminococcaceae; genus Ruthenibacterium. Next base: position 21,378 of record JAGZUF010000029.1, on the reverse strand, counting down.
GCCGGTGTGCGCCGTGTGCGCCGGAATGGCCTCGCCCCGCAGCCACGCGGCGCACAGCGGGCTGTCCAGCGCCAGCTCCTCCCTGTTTTCACACAGCGCGCCATAGGCCATGAACAGCGCGTGCGCGGGCTCGAACCGGCCCTTCTCCTGCCTGCCCACAGGCACGCCTGCGCGCACCACGCGCAGCGGTGTGCCGGGCGGGAATATGCCGGGCGCCAGCAGGTGCACGGTGCCGCCCATGACGTGCAGGGCCTCGGGCCCGGCGGCAAGCTGCGGAAAATATTCCCGCAGGAAGGCAAGGGCCTGGGGCGCGCCGCCCCGGCCTGCACCGGCCGTCCTGGCCTGCCTGGAAAAGCTGCGCGCTGCGCGCGGCGTGCCGTGGCCCGGCTGTGCCGCACCGGCGCATTTTTCCAGCACGGCCATAAAATGCCCCTCGCCCCCGTGGCACGGGTATATGCGGCGGGTGTCCTGTGCGCGGAACGGGTGCCCGCCGCAGCGCGCGGCCTCGCCCGGGCTGCCGAACCCGGCGCCGCAGGGCACGGTGCAAAATTCTGCATGGCGCTGTAAAAATGCGCCTATCTGCGCCTCGTCCTCTTCGGGGGCAAAGGTACAGGTGGAATACACAAGGCGCCCGCCCGGCCGCAGGGCGGCGGCCGCGGCGTCCAATATCTGCGCGCCCAGCGCGGCGCAGCGGCGCACCAGCGCCTCGCTGTGCTGGCGCAGGGCCTGCGGCTCTTTGCGGAACATGCCCTCGCCGGAGCACGGCGCGTCCACCAGCACCCTGTCGAACCAGCCGGGCAGCGCCGCGGCAATGCGCGCGGGCGCCTCGTTCAGCACCACGGCGTTCGCCGCGCCCATGCGCTCCAGGTTCGAGCTTAGAATATTCGCCCTCGCGGCGTCGTATTCATTGGCCACCAAAAGCCCCTGCCCGCCCAATGCACCGGCAAGCTGTGCGCTTTTGCCGCCCGGCGCGGCGCACATGTCCAGCACGCGCTGGCCGGGCTGCACGCCCAAAAGGGGCGCAGGCGCGGCGGCGCTTGCCTCCTGCACATAATAGGCGCCCGCATGGTACAGCGGGCTTCTGCCCGGGCGCACAGCCCCGTCCAGAAGGTAAAAGCTGTCTGCACAGAAGGGCGCGCGGCACACTGAAGGGCCCAGAAGCTCCAGAAAGCGCGCCTCGCTGCACCGCAGGGCGTTGCGCGTCAGCGCGCGGCGCACTTCGCCCTGCGGGCGGTACACCTCGTCATAGCGCGCGCCCAGCAGCGCGCGCTCACGCGCTTCAAAATATGTCCGTTCCGGCACGCGGCGGCGCCCCCCTTTCAGGAAAAAAATGGCTGCATAACGCGCCCCCGGCTGCACAAACTAAGCACAACGGGAGGTGAAAACCATGGAAAACAAGACGACCAACAAGTATGGCAACGCCAACAACAAGACCACCAGCAAAACAAACAGCAAGACGATGAACAAGACGTCGAACAAGGCCGAGAACAAGGCCTCCGGTAAGGCCAGCAACTGCCACACAAAATAACAGCGGCAGAAGCGGCTGATCCCCCCTGCGGGCAGGGGCGGGAAGGGCAGCGCGTTTTTCGGCCCCGTACATGGGGCGGAAAAACGCGCTGTTTTTCTGCCCACCCGGCTGCACGGTGCCGCCCGTAATAGAACCGATGCCCACACTACGCGGAGATGCCCCGGCACGTCCACCCAGATACCCGCGCAGGGCCGCCCACACAGAGAGCTTTCGCCCGCACCCTGTGCGCTGCCCGGCCCTCCGTCCGGCTACACAGTGCCGCCCGTAATAGAACCGGCGCCCACGCCACGCGGAGATGCCCCGGCGCATCTGCCCAGAGGCCCGCGCAGGGCCGCCCGCACAGAGAGCTTTCGCCCGCACCCTGTGCGCTGCCCGCCTTTCTGCCCACCCGGCTACACGGTGCCGCCCGTAATAGAGCCGCCGCCCGCGCCACGCGGGCAGGCTGCATCTGCACAGAGGGGCGCGCAAAGCGCCTGCGGGGCGCCGCTACTGCGCCGCCTGCCCCTCCCGGCCCTCCGCCGCTTTGCACACGGCGCTAAACAGCTCTTCAATGCGGGGAACCTCGCCCTTCAGGTACAGCCAGCCAAACAGGGCCTCAAAGGCGGTGCTGGCCCTGTATTCCTGCGCGGTGGCGTGCTTTGCCACCGTGGCCTTGCTGGCGTTTTGGCCCCGGCGCACGATATTCTGTTCCGCCTCGGTGAGCATGGGGCGGATGGCCTCCAGTGCGGCGCACTGCCCCTTTGCCGAAACAAAGCGCACCGTATGGCGGTGCAGAAGGTTGGGGCCAAGGCGCGTGTGCTCCACCAGCATGCGGCGCACCAGCACCTCATACACCCCGTCACCCACAAAGGCCAGCGCCAGGGGCGACATCTCCCGCAGGTCTGTCTTAGGGGTGCCGGGGCACAGGGCACCCAGCGGCAAAAGCCCGCTGCCCTCCATGGCCGCAGCCTCCTTTCCACTGTGCTCAGAACACATAGTCAAATTCATATTCGCCGATGCGGATGGTGTCGTCCTCCTCCACACCCAGCTCAAGCAGCTTTTCCAGCACGCCGGAATCGGCAAGCTGGCGCTGGAAATACTGCAGGCTCTCATAATCGTCCATATCGCTGCCGGCCAGAATACGCTCCAGCCAGGGGGCCTGCACCTCGAACTCATGCGCAGCCGCCCTGCGCACGGTAAAGGCGCGCGGGCCTTCGGACGCCTGCGGGCGTACATATTCCGGCTGATATGTCACTACCGGGGGCAGGCCGCGCAGGCGCTCGTACACCAGGCCGGGCAGTTCGGCAAGGCCCGTGTGGGCCGCCGCCGAAATGGGCAGGAAGGCAAGGCCCTGCCCCTCGATAAAGGCGCGGCACTGCGCTATCTGCTCTTCGCTGGCAATATCGCACTTGTTGCCCAGCACAAGCTGCTCGCGCGCGGCAAGCTGCGGTGAAAAGCGCTGCAGCTCCGCATTGATGGCGGCGAAATCTTCCTTTGGGTCCCGCCCTTCGCTGCCAGATACATCCACCACATGCAGCAGCATGCGGCAGCGCTCCACATGGCGCAGAAAGTCGTGTCCAAGGCCCACGCCGTCCGCCGCGCCCTCAATAAGGCCGGGGATGTCGGCCGCCACAAAGCTGGCCTCGGGCCCCACGCGCACCACGCCCAGCACGGGCGAAAGCGTGGTGAAGTGGTAATTGGCTATCTTGGGCTTTGCGGCGCTGATGGCGCTGATGAGCGTGGATTTTCCCACATTGGGAAAGCCGATGAGCCCCACGTCTGCAATCAGCTTCAGCTCAAGCTGCACCTCCAGCTCCTCGCCGGGCAGGCCGGGCTTTGCAAAGCGCGGTATCTGCCGCGTGGGCGTGGCGAAGTGCACGTTGCCCCAGCCGCCCTTGCCGCCCTTTGCCACCACCACTGGCTCATCTGTGGAGATGTCGGCAATGACAAGGCCGCTTTCGGCCTCCTTCACCAGCGTACCGCGCGGCACACGGATGACAAGGTCCTGCGCGTTTTTGCCGTTGCAGCGCGCGCCGCGGCCGTTCTCGCCGCACGGCGCCGCATATTTGCGCTTGTAGCGGAAATCCATCAGGGTGGAAAGGTTCGGGTCTGCCACAAACACGATGCTGCCGCCGCGCCCGCCGTCGCCCCCGTCCGGCCCGCCGGCCGCCACATACTTTTCCCGGTGGAACGAGACGGCGCCGTCGCCGCCCCTGCCCGCCTTCAGAAATATTCTTGCTGTATCAATAAACATATCGTTTCCTCTCTTTTCACTGCGGCTGCCAGCCGCGCCTGCGGCATCTCTGCTTCACAATGGGGGATAATGCCCTTTTTGATGCATGCGCCTGCAGCCCGCGGCTGGCGCGCGGGTTACCCCTGCCATGCCCATTTTGCATGCCGCATGCCTTTCCAGTGCGGCTGCAAAGCACAGTGCCCCGGCACAGCATCAGGCCGCCCTGCGGGCACACAGAAAGGCGGCGGTATGCCCTCTGCCGCACACCTGCCGGGGCATACCAGGCCCTACAACGCTCTGTATACCCAAGTCTTACCCCAATATGCAGCCGCACCCCTCCGGCACAGCCCGCGCAGGGCAAGCGCACGCACGCGGCTTATGCGCCGGGATGCGGCGCGGGTTTTGGCACTGGGCCCGGCGCCCTGCACACCCAGGCCGCACCCCATGATATGCAGCCGCGGCCCTCCGGCGCGGGCCTTGATGCAGCGCCCCGCGCAGAAGCGCCGCCTATATGCCGGAAAACAGGCGCCGCCCTGCCGAAAGCTTTTCGGCCCACGGCCCCGGCTGCCGGGCAAGGCCGTATTCCGGCATGCGCACAAGACGCATTTTTTGCCGCCCGCCCCTTGCCCTGTGATACGGAAAAAGCCGGGCCGCTGCGCGGCCCGGCTTCACATGGTTCTTACTGCTTGATGCTGACCTGCTTGCGGTCGCGGCCCACGCGCTCGAAAGAGACGCGGCCGTCCACAAGGGCAAACAGGGTGTCGTCGCTGCCGCGGCCCACGTTCTCACCCGGATGGATGTGCGTGCCGCGCTGGCGCACCAGAATGTTGCCGGCGAGAACGAACTGGCCGTCGCCGCGTTTCACGCCCAGGCGCTTCGATTCGGAATCGCGGCCGTTTCTTGTAGAGCCTACGCCTTTTTTATGTGCCATATCCTATTTCCCTCCCCGGCCTTAGCCTTTAATATCGGTGATTTCCACTTTAGTAAACGGCTGGCGGTGGCCCATCTTGCGCGCCGAGCCCTTCTTGGCGCGGTACGTCAGGATGTGCAGCTTCTTGCCCTTGCCGTTTTTCAGCACCTTGCCCGTGACGGACGCGCCCGCAACAGTGGGGGCGCCAAACTTCACGCTGCCCTCTTCGCCCACTGCAAGCACAGTGTCAAAGGTGTAGGTGCTTTCGGCTTCGGCATCCAGCTTTTCCACATAGATGACGTCGCCTTTTTCCACGCGGTACTGCTTCCCGCCGGTGACGATAACTGCGTACATGTGTTTACCCTCATTTACATAAGTCTCGCTGGACAGACAGGCGGATGCGTGAAGCATCACTTCAGGCGCCCAAACCAAGCGGCTTATATACTATACCACAAGCGGCGGAAAAATGTCAATGGGTTTTGCAAAGAAAGCGGCAAACGCGGCCCGCCTGCGCCGGTTATACCGTCTGCCCTGCCGCCAGGCGCGCGGCCAGCAGGGTGTTTTCCATCAGCATGGCGCGCGTCATCAGGCCCACGCCGCCCGGCACTGGGCTGATGGCCCCGGCCAGCGGCTGCACGGCGGCAAAATCCACGTCGCCGCACAGCCTGCCTTTGGCATTGCGGTTGATGCCCACGTCTATCACAGCCGCGCCGGGCTTCACCATGTCCGCCGTCACAAAGCCGGCCCGGCCCACCGCCGCCACCAGAATGTCCGCCCCGCGGCACACCCCAGCGAGGCCTTCTGTGCGCGAGTGGCACACGGTGACGGTGGCGTTTTCGCGCATCAGCAGCAGCGCCATGGGCTTGCCCACGATGTTGCTGCGCCCCAGCACCACGGCGCGGCGGCCCGCAATGGGCACATTTGCCGCGCGCAGCATGGCAAGGCAGCCCGCGGGCGTGCAGGGCACAAAGCACGGCTGGCCCAGCAGCATGCGGCCCGCGTTTACCGGGGTAAAGCCGTCCACGTCCTTGTGAGGGGCAATGGCGGCTATCACCGCCGCCTCGCTGATGTGCGCGGGCAGCGGCAGCTGCACCAGCACGCCGCTGACGGCGCTGTCTGCACTGGCGGCCTGCACCCTGGCCACAAGCTGTGCCTGCAGCGTATCCGCCGGAAGGCGCACCACCTGTGAGGTGATGCCGCACTCGGCGCAGTCCCGTTCCTTGCCCGCCACATAGGTGGCGCTGGCGGCGTCATCGCCTACAAGGAATACGCGCAGGCACACCGGGTGCCCGGCTGCGCGCAGCGCGGCCACGCCCTGTGCCACGCGCTGCTTCACTTCGGCCGCAAGGGCCTTTCCGCTGATAATCTGTGCCATGGTGCCCCCTCCTTTTCCGCCGTTCAGGGCTTTGGTGTGTGTTCGTCCCTTTGGTCCGGGTGCGTCGCCTCTGCGGGGCCGCCCGCCTTGGTTTGCGCCTCCGGCGCCGCTTCGCTCTGCGCGGCAGCCGGGCTTTCCCCGGTTTGCGCCGTTTCCCGCCCGGGCTGCTCTTCCGCGGGCCCGGCTTCTGCACCGGCCCGCGCCGTTTCGCCCCCGGCGGCTTCGTCTGCCTGCGCCGCCTCTGCGGGGCCGCCCGCCCCGGTTTGCGCCTCCGGCGCCGCTTCGCTCTGTGCGGCGGGCTTCGGCTCAGGCGGCACATGCCCGTCTTCGTCCGCCCCGGCCTGCTGCATTTGGGCGCGGGCCTCGGCCAGCCGCTCTTTCAGCTGGGCCGCGCTGGGCGCCTTTTGGGCCGCGGGCCAGCTTACAGAATACGCCACGGGCCCGTCCTTTCCCTTTTCCACTGCCGTATATGTCACCATCAGCGGCACGCCCGCATATTTCCTGCGCAGCACCAGCCACAGCGCCAGCGCCGCCAGCGTGCTGGCCGCGGCCACCACCTGGCTGATGCGGAAGGGGCCTATCATCAGGCTGTCTGTGCGCAGGCCTTCAATGAAAAACCGCCCCAGGCCATACCACATCACATACATCAGCATCACCTCGCCGTGGAAGCGGCGGCGCTTTTCATACAAAGCCAGCAGGATAAAGCCCGCAAGGCACCACAGCGATTCATACAAAAATGTGGGGTGCACAGGCAGGCTGGGGTCTACCGCGACGCCCTGCGCGGCCAGCGTGGCCTGCACAGACGAAAGGTAAGCCGTGGTGTTTTCGCTGATCATGCCCCAGGGCAGCGTGGTGTTGGTGCCGAAGGCCTCCTGGTTTACAAAATTGCCCCAGCGGCCGATGCACTGGCCAATCAGAAAGCCCATGGCCGCCAGATCGAACATGGGCAGAACCGGCACCCTGCGCCATTTGCACAAAAGCCAGCCGGATAAAAACGCCGCGATGATGGCGCCGTAAATGCCCACGCCGCCCAGGCGGATGTCCACCATCTGGGCAAGGCTCTCGTATTCGAAGGGCGCCGTGGCCACATAGTACGCGCGCCCGCCGATGATGGCGCACACCGTGGCGCCGAAGATGACATCCACCATGCGGTCGGCGTCGATGCCGTAGCTTCTGGCCTTCCAAAAGGCGAACAGCAGCCCCAGCAGAAGCCCGCCGGCAATCAAAATGCCGTACCAGTACACGGGCATGCCGAACACGGTGAACGCCACGCGGTCCAGCGTGAACGAAAGCCCCAGCCCGGGGAACTCCACATGATTGGTCATTGGTCTGCCTCCTGTTTTTCCCGCGGGAAAATAGTGAACACCGCGCTGTTCTGCGGCCGCAGGGTGGCGCGCAGGGCCGCGTTCACGTCTGCCGGCGTAAGGGCGGCCAGAGCCTGCAGCTCCTGCGCCGGGGTGCGCCCGCGCAGCCATGCTGAAAGCAGGCCGGTGGCCGCGTCCTCCACGTTTTCAAGGCCCGCCAGAAGCTCGCCGTACATCTGGTTCTTGCACAGGCGGAACAGCTCTTCATCCACGCCCTCGCGCGCAAGGCGCGCGATCTCTTCCATCAGCAGGGCTTCCACGCGGGCGGGGTCCTCTGTCTCGCCGCCGAACAGCACGCTGAACGCGCCCGGCACGCTCAGCACCTCGCCGGAAAAATCCGGCCCGGCCAGGTGTTCATCATATAAAACGCGGTACAGCGGCGTCATGCTACCGCAGACAAGCTCTGCCATCACCTCCGCCGCCATTTCGGCGGAAAGGCGCCCGGCCTCATCGGGCACGGCGGCTTTGAAGCCCACGCCCACCAGAGGCTTTGCCACGTCCATGCAAACGGACGCGCGCGGCACGGCCACGGCCTGCGGCTCGGCAGGCATCAGGCGGCGCACGGCGTGCGTCTTTGGGGCAAAGGGCGTTTTCTCCGCCGCAGCCACCACCTGGGCCAGCGTCACATTACCCGCCACAGCCAGCACCAGTTGCCCGGGGCTGTAAAACGCGTCCGTGCAGGAGTACAGAAGCCGCGGGGTGAGGCGGGCAATGCTCTGCACGGTGCCCGCAATATCCTCGCGCACGGGGTGCGTGCCGTACAGCCCCCTGTACACGCCGAACACAAGGCGCCATTCGGGGGAATCCTCGTACATTTTTATTTCCTGCCCAATGATGCCCTGCTCTTTTGCAATGGTCTGCTCTGTAAAATACGGCTTTGACACAAGTCCCAGCAGAATGGCCAGGTTCTCTTCAAAGCGGTCTGTACAGGTGAACAGATAACAGGTTTTGTCAAAGCTGGTGAAGGCGTTGGCGCTGGCGCCGGTGGCGGCGTACAGCGCGAAGGCGTCGCCCTCCTCGCTTTCGAACATCTTGTGCTCTAAAAAATGGGCCGTGCCCGCGGGCACCTCAATGCGCGCGCCGTCCAGCTCAAAGGCCGCGTCCACGCTGCCGAAGGCCGTGCCGCATACGGCATGGATGCCCGAAAAGCCCGGCATGGGCCGCACCAGCACGCGCATGCCGTTTGAAAGCACGGCCGTTTCAAAGGCCGCGCGCTGCACGGCGGCCGTGTGTGTCTCATTCGCCATCTGCCGCACCCCCTTTCGTCAGCACATACGATACGCTCAGCGTCAGCTCCGCCAGCACGCCGTGCACATCAGCCTGCGTCACGGCCATCACCTCGTCCAGCACCTGCTGCGGCGTCTTTCCGTCCCCGCGCAGGCGCGCCATGCGCTGCCACGCCTCGGCGCCGCCCTGGCTGTCGGCCACGGCATTCAGCTGTGTGCGCAGGTACCGCTTTGCCGCAGCCAGCTCTTCTTCGCCGATTTCGCCCGTCCTCAGGGCCTCCAGCTCGCACAGAATGGCCGCCTTCGCCTTAGCGGCGTTCTCGTGCTCCACGCCGCTGTCGATGCACAGAAGGCCCGTCATGGCAGAATAAGACGCCGCGCAGTAATAGCACAGGCTCTGCTTTTCGCGCACGTTCACAAACAGGCGCGACGTGGTGGTGCCGCCCAGCAGCGCCACCGCCACACGCATGGCGGAAAGCTGCGCCGCCGGCAGCGGCGTGCCCGCCGTGAACAGAAGGCACAGCTTGCCCTGCACGGCGTCCACCGGCTCGGAAAAGCGCTGCTCGCCCACATGCGGCATGGCGCACGCAGGCAAAAGCGGGCGCGGCGCGCGCTGCACGCCGCCCAGTGCGGCGCACAGCTTTTCTGCGGCCATATGCTCGTCCACCCCCTGCAGATACACGTCTATCTGCGCCTCGCGCAGCATGGCGGAAAACGCCTGCGTCACATCCTCTGCGCACAGCCCGTCCACCTCTTCCAGATAGCCGTAGGCCTCGATGCCCGCGCGCGAGGTGCCGAAAAAGCGCCGCCGCGCCTGGCGCAGGCAGTACATGCGCTTGTCGTTGCGCTCGCCCTCCAGCTGCTGGCGGAGCTGCTGCTTTTCAATGGCCACGAACTGCGGGCTGATGACGCCGTTTTCCATCACGGGCGTAAAGGCCGTGCCCAGCGCAATATCCACGCAGGCCGCGCCCAGCGCCTCGCCGTGCAGGGCAAAGGCGTCCTGCAGGCCCGTCACCGTCACGCGCAGCACGCGCATCTCACCGTTCACCGCCGTGTCCACACTGAGGGAGGCGCCATACAGCCCGGCCAGCTTTTTAGAAAGCTGCGTCATATCCGGGCAGGCGGCGTAGCCGCGCTCCAGCACCAGCGCCAGCAGCGCGTCGGCCGTGGCCGTCTTTCGGCTGGCGGGGTAGATAAAGTCAAGCGTGATGCGGCTTTTGCAGAATTTTTCCGCCGGCAGCACGGTAAGGCGCACGCCGGGGGCCAGTTGTGTCTGCTTCATATAGTCTGCCTTTCTCTGCGCTGTGCGCGCAGCCTGTTTTCTGTATGCGGGGGACGCCGGGGCGCAGCTAAGCGCCGCGCCCGCCCGATGCCGCATGCGCGGGCGGGGCGCTGCCGGACGCGGTGTTTCCAGACGCAGTGTTGCCGGAAGCTGCGCTGCCGGGCGAGGCGCTGCCGGAGGCCGCGCCCGTTTCGGTATCGGTGCCTGTGACGCCTGCGTTCTCCAGCGCGGCGGCCACCTGCGCCGCCACGCCCTCGTCCACTTTAGCAAGGTATTCCTCCAGGCACAGGCCCTGCGCCATGATTTTCTGCGCGTCCTCCACGCCCACATAGCGGTAGTGCCACGGCTCGAAGCTGGTGCCTGTGATGGCGGTTTTATCCTTCGGGTAGCGCAGAATAAAGCCGTATTCCGCCGCGTGCTCCTTCAGCCACTTGGCCTCGTACGTCTCGGCATAGCCCTCGTCCAGCTGCCAGTAGCTCTGCGATATAATGTCCACAGTAAGGCCCGTCTGGTGCTCGCTTGTGCCCGGCACGTTGCGCAGGCGCTTGGTGGCCGCGTAAGCCTCTGCGTTCGAATAGCCCATGGCCAGATAATCGCGTATCATGGAGACGAACAGTTCTTCCTGCCGCTCATAGCTGCGGTAGGCCGAGGTAACCACCAGATGCGCGCCGTCCTTTTCCGCGGCGGCTATCATCTGCTGAAGGGGCTGCGCAATGCGCGAATCCACTTGGCGGCCCGCCGCGTCTATGGTGGCAAGCTGCGGCGGCTCGTAGCCGTCGGGCAGGGGGTTCTGCGTGTTGGCCAAAAGCAGGCTCCACAAATTGGGGTCCGCCGGGGCGTCCGGGGCAGGCGTGGGGGCCGGCTGGGGCGTGCTGCCGGGTGTGGCGCTGCTTGCCGGCAGTGCCGCGGCCCGCAGGCCAGCATACTGTGTGCCCGCGGCAAAGCCTGCCGCGCAAAGCACAAGGCACGCCGCCAGCCAAACAAGCCATCCCCTGCCGCCGCGCTTTGCGCGCGCGGCGGGCGCGGGCGCCGCAGATGCCTGTGCCGGCGCGGGCTGCTGCACTGGGGCGGGCTGGGTTTGGGGCCCGGCCGGGGCAGCCTTTGCCGCAGGCGCCTTCTTTTTTGCCGGGCGGCGCTTGCTACCGGCCTGGGGCCGGGCCTTTGCAGGCGCCGGCGCCGGGGCCTGCGGCGGCTGGGCGGCGGGCTGTGTGGGCACGCCCCACTGCCTGCCCAGCGCGTCCACCTTTGCGTCAAACTCGGCTGCGCGCTGCTGCGGCGTTTTTTCAAACGGCGCACGGCGCGCGGGGTGCGGCGCGGGCATGGGGATATCCACCTCGCCCAGCGTCTGCGGGGCGGGCGCGCCGCCCTCCACCGCCTGCATCACCCGGCGGGCCATTTCTTCCTTTTTCTGTTCCTGCGCCTGTTCGGGCGCGGCAGGCGGTTCCTCCGCCTGCGCCTGCTCCGGCGCGGTGGGTGCTTCCTCCGCCTGCGCCTGCTCCGGCGCGGTGGGCGCTTCCTCCGCCTGCGCCTGTTCGGGCGCAGCGGGCGCTTCCTCCGCCTGCGCCTTCTCCGACACAGCGGGCGCCTCCTCTGCCTGCGCCTGTTCGGGCGCGGTGGGCTCTTCCTCCGCCTGCGCCTGCTCCGGCGCGGCGGGCGCTTCCTCCGCCTGCGCCTTCTCCGGCACAGCGGGCGCCTCCTCTGCCTGCGCCTGTTCGGGCGCGGTGGGCTCTTCCTCCGCCTGCGCCTGCTCCGGCGCGGTGGGCGCTTCCTCCGCCTGCGCCTTCTCCGGCACGGCGGGTGCTTCCTCCGTCTGCGCCTGTTCGGGCGCGGCGGGCGCTTCCTCCGCCTGCGCCTGCTCCGGCACGGCGGGCGCTTCCTCCGCCTGCGCCTGCTCCGGAGCAGCGGTCATTTCCTCCTCCCGGGCTTCGCCGGGGGCTGCGCTGTGCTTTTCTTCTGCCAAACTGCACACCTCTTCCCGCGCCGCGCGGGCTGGCCCGTGCGCGGCGCGCTTGCTGACTAAAAAGGGCGGCGCGGGCCGCCTGGCCCATGCCACCCTAGATTATACACGATTTTCCATGAAAGAAAAAGGTGGAAGCTGTAAAATTTGCCGCGCCGCCTTACTGGAAGAAGGCGTCGTGCACAGCCGCCACAGCCCTGTCGGCGTCCTGTTTTGCAATGATAACGGAAATTTTTATTTCACTTGTGGCAATCATGCGGATATTGATATTACATTCATACAGGCGCTCGAACATTTTGGCCGCCACACCGGGGTGGCTCTGCACGCCCGCGCCCACAATGCTCACCTTGGCCACGTCTGTGTCCACCAGCACCCGGGTGGCGCCGAAGCGCTGCAGGTTTTCCTGCAGAATAGCAGTGGCGGTGTGCACATCCTCCAGCGGGACGGTAAAAATAAGGTCCTTGTTGTTCCCGCGGCCGGAGGCCTGCAGAATAATGCCCACGTTTATCTTCTTCTGGGCCATCAGGCTGAACACGTTGAACGACATGCCGGGCACGTCCGGCACCTCCAGCAGCGAGATGACAGCCACGTTCTCGTTTTTCGTCACGCCTTTAATGAGCATTCCTTCCACTTGTGCAACCTCCCTGACGATGGTGCCGGGCACGTCGGTAAGCGACGAGCGCACCTCCAGCTCCACAGAATATTTTTTGGCAAGCTCTACGCTGCGGTTGTTCAGCACCTGCGCGCCCAGGCTTGCCAGCTCCAGCATTTCGTCGAATGATATCTGCGGCAGCTTGCGCGCATTGGGCACAAGGCGCGGGTCTGCCGTGTACACGCCGTCTACATCCGTATATATCTGGCACAGGTCTGCATGCAGGGCGGCGGCAATGGCCACGGCGCTTGTGTCAGAGCCGCCGCGCCCCAGCGTGGTGATGTCATCGTTTTTGTTGATGCCCTGAAAGCCCGCCACCACCACCACGCGGTTGCGTGAAAGCTCGCTTTCAATGCGCTCGCAGTCCAGCCGCTTGATGCGCGCGCGGGTGTAGGCGCGGTCTGTATGAAAGCCCGCCTGCCAGCCCGTAAGGCTGATGGCCGGGCACCCAATGGACGAAAGCGCCATGCTTAAAAGCGCCACGCTAATCTGCTCGCCCGCGCTCATCAGCATATCCATCTCGCGCTGCGAGGCATCGTGCGTAATCTCGCCCGCCTTGGCTATCAGTTCGTCCGTGGTGTCGCCCTGGGCCGAAACCACCACCACCACGTCGTTGCCGCCGGCATGCGTCTGTGCCACAATGCGCGCCACGTTCATCACGCGGTCGCGGTCTGCCACCGAGCTTCCGCCGAATTTCTGTACAATCAATGCCATATTCTTTCCCCCTCTGTCCATCGGCGCTGCTTAGGCCGTTGCCCGGGCGCCCGCATTGTCCGGCGCCAGCCGGTGCAGCGTGTAGGCGGCAAGCGGGCTGCCCCTCTCCGCGGCGGCCAGCTTTGCGCGCGCGGCGGTAAAAAACGCCTCGTCCTGCGCGCGCACAGCGCACAAAAGCGTGGGCCCCGCGCCGCTTACCCACCAGCCAAGCGCACCCAGCGCCTCGCACAGCGCAAACACCTCGCGCATGCCGGGCATCAGTGCCGCGCGGTACGGCTGGTGCAGCCTGTCGCCTGTTGCCACGCGAAGAAGGCCGTACCTCTCTTCGCAGAAGGCCGCCGCCAGCAGCGCCGCGCGTGAGACGTTGTAAACAGCGTCCCTGTGCGCCACCGCTTTAGGCAACGCCGCGCGCGCCTTTTTTGTCAACAGCTTGTAGCCGGGCACAAAGGCCGCAAAGCACAGCGCCTGCGAAACGGGCTTCTGCACGGCGTACAGGCACCCGCCCTCCAGCGCGCTTGCCACAAAGCCGCCCAGCATGGCGGGGGCCACATTGTCGGGGTGGCCTTCCAGTGCGGCGGCGCGCTCTAAAAGCTGCATGCGGGTGAACGGACGGCCCAAAAGCTCGTTTGCGCCCACCAGCCCCGCCGCGATGCACGCGGAAGAAGAGCCCAGCCCGCGCGCCATGGGCACCCCGTTCTCCTGCGCAAGGCGCAGGCCGCGCAGCGGCGCGCCGCATTCGTCATACAGGCCTTTGGCCGTGCGGTACACAAGGTTCTGCGGGCCTGCGGGCACGCGCGTGCCGTCCAGCGAGGTGATACACACGCCGTCCCACTCTTCCATCTGCACGCGGTTGTAAAGCGCCAGCGCCAGCCCGCAGGAATCGAAGCCCGCGCCAATGTTGGCGCTTGTGGCGGGCACGCTCACCGTTATCATACGCAAAAGCCCCCTATTCTGCCAGCACGCGAAGGGTATTTTCGCAGAAAGCGCCCGCCTTCTGTGCTTTTGCCTGCGCGGCGCGCACCTCGCCGGGCGCCGCCGCGCGCACAAGAAAGGCGCACTGGCCCCCGTCCTGCCACAAAAGCTGCGCCGCACCGCCCAGCGCCGCAGCAATTTCCGCCGCAGCCGCGCCGGAAAACCGCATCAGCACATCGGCCCGGCGCGTGTCGGCCAGCGCCTCACCGCCCGCAAGGGGCGGGGCCCACCACAGCGTGTCGTGCACAGCCGCCCCCGCGCGCAGGGCCTCGGCCACGTCCGCCACCACGGCGCTGGCCGTGGGCAGCTTGCCCGCGCCGCGCCCGTAAAACAGCGTGTCGCCCAGCATGTCGCAGCGCACGCGCACGGCGTTGAACACATCATCAACGCCGCTGAGAAGATCCTCATGGCGCACCAGCATCGGCTCCACCGCGGCCTCAATGCGCCCCGGCGCGCCCTCGCGCGCCCAGGCCACCAGCTTTACCGCACAGCCAAGCTGTGCGGCCAGCGTTACGTCCTGCGGCGAGACGGCGCGGATGCCGCGCGCGGGCACTGCCTCGGGCGGGATATGCCGCCCGAAGGCCAGCGAGGCCAGAATGGCTATTTTGCGCTTGGCGTCTATGCCGTCCACATCCGCAGAGGGGTCCCTCGTTTCGGCATAGCCCAGCGCCTGCGCCTCGGCCAGGGCCTGCTCAAAGCTCAGGCCCGCCTGCCGCATGCGCGTAAGCATGAAATTGGTGGTGCCGTTCACAATGCCCTCTATGCTGAGGATATGGTTTGCCGCAAGGTCCCGGTGCATGGGGCCTATTACAGGCGTGCCGCCGCCCACACTGGCCTCGAACAGGAAGCATGCACCGTGCTCTTTTGCAATGCGCATCAGCTCTGCGCCCTTTTCGGCCACCAGCTCTTTGTTTGATGTGACTGCACAGCGCCCGCTTTCCAGCGCGGCGCGCACATATTCGTATGCGGGGTGAAGGCCGCCGATGGTCTCCACCACCACCTTCACGGCCTTATCCTGCAAAATGGGCTCGATGTTGTTCACAAACAGCCCGGCCGCCTCATGGCCGGAAAAATCACGAATGTCGCAGATATACCCCACTTCCACGGGCACACCTGCACGCCTTGCGCACACATCTGCGTTTTTGGACAGTATCTCCCACACGCCGCTGCCCACGGTGCCAAAGCCCAAAACAGCCACCTTCGCCATTGCCTGCACTCCCCTTTCAACCACCTTTCATACACCGCGCCGGATGTCCACCACCGTGGGCTGGCGGCGCAGCTCTGCCAGCAGCGCCTCTGCCGACAGGTGCATGCCGCCCGTGCGGAACGACACAGACACCCGCGCGGTGCCGCTTTCCGGCGTGGACTGGTTGATGGTGACAATAGACGCCCCCGCGCCGGAGATAGCCTCCAGCAGGCTGTGCAGCGCGCCCGTTTCATCGCGCAGCGTGGCGTGCACCGTGGTCACCTCGGCGCTGTCCTGCGCGTCGTACACACAGTCTTTATACTTGTAAAAGGCGCTGCGCGAAAGCCCGGCCATTTTCACTGCGGCGGAGATATTGCGCGCGCGGCGGCTGGCCAAAAGCTCTTTTGCCTCCAGCACGCGCAGGAACACCTCCGGCAGCACGGCCGCGTCCACCAGAAGAAACCGTTTTTCCAACCCGTACACCTCCCGTTGCATGGTGTTTTTCTGTGTTCTGAATATCCAGATACAGCATAACATGTTTCTATACGAAGCACAAGTGTATTTTTACACAGTGCAGAAAAAAGGGCCGTTTGCACACAAACCGTGTGCAAACGGCCCTTTGTTTCGGGTAAATATCACAAGACGTCACGCCGCGGGCTCTGTGGTGCCGTGGTTGCCGTCACAATAGGTGATGTGGCCCTGTTCATCGTTGATATAGCGCTTGCTGTAATAACCTGTGCCGCCGCGCGGGCATCCTTCGCCGGCAATTTTTCCCGATGAAGCGCACCACGGCGCCATCAGCACGCTGTCCGGCATTTCCCACTCAATCTTCGGGTATTTTTCAGTGTCTGCCTGCACGGTGTTCATAATGTCGCGCCATGCCTTTGCACCCGGGTGGCGCGTGGGCGATGCGCTGTACCAGCTCTCCATCTCCACATTCTCGTCATAGCCGTACCAGAAGGCAGAGACAAAATACGGTGTCAGGCCCACGAACCACACGTCCTTCGTCTCGTTGGTGGTGCCCGTTTTGCCCACGCTCTCCATGCCGGCCTCGCTGGCCGCCATGCCGCGCACAGTGCCGCCCGCGTCGTACAAAACGCCCTTCAAAAGGCGGTTCAGCACATAGGCGGTGTCCTCGCCAATGGCCTGCACAGTGGTAATTTCCTTTTTCAGGATGACGTTGCCCTTATAATCCTCCACTGTGGTGTAGGTGTGCGGCGTGGTGTATTTGCCGCCGGAGCCGTACATCATATATGCCGCCGCCAAATCATACGGGGACATGCCCGTGGTGGTGGCGCCCAGCACCAACGGGGCATAATCCATGTCGCTTTCCGCTAGCTCAATGCCCAGTGTCTCGGTGACAAAGTCGTACATCTCGCGCACGCCCACAAAAGAGCCCACGCGCACAGCCACCGTGTTGTAAGACTGCTTCACGGCCTCGTACACCGTCATGTCGTCGCCTTTGCCGCCCGCGTTGCCATAGTTTTTAGGCCAGGCGCGCTCTCTTCCATTTTCAATAATGGTTTTGAAGGGCGCGTCCGGCACCAGCTTCGAGTAATAAGCTACGCCGTAATCAATGGCAAGCGGATAGGCGGCCACGCCCTTCATGGTAGAACCCACCTGTCGCTCCATATCCACGGCGCGGTTCAGGCCGCGGTCCAGCGTTTTGGCGCCCAGGCCGCCCACGCAGGCCACCAGCTCGCCCTCATAGTTCAAAATGGCGCCCGCAGACTGCGTCTGGATAGTGCGCGGCTCGGTTCCCTCGGGCGCATTGTCCGGCACCCAGTTTTCAATGGGGTGGCGCACCCAGTAGTCGTCGCCGCGGTTGAACACCTCCTCCATAGTGCTTTGCACATCCGGCTGCACGGTAGAGAAGATTCGCAGGCCCTTGGTGTAAATATCGTTCAGGGCCTGGGCCTCGGTGTAGTTTTCACGGCCGTAGGGGTTTTGTTCCAGCATGTCCTGCGTCAGCTCTTCCAGCAGGGCATCGGTAAAATAGCTGTTGTTTGTCTGCACGGCGGCGTTTTCGTCGCGCACAGCCTCGCGCAGCGTCAGCGGCTCGGCCAGGGCGGCGTCCAGCTTCGCCTTGTCCGGGTTGCCGTTTTCATCCACAATATAGCCCTGCTCGTACATGTTCGTAAGCACCTTGTTGCGGCGCACCAGGTGCATCTCCGGGTTCGAGATGGGGCTGTACTGCGTGGGGTTCTTTGTAATGGCCGCAATGGTGGCGCACTGCGCCAGCGTAAGCTGGGGCGTGCCGTCCTCGTTGTAGCCCACGTCCTTGCCGAAATACTGGTTCGCGCCCGCCTGTACGCCGCCGATGTTGCCCGTAAGGCTCAGCGTGTTCAGGTATGCCTCCATAATCATTTCCTTGGAATAGCGGCTGTTCAGCGACATGGCGCGGAATATCTCGCGTATTTTGCGCAGATAGCCCGCCGTGCCCTGGCTCTCGTCGTCATCCGTGATATTCTTGATAAGCTGCTGGTTGATGGTGGAAGCGCCCTGCTGTGTGCCGCGGATGTAATGCCCCGTCAGCGCATAGGCCACCTCGTTCAGCGCGGCATAAATGGTGCGCTTGACGTTGAAGCCGCCGTGCGTCCAGAAGTCCTGGTCCTCAATGGCCACAAAGGCGTTCACCAAATCGTCGCAGATGTCGCCGTATTCTACCCACACGCGGTTTTCCTCCGTGGTATCAAGCCTCTGGTATTCCTTCCACACCGGCTTGCCCTCTTCGTCCACGTCCTCATACATCACCACGCTGGTGTAGCTCAGCTTCAGTTCTTCCAGGTTCAAAAGCTCGCCGTCGTTCTTTGTGGCGTTCACCACATACAGGCTGAGCAGCACGCCGGCCACGCTGACGGCCATGATGCCAAGGCACATCATCACGGCCACAAAGCGCAGAAAGCCGAACAGGATGCGCTTGCCCCTGCTTTTCGGTTTCGCCTTCGGGCCCCTTGTGCCCGCCGACGGGCGGGGCGTGCGCGGCGCGGGGTGGTTTTTCTCTGTCATCGGTTTGCCTCCCAATATCCGGCCGCCGTGCGGCGGCGTTTCGTTGTGTGAAGAAAGCGCACAGCGCGTCTTATTCGGCGGGCACTATCTCCAGCCAGTAGCCGTCCGGGTCTGCAATGAAATAGATGCCCATTTCTGGGTTTTCAAAGCAGATGCAGCCCATGGCCTCGTGCAGGGCGTGGGCCTCGGCCATGTCGCTTACCGCAAAGGCAAGGTGAAATTCATTCTCGCCCAAATCGTACGGCTTTTCACGGCCGCGCAGCCATGTCAGCTCCAGCCTGTGGGGCGTGGTGCCGTCTGAAAGAAAGCACAGGGTGAAATCCGGCGTTTCTTTTTTGCGCACAACGCGCAGACCCAGCGCCTTTTCATAAAAGGCCAGGCTTTTTTCCAAATCCAGCACGTTGAGATTATTATGTGCAAAGGTACACTGCATGAATCGTTCCCTTCCTTTATTGCGCACAGAAGTTTTGCAGCCGATTGCAGCGGCGCGTACAACGCGCGGCGCCGCACGCCAAAAAGCGCCATATAGCGCTACATACGGATTCATTATAACCGCTTTGCCCCCCGTTTGCAAGGCGGAAGCTGTGAAAAATGCGCTTTGCAGGTTTTGCCTTTTGCCTGCGCTTTGTGTATAATAGCATAGGAAAACTATTTACTTTCTTCCGCATCCAAATTTGAAACCGACCTGAAAAGGAGGAAGCGCACTTGCAGGCACTGGAATATCCGTTCGACGGCGAAGCCCTGCTTCGCAAAAAGCGCGCGCTTCGCCGCGAGCTTGCCGCGCAGCCAGGCCTTGTGGAAAAAAAGGTGGCTATTGTAAGCGGCACCACCGTAGGCGAAGTAAAAAACATGCTGGAGCTGTTTTTGTTGAACAGCGGCATCCGCCCCGCCTTTTGGGAAGGGCCATACGGCCTGTATTATGAGAGCATCGCGTTCGACGACGGCAGCCTTGCCGCCTTTGCACCGGACGTCATCTACATCCACACCAGCGTGCACAACCTGCAAAACCTGCCCTGCCCGGCAGACAGCGCCGGGGCCGCCGAAGAAAAATTTGCCGCCGAGGCCGCGCGCTGGCAAGGGCTGTGGCAGGCGGCGGCGCGCTTTGGCTGCCCCGTGGTGCAGAACAACTTCGAGCTGCCGGACGTGCGCGTGCTGGGCAGCTTTGACGCTGTGGCTGCACAGGGGCGCGTGCGCTTTGTGCGCCGCATGAATGCCCTTGCGGCCGACTGGGCCGCGCAGCACGCAAACTTTTATGTGCACGATTTGTGCTGGCTTTCGGCCAGCGAGGGCCTTGCGCGCTGGTGCAGCCCCGCCGCGTGGTACGCTTACAAATATGCGTGCGATGTGCCGTATATCCCCACGTTGGCACACAGCGTGGCGTGCATCATCAAGGCGCTGTTCGGCAAAAACAAAAAGGCCGTCGCCACAGACCTGGACAACACCCTGTGGGGCGGCGTGGTGGGCGACGACGGCCCCGAGGCCCTTGCCATGGGCAGCGAGACGCCCGCCGGCATGGCCCACACGGCCCTGCAGCAATATTTGAAAGACCTTGCCGGGGCGGGCGTGCTGCTGAACGTGTGCTCGAAAAACGAGGAGGCCGCGGCCCGTGCCGGGCTGCGCCAGCCCGCGGCCACGCTGCGCGAGCAGGATTTTGTTTGCTTTTGCGCAAACTGGCAGCCCAAGGACGCAAACCTTGCCGCCATGGCGCAGCAGCTGAACCTTCTGCCTGAAAGCTTTGTATTTCTGGACGACAACCCCGCCGAGCGCGCGCTGGTGCGCCAAAGCCTGCCGGGCACGGCCGTGCCCGAGCTGGCTGCGCCGGAGAGCTATGTGCGCACACTGGACCGCGCGGGCTATTTCGAGGCCGTGGGCCTTTCGGCAGACGATAAAAAGCGCGCGCAGATGTACCACGAAAACGCCCTGCGCAGCGCCGCCAGCGCCAGCTTTGCCGATTACGGCGAATACCTGCGCAGCCTTGCCATGCGCGCAGAGATAGGCCCCTTCCGCGCGGGGCAGCTTGGGCGCATTACCCAGCTTATCAACAAGACAAACCAGTTCAACCTCACCACGCGCCGCTACACCGAGGCCGAGGTGGCCGCCTGCATGCAGGACGAGGGCTGCATCACCCTGGCCGGGCGCCTGGAGGATAAATTCGGCGACAATGGCCTTGTGTCCGCCATCATCGGCCGCGTGCGCGGCGGCGCCGTGCACATTGAGCTGTGGGTGATGAGCTGCCGCGTGTTCAAGCGCGAGTTCGAGCTTGCCATGTTCGACGCCCTGGCGGCCGCCTGCCTTGAAAGAGGCGTGCGCACCATTCTGGGCGCCTACCTGCCCACGGCGAAAAACGCGCCGGTGAAGGGCCTTTACCCCTCGCTGGGCTTTGCCGCCGTGGCCGAGACGCCCCAAAAGGCCGAATACCGCTATGACATCCCCGCCGCGTATGCGCCGAAGTGCCGGTGCATCGCGGTGAATGAAAACATCCCGTGCAAGGAGGAAGCACCATGACCGATGCAGAGCTTTTGAAAAAGCTGGAAGAGATTTTCCGCGAAAATTTTGACGACAGCACCATTACCCTCACCCCTGCCACCGGGCCGGACGACATTGAGGAGTGGGACAGCCTGGAGCAGATTAACCTTCTCACCGCCCTAGGCGCAGAGTTCGGCATACAGCTTGGCCTGGCGGACATCCGCGGCGTGCGCACAGTGGGCGATATGATGGCCCTTGTGCGCGAAAAGGCGGGCCTGTGACGGGCGGGCTCTGCCTTCGCCTGGCCCGGCCGGGCGAAGAAGAGGCCATTGTGCGGTTTCTGGACGCGCACTGGGAATGGAAGCTGCCGCTTGTGCATGTGCCGGAATTTTTTGAATTCTATTACCGCCCGCTTGGCGCCGCGCCGCAGTTTGCCCTGGCCGAGCAGGGCGGGCGCATCTGCGCCGCGGCCGGGTTCATCCGCGCAAACGCCTGTGAAAGCCCGGATATCTGGGCCTCCATCTG
>JAGZUF010000006.1 GCA_018380115.1 Oscillospiraceae bacterium | reverse complement strand
AGAGATTGCCCGTTTACGGGCTGTGGGGCAAATGATGCGAGCGGAATAAAATTCAGTGAGTCTTGAGATGTATGCCGGTAATAGGCCCTTATAGGGCCAACTTAAGTCACCGGCTTAGCCGGTAGTTATCACTCAATTTACGCAGGCCAGCACGCTGCGGGCAATGGCATCGCCCGCGGCCCATATGCACGTTTCGTCTGTCACGGCTTCAAATTCCGCCGGGTTTGGCATAAAGCCCGTCTCCAGCAGAACGGCAGGGCACAGGGTGTTGCGGGTGACATAGTAATAGCCCCACATCGCTCCGCGCGAAGGGCGGTTTGTGGCAGCCGTCACGTTGTTCACCAGCGCTTCGGCCAGCGCCTTGCCAGAATCATAAAAATAATAGCATTCCGTTCCGGCGGAGTTGTTGGCGTCATTGTTCAGCGCCACAGAGTTGTGGTGCACGGCAATAAAGAAATCGGGCCGCAGCTCTGTGATTTTTGCATTGCGCTGTTCCAGTGAGAGGAAGGTGTCGTCTGTGCGGATCATCTCCACCGTGGCGCCAAGCTGCTCCAGCCGGTACTGGGCGGCCCTGGCCACAGCGAGGTTTGCGTCCTTTTCCAGCGGGGCGCTCTGGCCGCCCGCCCCCATGGCGCCGGCGTCCGTGTCGCCGTGGCCGGCATCCAGCAGCACCTTCACACCCGCCAGAGGCTTATTCGGCTCTGTGCTTCTGGCGGGCGCCGCCTTCAGCACCACCTGCACGGTGTTGCCGCTGTATGAGATCACATGCCCCCAAAGCGGCGCGTCAAAGTGCAGCACAAGCTCTGTGCCGCCGTCAAAGGGCTTCACCTCGCACTGCCGCACAAGAGAAGAGCCGCTGACGGCAAAATCTGCCGCAAGCTCCGTATTATAAAAGCGTAGGCTGAGCGTGTTTTCAATTTGATTCGTATAGGCCAGCGGCGTGCCGCTGCCGCTGAACTGCAAAAGCTCGTCGCGCCCATCGCAAACGGCCTGTGCGCCGGTGAAGCTGGCGGCGCCGTCCTCCACCTTTTGCACATTGTAGGCCAGCACCCAGTCTCCGCTGGTGAGCTGGTAAGCCCATGTGGTTTTTCCGCCGCGCACGGTTTCAGCGCATGCCGCCACCTGCCCCACGGCGCCGCGGCGGGCCGTTTCGCTGATATTGCCGTCACCGGAGGGGTCGTACAAAAGGCTGGTGATAAGGCCTGTCGTCTGCACAAAAGTGCCTTCAGGCACGCTGACGGTGCTGTCATGCGGCAGTTTGTCGCCAGTGCTGCCGCCCTGCTGCTGTTGAGGTGCCGGGCCCGTGATGTGCCAGGTAAGCGAGGCGGAACCATTTGCAAAAAGCAGCTCGTTTTCTCCCTCCTCCAGCGTTACCAGCACACCGAACAACCCCTTTGTGCCGTAGCGGGGCACCTCTTCCCCATTCAAGGTGAGGGGCTGGGCCGGGTCTGACGTGCCCATCACAAAGCATTTCTGTGTGTCGATAGAGGCGCCGTCGTCCGGGTAAGTCACGCCCAGCGAGGCAGGCGGGGCATAGCCCAGCAAAGTGGGCGGGGTGCGCCCGTCCATGGCGCTGAGCAGCACGGCTGTGTCGCCCGGCGCCGCAGAGACGGCAGCCTGGCTGAACACTGCGCCGCTGAAATCTGCCGCGGTGGTCAAAAGAAAAAATTCACCTGCCTGCGCGGCACTCTCCGGCGTGACGGCGGCAAGAGCCCCCTGCGGGGTGGAGTAGATGCTGAACGGCCC
Source organism: Oscillospiraceae bacterium (assembly GCA_018380115.1). Lineage (GTDB taxonomy): Bacteria > Bacillota > Clostridia > Oscillospirales > Ruminococcaceae > Ruthenibacterium. The sequence goes on along the minus strand of JAGZUF010000006.1, from coordinate 128,127 downwards.
CTGCGTGCCATTTGCCGCCATGGGTACGGCGACGCCCGCCGCGGCATAGCGCTGGCGGATATCGGCAATAACCGTGTCGCGGTACGCGGCGTTTTCCGCGTTGGCCTCCTGCACCACGGTATATACGGCAAGGCCCTTTCGGGCGGCGGCTTCGCACAGGGTGCGCAGCGCGTCCGGCTTGTAAAAAAACGTGTCGCCGCCGGAAAGAGCGGTGCACCTTTCTGCATGCTTTGTCTCAAACACCACGCCGTCTGGCCCGTCAATAGTCAGAAACAGTGCGTTCATGCCAAGGGCGGCGGCCTCTTCCGCTGCCTCCATGGCCCACTGGGAAAGGCTGTCCTTCGTATAGGGCCCTGCGCCAAGCTGCACGGCATAGCCTTTTATTTGGCCATCGGGCGCTTTGGCGCTGGCAAGGCCGGCATCCATAGCATGGGGCAAAAAAAGCCACAGCACACCGCCGCCCAGCACCAGAAGCACAAGCCCGGAGGCAAGCCCTATCAAAATAGCAGGTGCGCGCGAGGTGCGCCCCTTGCGTTTTCTGTATGCGGCCAAACCAGCCGCCCCCTTTCTGCCCCGGCCTGCAGTGGAAATGGCCGCCGGAGATTTTTTGTCTGTTTGTATTATAGCATATTGGGTAACCAAACTGTTTCTCAAAAAGGATGTTGCTGTAAAAAATATTCCAAATGTGGTATAATGTGTCCACTTAGCGAGCCCGAGCGAAAGCGAAGGGGGAGCTTAGTGGAACAGATGCCACACCCTTAACGAGGCCGAGCCGAAGGGCGAGTTTAGTGAATGTGGTATAATGTGTCCGCTTGGCGAATCCAAGCGCAGGCGAAGGATGAGGCGGGTGGAACAGCCGCCGCACCCTTGACGGGGCCGAGCCGCAAGGCGAATGGCGGGTTTCGTGAATGTGGCATGATGTGTCCGCTTGGGGGGTATAAGCGAAAGCGCGGTGTGGGCTTGGCAAAGCAGACGCCGCAGCCCTTCTGAACGCGGACCGTGGTGGAAAGCGCGAATGCAGCCGGTGTAGTACGGTGCGTCCGCCGGCTAAAAGCGGGCCGCGGGCCGGATATGGCCCAGACAGAACACATGCCGCACATGGGATGCGGCCGTGCCGGGCGGCATGCGGCGGACGTCATATGCGGGCGCGGCCAAAGCGCTCCGCATACGGCGAAAGGATGGCGCGCCGCTGCTTCAGCGGCCGGAAAGATAAAAGACAAAAGGAGCACATCACTATGCTTACAGTGCCGGATAAAGGCTTTACCCATGCAGGGCGCTTCCACGCGGATGACGTGTTTGCCGCGGCGCTGCTGCGCCTGTGCAACCCCAGCATCCGCATCCAGCGCGGCTTTTCCGTGCCGGAGGGCTATGACGGCATCGTGTTCGATATCGGGGACGGCCCGTTTGACCATCATGGGAAAGATACCCCCGTGCGCGAATGTGGGGTGAAATATGCGGCCTTCGGCCTTTTGTGGCGCGAGCTTGGCCCGGCCCTTGTGGGCGAGAAGGAGGCCAAGCGCTTTGACGACGGCTTTGTGAAGCCGCTGGACGAGGACGACAATACCGGCTGCGGCAACCAGCTTGCAAACCTGATTGCAGCCTACAACCCCAGATGGGATGAAGAAAAGGACGAAAATGCCTGCTTTGAAGAGGCTGTGGCCGTGGCGCAGGACCTTCTGGGCCATAAGCTGGAGAGCATCCGCGCCATTACGCGGGCCGAGGCCGAGGTGCGCGGCGCGCTTGTAAGGTCAAAGGGCGGTATAGTAGAGCTGAAGCGCTTTGCCCCTTGGAAGCAGTATCTCATTCCCAGCCGCGCCAAATTCGTGGTATATCCCTCCCAGCGGGGAGGCTACTGTGCGCAGGGGGTGCCGCAGCGCTTCGGCACCCAGGCGCTGCGCGTGCCCTTCCCGGCAGAGTGGGCCGGTGCGCCGGAGGAAGAGCTGCCCGCCATTTCCGGCATTGAAACGCTGAAATTCTGCCATGCCGGGCGCTTTCTCATCACCGCAGGCACCCGGCAGGATGCCTTTGCCGCGTGCCGCATGGCGATGGAGCTTGCACAGGAATAGCGCGGCATGGCTTTCACCCGCCGGGGCGCGGCTGCGGCAGGTGCGGGGCCGCGGCCCTGCGCAGAGAAAAGGAGGATGCCCCCATGGCGCATACTGCTTACCTTCTGGCATGTGCCGGTATGAATTTCTATGCGGGTTACACGCCGGACATCACCCGGCGCGTGTTCCTGCACGAAACCGGGCGCGGCGCCAGATATACCCGCGCGCACCGGCCTGTGCGCCTTGTGTATACAGAGGAATATGCCACAAAAAGCGAGGCCATGCGCCGGGAGGCGGCGCTGAAGCGTCTGACGCATGCGCAGAAGGCCGCGCTGGCCGCCCCGGCCCTTGCCGCCTGGGAATATCTGGCGCAAAGGCCCGCCTGCGTGGATATGCTGGAGGCGCTGCGCTGGGGCAAAGCGGGTGTGCTGGCCGCGGAAAAGGGCGGCGTACTGCTGCGCGTGCAGGGGGGCGACCTTTTGCTGGCCGCAGGCACGCAGGCCTCGGCGGCGCGCCTTTTACACAGGGCCGGGCCCTTGGCGCAGGGCGCTATGCTGGGTGTGCACGGGCGTGTCGCAGCCCAGACTGCGGCACAGGCTATGGGCCTGCCGCTGCCGCCCGCATGCACGCAGGCGGTATATTGGGAGGCCCAGCCTCCCTCCCGGCCGGTGAAGGGGGTGCGCTTTGCGCCGCTTGGCCCTGAATGGGCAGAAACCGTCTGTGCGCATTATACCCTCATTCCGCCTACCGGCGTGGCTGCATGCCTTGCGGCGGGCACTGTTACAGGCGCCTTTCTGCCCGGCCCGCAGGGCCGCCGGCTTGCCGGGTTTATTGGGCAGCATTCCGAGGGAAGCATGGGCATGCTGGTGGTTTTGCCGCAGTTCCGGCGTATGGGGCTGGGCGCCGCGCTGGAGGCGCACGCCATCGCCCGCCTTCTGCGGCAGGGGCGCGTGCCGTTTTGCCATATCTTTGCAGGCAACCGTGCCTCTCTGGCTTTGCAGAAAAAGCTGGGCCTCAGCCTGCGGCGCGATATGTACTGGCTGGGCGGGGAATAGCACCCGGCGCCGCGCCTTGCCGGGATGCGGAAAAAATGGTATAATTTTATAAAAAGAGGCGGCAGCTTGTTTATATGCGGCTGGCTAACGCCAGCCGCCGCACTGCGGCAAAGGCGCAGTGAAGAACTGCCGGTTTCCCTTGTAGTACGATGGAATAAAGATTGCTGCGCCCTGAATAAAGAAATACGCCCGGGCGCTTTCGGCAAGAAAGAGGAAAATGAAAATGGACACACGCGAGGAACTGTGCCAGAAACTGATGGATATTGTGGATACGGGCTATGACCTGATGGCGGAATACGATTCGCTGCCGCATCAGTACGGGGAAGTGACGATGTATCAGGCAGAATCCAAGGTCATCCAGTATATTGGACGGCACAAATCGGCAACCATCACCGAAATAGCGGCAAGCAACGGAAAAACGCCCAGCGCCTACAGCCAGATTATCCGCAAGCTCAAGCAGAAGGGCTGGGTAGAGCAGGTGCGCAACCAGAACAACAACCGCGAATATAATCTGTTCCTCACCGAGGCAGGCTGGCAGGTATTCAATGACCACCACAAGTTCGAGCAGGCCTGCTATGCGCGCACGTTCCAGAAGCTGAAAATATTCACCGATGAAGAGCTGGAGCTGTTCTGCCGCGTGCAGCAGCGCCTGAATGAAGCCTTCAAGCTGGATGTAGAGGACAGCTATGTATTTTGCAAAAAGAAGAAAAAATGATATATTTTGTTAAACCCGTACAAAAAGTACGGGTTTAATTTGGCTCATTTGTAAATTGAAATAATTATATTAAAGACTTAATATTGAATATGCTTAAAAATGAGAGGATAGTAATTTTTGTTTACTGCCAATGTAGTGAATAATAAAAGATTTATGGGAGGATATAAGAAATGAGCAAAAAAATTCAAACCCCCAATGCCCCTGCGGCCATTGGGCCGTATTCGCAGGCAGTGCAGGCGGGCGGCACCATTTATGTTTCCGGCCAGCTTCCCATCAACCCGGCTACCGGCGAGTTTGCAGGTGCGGACATCCGTGCACAGGCACGTCAGTCGCTAGAGAATATCAAGGCCATTCTGGCCGCCGCAGGTACAGACATGGCGCATGTGGTAAAAACCACTGTGCTGCTACAGGATATGGCGGATTTTGCAGCCATGAACGAAGTGTATGCCGAATATTTTTCCGAGCCATACCCGGCCCGCGCCGCGTTTCAGGTGGCAAAGCTGCCTAAGGACGCCTTGGTGGAAATAGAGGCGGTGGCGGTGACGGGCTGAGGCCTCCTCGGCTGCCTGGCAGTTATGGATTGCCCAACATGGGAAAAGCCGGGGCGCTGAAAAGCGCCCCGGCTTTATCGTGCCTATAAAAGCCCTTTTGCCTGCAGTATGGAGAGAAACGCCCCATTTGTAAGCTTCTGTGCAAATAATTCACGGAATTTTACGCTTTTTTCACGCCCTTCGGCGCGCAGGGTTTCCATATGCAAGGCAAGGGCCTGCTGCTGGGCCTGCAGCTCTTCGCACAGGTCTTCATACAGGGCCAGCCGTTCTATGGCTTCACCCTGTGCAAAGCCGCCTGCCATGTGCACACAGTCCGGCGGCGCTTCAGCGCATCCGGCAGTGCGGTGGGTAATTCGCTTCATCAGTTCACCTCCCATGCGGGTTTACTGCGCCGCCTGCGCAAGCTGTGCCAGCAGCGCACGGCAGCCCGCCTCTATCTGGGCGTAAGCCGTTTCAAAATCCCGGGTATACCAGGGGTCTGCAATGTCGCCCGGCACATCGGTATAATCCAGCAGGCGGCGGGCCTTGCCCTGCGCCTCTGTGCCGAAACGCCGCCGCATGGCGTCCACATGCCGCTGCTCCATGCCGATAAGCAGGTCGAACGCATGCACATCTGCTTCGCATATCTGCCGCGCGTGCTTACCCTCGCACGAGATGCCGTGCCGCGCCAGCATGGCGCGGGCAGGCGGGTATACCGGGTTGCCAAGCTCTTCGGCGCTCAGCGCCGCGCTTTGTACCTCGCAGGCCTGTGCCAGGCCGGCCTTCTGCACCATTGCGCGAAATACAAATTCCGCCATTGGGCTGCGGCAGATATTGCCGTGGCACACAAAAAGTATTTTGGTCATATGAGCCCTCCATCGTCCGCCTTGGACGTTATTTCCTTTATTATACAGGAAAACCGGAGCTCTGGGCAATGCCGGGGCCCAGCCCCCTGCCTTGCTTTTGCGTTGACGCGCCGCTGTGCAGATGATATGATGGGATCATAAAGGAGGAGGGGTCTTTCATGGCAGAACAGAGAAATGTGGCGCTATGTGTCATTCTCACTATTGTCACCTGCGGTATTTACGGCATTTATTGGTTTATTTGCCTTGTGAACGATTTGAACTATGCAACGGGGGACGTGCAGTCGCCGTCCGGCGGTATGGTGTTTCTGCTGGATATTGTCACCTGTGGCATTTATGGCCTGTACTGGTGCTATAAGGCGGGCGATAAGATAGACCGTGTAAAGCAGCAGTGGGGTATTCCCAGCAGCAATACAGGTATTCTGTACCTTATTTTGAGCTTGATTGGGCTTGATATTGTGGTGTGGGCCCTTGTGCAGAGTGAAGTGAACGGCATGATGGGCGGCGCTGGCGCATGAATGTACCCTGCGCCAGAAAAAAGCGGCTGGCCGCTGCGGCGGGCCTGATATTAGCAGCAGGGCTGGGGTATGCAGCATGGGTGCAGGCCACCGGGCAGGGCGTGCCATGCCCGGTCCATGCGCTGACGGGGCTGTATTGTCCGGGCTGCGGCATCACGCGCTGCCTCAGCGCCCTTTTGCAGGGCAACTGGCAGGCTGCCCTGCGCAGCAATGCCGCCATAGTGGCGCTGGCGCCTTTTTTTGTCTGGCTGGGCTGGGCGGCGGCGCGCAGCTACCTTACCGGCGGCAGCGTGCGGCTGACAAAGCGGCAGAATGCCGCCGTGTACGCGGCCATTGCAGTGCTGGTGGCCTTTGGCATTGTGCGAAATCTGCCGGCCTTCTGGTTTTTGCGCCCGCCTGCCTGACGGTTACAACAGAAAAGAAAACTGCACCTCTTTGGCCTGAAAACCGGCTGCAGAGGTGCAGTTTTTTAGATGCCCTGCGGCGGTGTGCCGGGGCGCAGGGGCTGGCAGAACAGCCCGTGCTGTGTGCAGTACCAAACTAGAAGCGCGCCTTTGGCGCAGGGCACACGCGCCTGCATAGCCCATTCCGGGTAAAGCTTTTTTATCAAAAGGGTGTCGCCGGTAAGCACTGCCACAAAGGAGATGAAATGCGTTTTCGCCATTTCGTGCCCGCAGGAGATGAAATATTCCCCATCAGCCTCCTCCACAGTCAGCCGGTGGCCCGGCCCGGCTTTGGCCATGGCCAGCGCGTTCAGCCGCTTGCCGCAGCAGGAAACGGCGGCCTGCCCCGTGGAGGTGAGCACTGCCCCGCAGGCGGGACACACATAGAATCGAAGTTTTTTCATATTGCCTCCTGTATCTTCATTGGGCGACAGCTCTCCGCACAGAAGGCTTTCCACCCCGGCGCCGAGTGCATCAGAGAGCCCAGCCAGCAAAGAGACATCCGGCCCGCCCAGCCCGCGTTCCCACTTTGAAACGGCTTTGTCGCTCACATGCAGCTTTTGTGCAAGCTGTAACTGGGTAAGGCCCTTTTCGCGCCGCAGCATGCGAATCAGACGCCCTGTTTTTGTATAGTCCATACTCTCTGCCTCCCAGTTCATTGTATCAGCGCACAGAAAATGCGCAACCGACGCTTCGTAGAGTCCGGCGGCCCTCAGGGCAGGTGGCGGCGGCCTATCCCGCGCAGGCGCTTCAGCAGGCGGGTAGAGAGCTTGCCGGTGTACTCTTCGTTGTACACAAGAAGCTCGTATGCCTCCATCATGCTCAGTGCGTAAAGCAACATGCTGAGGCCAAGGGCCACAATAGGCAGCAGCGCAGGCACGGCAGCATTTTCTGCCGCCCCGTTATTTCAGCGCCAGCCCGCAAACGGCGCCACCCAGAAGCACCAGCGCGAAAAAGCCCGCCGTCATGGCCGCATATCTTTTCTTCAGACGGGCATACCGCGCCGAAAGCTCCTCCAGAAATGCCTGATCGAACAACAGGGTGTTCTGCTTCAGCGGGCGGTATTCATAGTCACGGTCTGTCAGGCAGGTAACAAACATACTGCCCAGCCCCAGCACTGCCATTACCACACAGCTCAATATCCCGGCAGGGGTGCTGCCCAGAAGGAAAAATGGAATACCGGAACACACAAGGCAGCTTATGCTGAGGCACAGGCTCCGCGCAAGGCGGCTCTCGTGAGAAAGCCAGCTTTGGGCTTTTTCGCGGCTGACATAATAGCCGTCCGCCGCCGGGCTGTGCGCTTCGCCGCCGTTTTTCAGCAGATAATCGATAGAAACAGAAAAGATATTGCCCAGCATCATCAGCTTTTCCGTTTCAGGAAAGCCTTGGTCGTTCTCCCATTTGCTGACGGCCTGGCGGGTGGTGTTCACCTGCCAGGCAAGCTGCTCCTGCGAGAGGCCCTTTTCCTTTCTGAGCTTGAACAGTTTTTCTCCAAATGTCATGGGGAGGTTCCTTCGTTTTGATGGCTTGAGCATACCACAGCGGGACGAGAGCTTCTATCACCCTGCACATTCACTTTGTCAACTTTGGGTTGCATTGTGAAAAATCTATAAACCGTTGAAAACACAGGGCTTATAAGGCTTTTCTTGTGTTTTGTGGGCGTGTTTTCCCTTATGTTTTCCCTTTATAGATTCAGAACACTTTTTATAAAGCCCTCCATACGGGCGGCGCTGTCCTGCTTCATGCGTTCCGTGAAATGCCCGTACCTGTCCAGCGTGAACGCCGCTGATGCGTGCCCAAGGTTTCCTTGAACTGTCTTTATATCATCCCCCGCGCGCAGGGCGTTCACTGCATAGGTGTGGCGAAGGTCGTGAAAGCGTACATCATGCAAACCTGCAGATGCCAGGACAGATTTAAAGGCAGATTCTGCCCGCCATTGGTCGAATGGCTCGCCCGTCTCTGTGGTGAATACCAGGTTATAGGCATTGTTCCAAAGCGGGCCCGCTTTGATTCGGGCAGCAGTTTGCAGGCGCTTCTGTGCTTTCAGCGCCGCCAGCACCGAGGGCGCGGGCGTGATGGTTCGGGCTTTGCCGTTCTTAGGCGAAATAAAGGGGCCAGCCTCCCGCTGGTCTGGCCGCGCGAGCTGCTTGCTTATGGAAATTGTGGCCGGGCCCACACAATCCCATGTGAGGCCCAGCAGTTCCGAAAGCCGCATGCCCGTGAATAGGGCCGCTGTAATGAGTTGCTCTATTTCCGTCCCCCGTGCTGCATCCAGCAGGGCGGCGGCCTGCTCATCGGCAAGCGGATGTATTTCAACCTGTTCCAGCCGGGGCAGCTCGCAGCCCTCGGCTGGGTTCTGGGGGATATAGTGCAGGGCAACCGCTTTTTTCAGTGCTTGACACAGCACCTTATATGCAAGGCGCACGGATGCCGGAGAAAGCGCAAGCCCGTTCACAAACCTCTGTACCATGTGGGGACGCAGCTCCGGCAGCCGCACAGCGCCCAAAGCGGGCTTGATATGATTCTTCACATTATGGCGATATACGCGCACTGTGTTAGGCTTTCGCCCCGCCAGATATTCCGCCGCCCAGATGTCGAGCCATTGGCCCACCGTCATGCGTTCCGGCTGTGCGTAGGTGCCGGCCTCCACTGCCACAGCGGCAGCCAGCAGCTTTTCCCGCACTTCTTTTTGCGTCTTGCCTGTGATGGATGCCTGCACCTGCTTACCCGTGCCGGGGTCTCTGCCGGTGGTAATGCGGGCTTCCCAATAGGTATAGTTTTTCCCTTTGCGCGTCACCGTCTTTTTTCGGATAGTTCCCGCGCCCTTCGCCGCTTTTCGGGCCATAATAAAAACCTCCTTGTGATGCACTTTGACAAGCCCACACAAAGAGGTGTATAATCATGCTGCTGGGGCAGATTATCCCTCTTTGGGTAAGCTGTTCTATATAAGCCGCTCACGGTTGCCGCCGTGGGCGGTTTATTTATATTGCGAATGGTGCCGGTTTATGGTATATTGGCCTTGGCGCTGCTGGAGAGTAGCGGTCAGCCCTCTTAACCGGGGGCAGCTTCTTGCCCCCTGATTTCACGAAAGGGGGGCTGCCCAATTGAGTACATCCGAAGTTCTTCAACTTTGCCTCGTAATCATTGGCATTTGCGGCCTGTTCGTTCAGGCAAAAAAGAAGTGACCGCCGGCACCCTGACAAGTACGGCGGTCACGCTTGTAACTTTTAAGGGCTGACCGTTTCCGGCAGCGCCCTCTCTGTACCTTCAGTATAGCCGTATTATTTCAGAATGTCAAATGTTGTTTTCGCGTGCACCGCGCCTTCTATGGCGTTCTTTCGAATACTTAGTGTATATTGCGCCCTGGGCTTCGGCCTGGGGCGCTTTTCTTTTCAAAGCGGGCCTTACGCGCGCGGGGTTCAGGTTTCTTCAGGTTTGCGCCCTCGCACGCGCGCGGGGGATTTCAAGTTTTTGCCCCCCTGTGTGGGCCGCTGCGGGGCTATTTCAGGGCCTTTCCTGCTGGGGTAATCTCTTTCCCCGCTTTGCCTGTGAAAGCGGGCTTCCCGCCCTCTGCGGGGCTATGCCAGCGCTGTGAAGGATATGCCGAGGTTATCCCGGTATATCGTATAGGCCCGCCAAATAAACTCCGGCGTCACATTGAAGTGCTCGGCAATTTCCCAGACGGAAAAACCGCAGCGCATTTCCTCCACCAAATCACAAAGCGGAATGTATTGCAGCGTTGCCGCTTTGTCTGCCCTGTACTCTGCCTGCGCCCTGACCTGATACGGGCTGTAAGGCGTATAGAACGCGCCGGACAGGAAATGCCCTGCTTCATGAATGAGCGCCGTTGCCTGTTCCTGCTGGCTTTCAAAGCGGGCGCTGTCCATAGCTACCAGCGCCCCATCCGCAAGGCACATGCAGGCATTTTCCTTTAATGGGCACTCTACAACAGCCACACCAGCATCCGCCAAGTCGGCGCACACTGCCGCAGCGCTGTGGTACATAAGCATTCACTTCCCTTTTTGCCGATTCAGTTCGGCGCGTATCTTCATAAGCGTTTTTATGTCCTCAATGTCGCCGGGGGTTAATTCCTTTTTTACGTCCCCATAAAAGCCCACAAGCTCATCTTTCACAAGCTCGTCCAGCTCGCTGCCCTTCGGGGCAGCGGGCTTTTCTTCATTTCCCAGAAGATAGTCTACAGATACCCCAAAAAAGTCAGAAATCTTCTGCAAATATTCGCCAGTAGGTGCCGTCCCATTAAGCCAGTTGGTAACAGTTGAGGCCGAACATCCAACAGCCTTTGAAATCCTATACTTTGTTATTCCACTACTTTGCATTAGCTCTTCTAAACGTTGGGCAAAATTCACAAAAATCACTCCTAAAATATTCCAGTATAATGGAAATTTTAGGCTTGACTATTCCAATGCTATGGAATATAATTGAATTACAGTAAATGAATCCCTTTGAAAATTGCCTGTTACAGCAGAAAATTTTCAAAACAATGGAGTAGTCTATAGCCTTTATTATTTCATAATAATAGACTACCACTTTACTGGAATAGTGTCAACAGATTGGGGGTGTAATTTTGTCTTTTTCTGAAAATTTGGTGAAGCTGCAAAAAGAAAAAGGTGTTTCTGACTACAGATTAGCCAAAGAACTACAGGTATCTCCTACAACGATTGTGAACTGGAAAAACGGTTCAAGCCCTTCAATTAAAAAAGCGCATAGAGTGGCATCTTACTTCGAAAAAACAGTAGACGAAATGATGAAATAGCTGGAAGCATTTTCCTATGGCTACAGGGTAGCACAGATATAGTCCAATAAAAGGGACTGAAAGGAGGGCCGAAAGCATGACACGGCTTGAACAAGAAACCATCATCAATTTCAACGAGGCAGAGGCCGCGGCCACAATCTACACGCACAACGCGGCCTTATGCCGCAAGCTGGAGGCGCTGGCCGGCCAGAGACCGGAGGAAGCAAAGCGGGGCCGCGTATTCAAAGACGGCGGGCGGGAATACGTCATTCCTAAACGCTGGGTAAAGGTGAACGCGGGGCCGATGTACACCGATGAACAGCGCCGGGCAATGGCGGAACGTGCGAAAACCCTTAGGCGTGCGATTTCAGCCGAGAATCCATGACGGCGGTCGTGGTTACAAGAACGAATGCGCGCGGGGCGGGTACTTTCATACCCTATCATTAAAACCCTGTAAAACACGTGTCTAACTGTGGACAGAAACAACAAAGGAGGGACAAGCCAATGAACAAAGAAGCATTGCCCGCCGGGATGGTGGCGGGGAGAAAGAGGAGGATGGACGCATGAAGCTTAGCAAAACGCAGCGAGACCTGCTTTCACACATCAAATCGACCATTGCGGAAGCAAGGCGATACGAAACCGCCGAAGCGTTTTATGACGCCATCAACAGAGAGTGCAATCCACGGTGGAGCACGGCGGAGGCAGCCAAAAAACACGCGCCTCTTAACTGGCAATGCGACAAGGAACGCTGGGAACGAAGCGTGCAAGGGATTGTGCTTGTAAGAGCCAAGACCGAAACCGTGAACAAGCTGGAACAGATGGGGCTGATTGAAATAATCGAACGCCCCAAGCGGAAAAATGGATTCGAGCTTGTGAAGCTGCTTGACTGCGGCATGAAGTACGAGGCCATACGCGATATTGTGCGGCCCATAGAATAGGCACCGAGATGCGCAATAAGTCCAATAAACCGGACACGAAAGGAACGAGCAGATGAAAAACGTGTACCAACAGCGTGAGGAAAACAACGCGGCTGCGAACGAACAATGGTTTGCTGAAATGCAGGCTAAGCCTTACGAATGGAAAGTGAGGCATGCCGAGGAGGTGGCAAAGAGCTATTACGAAAAGGTTACGCAGGAATACCACGGATTGCCGTATCTGTCAGTGGGCGGACTTGACAGCCAAGTGCTGCATTACTTCCTTGAAGAAATCGGCCTGCCTGTAACCTGTGTAAGCTGTTCCTCGCTGGAAGATAAGAGCATACAGGACGCACACAGGCGGATTGCGGATGAAATGGAACGGACATACGATGCGGCGGAATGGTATCACGGACGCGGGGTTCTGACGCCCAGAGAGGTAGAAGCACTTGCGAATGATGAGGAAGATTACAGCCGAGAACAGGCGCTTCTTGCGGAATGCCTCCCGCCGCCCCGTTTCATTTTCCTGCATCCCCTTAAAAGTAAAGTAGAAGTATTGCAAGAGTACGGCTGGCCTATTTTAAGCAAAGAAAAAGCGCAGAAAATCAGCCGCTTGCAGCACCCCACCGCAAAGAACGCCACCGTTCGCCACGCAATTATCACCGGGGAAACGGGCGCGTATGGCGGATACCGTACAAACAGCCGAATGCAACTGCCGCAAAAATGGCTTGACCTGTTCGGCGGCGCCGATGAAGAAGGAGCTGCTCTTGGGTACAAGGCCGCGCCGTTTCAGGTGTCCGATAAGTGTTGCTATTACCTGAAAGAAAAGCCCTGCAACGATTGGGCAAAAAAACATAAAGGTTATCCTTATATGGGCCTTATGGCTTCCGAGGGCGGACGGAGAGAAAAATGTCTGAAAGCTCACCTTTGTAACTATTTTGGCAAAACAGTGCGTTCTGCCCCGTTTGCGATTTTTTCACGGCAGGACCTCTTACGTCTGGCGCTTGATTTGCGTGTGCCAGTGCCGGAAGTCTATGGAGTAATTGAACGCCTGCCGGACGGAAGCCTTTACACCACAAAAGCCCAGCGGACCGGCTGCACAATGTGCGGTTTTGGCATCCACCTTGAACAGCGTCCTCACCGTTTTGACCGGCTTCTAGCCAAAAATCCGAAAGAATGGGAGTTTTGGATGTTTCGATGCTGTACGGACGAAAGCGGCGAGAAATACGGCTGGGGGCGAGTGCTGGACTACTGCGGAATACCATGGAGACAGGAGGCCACGCCGTGACGGAAGAAGCCTACAGCATGTACTTAAAGGCATGCACAGCGGCAAATGTGCTTTCCATGGATTCTTTTGCCCTGGCCTTCTGTGCCCACAATGAAGCATTGCAGGCCGCGCGGGAAATCATGCTTGCAGACCGAGCCGGGGAACTGGGCAAGAGCATGGACGAGTTCAACGAGGCCAGAGGCAAAGCGGTTGAATTGAGACGTGCGGGACGCCTTAAAACTCCGCCGGATGGAGGGCTTGCACCTGCTGGGGAGCAGCTGCCGAAATTCTTTGACAAGTCGAAGTTTCTTCACAATGTAATGGGCGACTACCTCATAGCAAAATACGGCGCATGCAGGATAAACAATGCCATTCATATTTACGATGATGGGGTGTACATTCCCGGCGAAGATATTCTGCACGGGCACATGCTGGAGCTCGTGCCCACGCTGAAGGACACACAGCGCAGAGAGGTATATAAGTACATCAAAGTAAGCCTCAAAACGCCGATAAAGCGAGTTTCACCCCCGAACCTCATCCCCTTTGCCACACGCATTTACGATATTTCTTCCGGCACGTTTCTTGACTATGGGCCCGACTTTGTATTTCTGAACCGGTTCCCCTATGACTACATACCGGACGCGCCGGAGCAGCCGCGCATTGCACAGGTTATCAATGACATCACCTGCGGAGACGGCGAAGTGCAAAGCCTGCTTTATGAGGCAATCGGAAATTGTTTCTATTTGCTCAACAGCTACCGGGGCGCGGTTATGTTGTACGGCCCATCCGGGAGCAACGGGAAATCAACGCTGCTGAATATGATAACCCAGCTTTTAGGCCCCCAGAACGCCAGTTACTTATCCTTGCAGGATATGGCGCAGAAATTCCGGCTGGCTGATGTATACGGAAAGGCCGCGAACATTGGCGACGATATAGCGGAAACATACATTCCCGACACTTCCAGCTTCAAGCGGCTGGTAACGGGGGAACAAATTGTTGCGGAGCGCAAAGGGAAAGACCCTTTCACCTTCCAATCATACGCGAAGCTGTTTTTTGCAATGAACGCGCTGCCGCCTGTAAGCGACAAATCAAAGGCGTTTTTCAGCCGGATTTTGCTTATTCCCATGAACCGGGATTTCAGCAAGGAGCCGGGGCGTGATGTGAGCCTGAAAAGCCGGACGTGGAACCGGGAAGAAATGGAGTATTTGACACGGCTTGCCGTGGAGGGCTTGAAGCGCCTGCGGAAACAAGGGGATTTCACCCGCCCGGACTGTGTAAAAGAAGCACTAAGCCTTTACGCCATGGAAAACAACCCGATAGCCGCTTTTCTGGCTGAATATGGGGACGTTGACGGGGAGGCAATTCCACCCGTATACGATGCCTTTTGCCGGTGGTGCACGGGGGCAGGGCACCGCAACATACCCACACGGACAAAATTTGCACGGGAAGTTTGTATTCTGACAGGGCTTTCAAGCGCTTCAATCCGGCGCCCATTTTACAACGGGAAAACAGGGCGGGGCTTTGTAACACTTTGACACGGTTTTTCACAAAAAACCGTGACGCAAAAAAACCAGTATTTAAGCCATTTTTTACTACTTGTCACACTGTCACACTTTTATATATATATCTGAAATAAAAGAGAAAAGAGAGAAAAGAAAAAGGATATATGTAAAAGTGTAGGGAGTTGTGGAAAAAGTGTGACGCGTGACAAAAGCCCACAAAGCCAGTATTTAAGCCACTTTTCGCGTCACACTTTCCACAGGGCAAAACGTGACCGGAGAGCAGCGCCCCTATTGGGGGCTATCAAACGAAAGGAGAAAAGCATGAAAGAAATTATCTGCCCGCTGGATGGGCGGCTGCTGGATAACGACAGCGCAGGAGCTCGGCGCGCAAGTGATTATTTTGGACGAAGCATCCGGCACAGTTGGGTGCATCTTTCATCCCAAGCAGAGAAGGGAGGCGTAAAAGGTGACGGAACGAGTGCAGCGGCTCACAATGAGTGTATACGAAGCAGCGGAAGAACTGGGCATAAGCCCCAAAAAAGTGTATGAGCTGACGCACGCGGCAGACTTCCCGGCGTTTAAGCTTGGCACCCGCACCCGTGTTTCTCGTGACGGCCTGCGCGAATGGGTACGAAAGCGCAGTGAAAAAGAAGAAGCCGCCCCGGTGCAGGAACACCGAAGCGGCCAAGAGTGAGACGGAATAACAAGCCCCGTTTCACCTGCACTTTAACATGAAAATGGAGGTTTTGCAAATGTGTACATATTTGGCAATGCTGGCCCTTGGGTTTGCCTTGGGCGCAGCGTTTACAGCGGCGGGCCTGCTGGCCGAGAGGAAGGGGGCGCGGCAGTGAACAAGCGAAAGGAAATTGCAAGGGCTGCCCAAAACATGCAAACCATAGAGCGCGAGGGGATAACGCTTTCTGTCGCACAATCTCCCATTTTTCGGGGGTGTTCTCTGTTTTACCTTGATGGGAAGGGCGTTCTGGTCTTGGGGCGCGGCGAGAACACGGCAAAGAGCGTTGCCCAAGCCTTTGATTGCATCTGGCACCATAAGGGGAAGCCCTATACTGGTTACGGGGCAGAGGATTTTAGAGCATTTTTGAAAAGTTCCCCGATGTAACCCCATAAAGAACAGCTTACCCGGCAAGATACAAGGCCCCGATGCTGGGGCAGATACCGGGCACAGGCCCCGCCCGCGGCGGCAAACACGGGCGGGGCGCCCGTGTGCAAAGGAGGTGGAAACCGATGGAAAGCCAAGAGGAAAAATATTGCCCGCTGCTGTCCGGCAGGGGCGGGCAGGAGCTTTGCCGGGGCGAGCATTGCGCATGGTGCACACGGCTTGAAGTATACCCCGGCCGCGTGCTGCACGGCTGCGCGGTGACGGACATTGCCAGTAGCCTGCGAATTATCGCCGGGGAATAGCCCTTTGCAGTAAAAAAGCCGCCCTCCCGGACGGCCTGAACACTGAAACCATTATACACCAGACGGGAGGGCAGCGCAATGCAAAGCGAGAGCGAAGCAAGAGAAAACCCGCGAACAGATGGCGAACCGTCGCCCACAAATGAAGAACTGGCGGCCCGCGTCAAAGCGGGGGACAACGGAGCCGCTGCGCAGCTGTGGGAGCAGAACCAGGGCTTGTGCTCTCTGCTGGGCTGGCGGCTGTACAGCGCATACAGGGAGCGGGCCGAGGCAGCGGGCGTGACCATGGAGGACGTGCAGCAGATCAGTTTTCCCGCCATTCTGGCCGCTGCCCAAGGCTATGACCCGCAGGCGGGCGTAAAGTTCGCAACCTACTTCCCCTATCACTTCCGCAAGGAGTTCCGCGCCCTTGTGGGCCTGCGGACGGAACGCCAGAAGCAGGAGCCGCTTTGCCGCGCATGCAGCCTTGACGCCCCCATAGACGCCGAGGACGCAGAGAGCGCCACGCGGGCCGAGCTTGTGCCGGATGCCGGGGCGGCGGCCCAGATGGAAAACGCGGAAGAAAAAATCTGGACGGAGCAGCTTCACGCGGCGCTTGAAGATAGCTTGCGGGCCATAGCCCCCCGGCTTGCATCTGTGCTTCGGCAGCGATATTTTTCAGGCATGACACATACACAGCTTGCCGCTGTGATGGGCGTATCAAAGCAGCGTGTTCAGTCACAGGAGCAGGCCGGGCTTCGGGCTATGCGCCGCCGTAATTCCTGCCGGCTGGCGCAGTTCCGCGCCGAGATAGTAAGCCGGGCATACCGCCATACGGGTGTCAGCGCATGGAAAACGGGCGGCAGCGCGCCGGAACGCTGGGCGGAGTGGGCAGAAGGGAAAGCCGCCGAACAGCGCCGGGCCGAAGATAGGCGCCTAATGGCCGAGTTTGCCCGCTTTGAAGCTGATTTCGGGATATGGGGAGGGGGTGAGGATCAAAGACAGACAGGCCAATGAACACCGCAAATATTAGAAAAAAGAAAGGACAGAAAAACATGAACAATTACACCGCAAACAAAGAATTGAAAGCTGTGCTTGATGCTTTTGCAGCCGAGTACAAAGCCGCGTCCGAGACTTCACGCATTGCCTTTATGCAGTCCATGAAAGGCGGCGACACAATCCCGGAGCCGGGCCACCTGTACGGCAACGATGCAAAGGAAGCCTTTGACAGGAAGTGCACGGAGCTGCGCGCACGGGCCGCTGCTGTGATGGACACGCTGACCGCAGAGGCACAGGCACAGTTATATGCCGCCCCCGATAGGGAGTGCGCCGCCGTTGTAGACGTACTTAGAGGCCGCACCAATGTAACACAAGAAGAAGTGTACGGCCTGCTGGTTAAGTATGGCTATAACGCGCTTACTTACCGCGCCATTGCATCCGCTGCCGCGGCAAATGGCATGAAGGTTGACGACTGCCCGCAGAAGGTCCGGCTGGATGCTTTGAAGGAGCTGCAAGCAGACCTTGCCCGCACAATTACGACGCCAAGCGCAGAGGTTGGACACGCAACGGAAGGCTTCATTGAAATGTTCAAAATGAAAATTGATGATGTTATTCCCGCTTGAGGGTAGGGGGGCCTTCCCCCGCCCCCCAGCGCGGCGCCCCCGCAGCCGTCAGCGCCGATTTACACACGGGGATTTTTTGAAAGGAGGCTATACAGTGAAAAAGGACGAATTGAAAAGCATTATACCAGACATTACCGATGAGCAGATAGACCAGCTTATGAAACTGCACGGCGCAGACATTGAACGCCACAAGCAGCAGATTGCCACACTGACCGCCGAACGTGACGCCGCCGCCGAGAAATATTCCGAGGCAACCGCCAAACTGGGCGAGCTTGACACCGAGTACAAGGCGAAAGCCGAAGCGGCAGAACGTACCGCCGCCGAGAAGCTGGACGGAATGCAGCGGGAATTTGAGTTCCAGAACGCAGCCCGTGCAGCGATGGCCGAAATTGAGTTTTCCAGCAATGCGGCGCGAAAAACGTTCGAAGCCGAATTAAGGGCGAAGAACTTGCCCGTTCAGGAGGGCAAAATTATCGGCTTTGATGAATTTTTTGCGGCGGCCCGTCAGGCCGACCCCGGAGCATTTGGATTGATGGGTTACCCGGCTATCAAAGACAGCGGAGAAATTGCACACCCTCCATCTTTGGAGCCGCGCGCGCTGTTTTCCGAGTGGTTCAACTCTCTATAAAAAAGGGGCCGGCTTTTTCCCCGGCCCCTGCCCATCCCCCAAAGGCCGCGCGAGGCTGGCGGGGGTGCTTCCTCCTGTCCGGCATGAAAGCCCCTGCCCTGTAGGCAGGGGCTTTCGGCTATCTTGGGGAATATCAAGCCCCCGCTTTGCCCCTTCTATGGGCTTCGGCGGGGGCAAAAGTTTTCCCTTATTTTTTCCCTTTAGCCGGTTCCATCCAGTTCCATGCGGTTCCATGATAGAAACTCAAATTGTCGATTCTACGCGGTTTTTTGCGCGCTGTTCTACTGGATTCCACGCAGGAAACAATAAGCCAATAACTTTGGGTTGCGCTGCTGTTACAGATGATTTTTATGGAATAAAATGAGCCGCAGCGGGCAGCGGAACGGCAGGATTCGGCCTTTTCGCGTCTCTTTATTGTAGCGCACCGGCTCTGTGCCGCGCAAGCGGTGCCGCATGCAGGCGAAGGAAAAGGGCCCGGCATGCTTGCCGGGCCCAGAAAAGGAGCCGTGAAAGAAGACGGGACGTCAGCGCTTTACATTGAACGCACCCATGCCGGGGTATACCGCGGCAGCGCCCAGCTCTTCCTCAATGCGGAGAAGCTGGTTGTACTTTGCCACGCGTTCGGTGCGGCTTGGCGCGCCTGTTTTTATCTGGCAGGTGTTCAGTGCCACAGCGAGGTCTGCGATGGTGGTGTCTTCCGTTTCACCGGAGCGGTGCGAAGAAATAGCCGTATATCCGGCCTTGTGCGCCATTTTAATGGCCTCCAGCGTTTCAGACACCGAGCCTATCTGGTTCAGCTTGATGAGAATCGCATTGCCGCAGCCGTTATCGATGCCCTTTTTCAGGCGCACCGTGTTGGTGACAAACAAATCGTCGCCCACAAGCTGCACTTTGCCGCCAAGCTCCTGCGTCAGGCGCTGCCAGCCCTCCCAGTCTTCCTCATCCAGCGCATCTTCAATTGAAATGATGGGGTATTTTTCCACAAGAGCCCTCCAATGCGCAATCAGCTCTTCGGAGGTGAAGCGTGTCCCTGCCTTGGGCAGCATATACTCGCCCTTTTTCCCGCTTTTCCATTCGCTGCTGGCGGCGTCCATGGCGAGCATAAAATCTGTGCCGGGCTTGTAGCCTGCTTTTTCCACGGCTGTGAGGATATACTGAATGGCTTCTTCATCGCTGGCAAGGTTGGGCGCAAAGCCGCCTTCATCGCCCACAGAAGTGGCAAGGCCCTTTTCTTTCAAAAGCGCCTGAAGTGCGTGAAACACCTCTGCACACCAGCGCAGGGCCTCCCGAAAGCTTGAGGCGCCCACGGGCATGATCATGAATTCCTGCACGTCCACCGTGTTGGCGGCATGCGCGCCGCCATTCAGAATATTCATCATGGGCACAGGCAGGCGGTTGCCGGAAATGCCGCCCAGAAAGCGGTACAGAGGCACGCCCTGCGCAGCCGCCGCAGCCCTGGCACAGGCAATGGAAACTGCCAGAATGGCGTTTGCACCGAGGTTTGATTTATCTTTTGTGCCGTCTGCACGGAGCATGGCGCCGTCCACGGCATAGATGTCGCGGGCATCCATACCGGTAATGGCGCTGCAGATAGCCGTGTTGATATTGTTTACAGCCTTCGTCACACCCTTGCCCAGATAACGGCCTTTGTCGCCATCGCGCAGTTCCAGAGCCTCAAACTCGCCGGTGGATGCACCGCTGGGCGCCATGCCGCGGCCTGTGGTGCCGTCTGCCAGCGTGACCTCAGCCTCTACGGTGGGGTTGCCTCTGGAGTCGAGAATCTCTCTGCCTATTACCTTTGCGATTTTTAAATCTGCCATATTATCAGTCTCCTTTCCAGTTGAAACCTAACAAGGGAAATGTTTTGTAAAACGGTTAGTTGCAACTTACTCACTTGATTATATCCGCTTTTGCCTGCAAAATCAACGGAAATTTGCGGCTGCGGCATCCGGTGTTGAAAAGCGTGCTTCCGGCCTGAATTAGGGCAGAGGCCCGCTTCTGCATACATATTGCAAAAAAGGCAGGCCATAACTAAGGCTTGTCCTTTTCTGGATATACGCTGCAAAAAAGATATCTGTTGAAAATGGGACCTCCGGGTTCAAAAAAGGCTTTGCAGCTATTTTGGCAGAAGGATTTTCCGGTTTTTTTCTTTTTGAGCCACCCTTTTGGTAAAGGATGACAAGCCGTGAAAAGAAGCCTTTGTACTGTGTTTGTGGTATAAAAAAGAGGCCGGCATTTGGCGGCCTCTTTTTTGAGAGCCAAATTTCGACCTTTGTTTATATGGCGCAGCGGGAGGGATTCGAACCCTCGTGTGGTTTCCCACAAACTGATTTCGAGTCAGCCCCGTTATGACCGCTTCGATACCGCTGCATATAAGGCACTGCTACACGCGGTGCTCATTTATTATAGCAAAAAGGCGTGCCGGCGTCAACGGAAAAAGCTGAGCCCCGGCCTCCGGCGCGGGGGAATGCGGCGCATGGGGGCGTGCTGGCGCAGAAAAGGGGTTCCGTGGGGGAAAAGATGTGCTATAATAGCCTCAAAGAAGGCGGGCTGGTGCAAAATGTGAAAATGCTGCGCGGGCATACATCCGCCAGCCGCGGGCATATATATCACACAGCGGAAAAGGGGGCCTGGGGCATGGAACTTGTGAGAGGGATAGCGGCTTCCGCCGGCCTTGCGGTGGGTACGGTGCGCCGGCTTCGCCATATCCAGACGGGCCTTGGGCGTGTGGTGATGAGCCCGGCACAGGAATATGAAAGCTTCTGTGCAGCTGCCGAGGCGGCGCGCACCCAGCTGAAGGAAATGGAAAAAAGGGCAGACAGTACGCAGAAAGATATTTTGGCGGCCCAGCGCATGATGCTGGATGATGAGGGCCTGCGCGAAGAGATAGAACGATATATCAAGGCGGGTGCCGGGGCGGCTGCGGCGGTAGAGCGCGCGGCAGGCATTTTTGCCGGGCGCATCCGCGCGCTGGATAACGATTACATGCGCGAGCGCGCCTGTGATGTGCTGGACGCATGTTATCGTGTGGTGGAGGCGCTGGATGACAGCCCGCGGCAAATTTTGCAGCTTTCGGGCCCGGCCATCATTGCAGCGCATGAGATATATCCCACCGATATTTTCCTGCTGGACCGCAGCCTTATTCTGGGCTTTATCACAGCGCAGGGCTCTGTGAATGCGCATGCGGCCCAGCTTGCCCGCACCATGGGCATCCCTGCGGTGGTGATGGCGGGCGAGGATTTTCTGGAGACGTGCGACGGCCGCCTGGCCGCGTTGGACGGAAACGGCGGCGAAGCGTATCTGGACCCGGATGAAGGCACTAAGGCGCGCTTTTCCCACAGCATCAGGCTCTCGCGCCGCCGCAGCATCACGAAGGAAAAGCTGCGCGAGGCCATGTGCGTCACACGCGATGGCACACGCATCACCCTGATGGCCAGCTGCGCCACGCCAAGCGGCGTGGTGCAGGCCGTAGAAGAGGGGGCAGAGGGCATAGGCCTCCTGCAAAGCGAATATCAGCTTCTGGCGCAAAGCGAAGCTGGCGAGGATGCACAGGTGCGCTTTTACTCCCAGTGCCTTGTAAACGCAAAGGGAAAGCCGGTCACCATTGCCACGTACGACCTCAGCACCGACAAGCAGCCGCCGGGCTTTGAGGCACAGCCGGAAAAAAATCCTGCCCTTGGCCTGCGCGGCGTGCGCTACAGCCTGGCGCACCCCCAGCTGCTGCGCAGTCAGTTTGCGGCGCTACTGCGCGCGGGTGTGGCCGGCAGCCTGCGCGTGGCGCTGCCCATGGTGTCCTCGCGGGAGGAAATGGAGCGAGCGCTGGATATCATGTACGAGACAAAACGCAGCCTGCGCGAGGCCAGACGCATGTTTAACGAAAATGTACCGGTAGGCGTGGTGATAGAAACGCCTGCCGCGGCGCTGTGTGCGCGCGAACTGGCTCAGAAGGCGGCATTTTTCTGTGTGGACCTCGCAAATCTGGCGCAGTATACCCATGCGGCAGACAGGACACAGGCCGATGTGCAGCCGTATTTTTCCGTCACCTCTCAGGCTGTGCAGCAATTGGTGGGCATGGTGCTGGAGGCCGCGAAGAAGGCCAACATCCAGACGGTGCTGTGCTGCGACAGTGCAGCGCAGCCCAGTATGGCGGAGAGTTATGCCCGCCTTGGCGTGCGCTGTTTTTCCATGGCCGCGGGCGATATCCTGCCCGCCAAGGAATATCTGATGGGTCTGAGCCTTCAATGACGGTGGGTGTAAAATGGAACAAAATCCACATGTAAAAAGCGTGGTACGCACAAAGGAAAAGGGTATATTGCTGTGCAACATCTCAAAATGCACTGAAATTTCTTTCCATTTCAGCTTGGGAAGGGAAGGTTTACAGCCCCGGCGCAAGCTTTCCTGCTTTCAGGCAGTTGGCCAGCCCGTGCTCGCTGCCGGGAGCGGAAGCCTTTTATAGAGGCACCGCTGCCGGCCCTGACGCTGGTTTCCGAAGGTAATAAAAAGCCCCTCCTGGTTTGCGCCGGGAGGGGCTTTTCAAAAGGTTTTATAAAAAAGGGGGGCTGCTTTCGGCGGCCTGCTCAGCCGCGGCCCTCTGCTAGGAAGAACAGCGCCACCGTGCCGGGGCCGGAGTGCGCGCCTATCACGGGGCCGATGGGGTTTATATAAATATCTGTGGTGCCGAACCGCTTGCGAATCTGCTGCGCCACATATTCCACGTCGTCCTTGCAGTCGCCGTGGCTGATGAACACCGTCTGATGGGCGTTGTCGATGCCCGTTTTAGCCATGTGCTCCACCAGGGCATCCAGACTCTGGCGGCGGCCGCGCACCTTTTCCATGGGGATGAGATGGCCCTCATCGTCCACATGCAGCACCGGCTTAATGGAGAGCATGGTGCCGAAAAATGCCGCTGCGCCGGATACACGCCCACCGCGCTTCAGATGGTTCAGGTCATCTACTGTGAACCAATGGGCAAGGCGCAGGCGGTTTTCCTCCACCCACTGTGCCACTTCTTCAATGCTTTTGCCCTTGTCGCGCTGCTGGCAGGCCAGATAGACAAGCAGCCCCTCGCCCATTGAGGCGCCCAGCGTATCCACGCACATCACTTTGCGCTGGGGATATTCTTCCGCCAGTTCTGCAAAGGCGATGCGGGAATTATTATAGGTGCCCGAAAGGCCAGATGAAAACGCCAGATACAGCACGTCCTCCCCGCCTGCCAGAATGGGGCCTACGGCCTCTTTGAAGTCCATGGGGTTGATTTGGCTCGTGGTGGGCATGCTGCCGGCCCGCACTTTGTCATAAAACACTTTGGACGGCATATCGGCTTCGTCCGGAGTATTGCGGTAAGTCTTGCCATCCATTGTAAACATCAAAGGCAGCACGGTAACATTCATCTTTTCCACCAAAGCGGGAGAGAGGTCCGTTGTGGAATCAGTCAAAATACGGTAAGGTGCCATGAAAGCTCCTCCTTCATTAGAAAGTGGGAAAGATACCCCGCATCAGTATAGCATATCGCAATGTGATTTTCCATTATTTTTCTGTGCGCCTGCGCCTGAACCATGTGAGAATGTGCTCTTCAAACAGCAGGCACAAAAGCGCTGCAAGGCCTGTAACGGCGAATACGGCGGCAGATATCTGCCACGAGCCCTCGGCAAACTGGCTTGCGGCAAATGTGCTGGTAAGCACCGAGGGGATGCGGGCCAGTGTAGAAATGGCGAGGAACTGCCAGGCAGGAATGGGCAGGAAGGGTCCTAGGTAGGTGAGAAGGTCTTTTGGGGTGCCCGGTATGAAAAATACCAGAAATACCGAAAAGCGAATGCGCGCTTCATCCCGCAGAAAATGGTATTTTGTCAGCTTTTTTTCGTCTATATTTTTCGCACCGAACAGCCGCACAAAGAAATATACCATGCAGCTTGCAGCAAAAATACCCAGGAGGCACAGACAAAGCCCGCCCCATGTGCCGTAGAGAAGGCCGGCGGCAAGCTCGACCGCCTCGCCGGGCAAAAAGGCAACCACCACCTGCAAAAGCTGAATGCCCAAAAAGATAAATACGCCCAGCGCGCCCTTGCCGCGCACAAATTCAATAAAGGCGTCACGGGCCTGCGGCTGGGTGAGCACAGCCCATATCTCGCGCCAGTAAGTAAGGCCGAACCCGGCCAGAATCAAAAGCACCAGTACGCCGGCAGCCTGCCCGGCGTGCTTTTTCCACCATTGTTTCATTTACAGTTCCTTATATTCTTCCAGTGTGATGCCGCGCTGCATAATGATGCGCGCAGCCTCTCTGCCTACATAACGATAATGCCAGGGTTCATACGTCACCCCAGTTACAGATTCTTTGCCCTGCGGGTAGCGAAGAATAAACCCATACTCGGCGCAGTGCGCCTTCAGCCAGGCGAACTGCGGAGTCTGCTCAAAATCGGCCGTCAGGTCGGAGTGGTTCGAATACCAGTCGGCGCTGACAATATCGGCGGCAAGGCCCAAATTGTGCTCGCTGGTGCCGGGGCGTGCCACCCACTGCGCGGCATTTTTCTCGGCCTGTTCACGGGGCAGGCCCTCTTCTGTAAACGAGGCAACCTTGCGCTCGAACAGGGCCTTCTGGCGCGCTACGCTGCGGTAGCCGGATACTAAGTATAGCTTGTTCCCGGCTGCCTCGGCATCTGCCAGCATTTCTTCCAGCGCAGTGGCTGCACGCGCGTCGAACGGACGGTTTTCATACCCCTCGATGTCCACGGTCTTTACAGAAAAATCTTCCGGCAGGGGGTTGGCAGCGTTGACCAGACGGGTGGCCCATTCGTCCGCAGCCGCGGCTGCTGCCGCGGCGCTGGACGAACCGGCCATAGAGGAAGAACCTTCCAGCTTTTCCTTGCCGTCGCTGATGGCGCTGGAGACATCGCTCTCCACCTTCGACATGCCGCTTTCGATGCCGCCGGAGGCGCTGCCCGACATGCTGCCGGACATGCTGGAAGAGCCGCTCTGCGCACCGGAGGAGGAAGAGGGCTTTGAGGACGAACTGCCGGAGCTGCAGCCTGCAAGCAGGGCTGCGGCAAGTGCCAGGCAGCTTACGAGGGACACTGTTTTTTTCAGCAACATACAAACTCCTTTTCGCCCCGGCGGGGGCGAAAAGCGGCCGCGGGGCTATTGTAAATTGCCGGTTAGTGCCATCGTGACAGCCAGCGCAGCAAGGGGCGCTGTCTCGCAGCGGAGAATGCGCGGCCCAAGGCCCACAGGCAAAAGGCCCGCGGCTTCGGCGGCCTGCGCCTCCTCGGGGGAAAAGCCGCCCTCGCTGCCGGTGACGATGGCGATGGTGTTTCCACCAGCCAACCGGCTATGTAAGGGCGCGCCGCCTTTTTCATAGCAGAACAGGGCGGTATCTGCCCTGGCTGCCTCGGCCAGCATCTGTTTGTATGTGAGTGGAAGCCCCACCTCTGGAACGGCGCCCCGGCCCGCCTGTTTCGCGGCCTCGAAGGCGATGCGGGCATACCGTTCGTGCTTTTTCTCTTCGTTTTTTGGCGCGGCCACGCAAAAGCGGCTGAAGAACGGCACGATGCGTGCTGCGCCAAGCTCTGTGGCCTTTTGAATGACATGCTCCAGCTTATCCTGTTTCGGGTAGCCCACATATAGGATGACACGCACCGACGGCTCCGATACGCTTTTTTCACTGGAAAGGATATCCAGCCCGGCGCGTGCGGGTGAAACCACGGCAAGGCGGCAGGCATAATCAGTGCCATGGCCGTCACATACTGTGACGGCCTGGCCCGCCTGCGCACGCATTACGACGCATAAATGGCGGGAATCTGCTTCGCTCAGCCATGCCATGCCATGGGCAAACTCTTTTGAAAAATAACGGTGCGGCATGCTGCCCCTCCTTTTCCGCCGCGTGCCTCAGGCGGCGGGGCCGGTGCACACAAGGCACACCCAGCCGTTTTTTTCTTTTACCTGCCGTATGGTAAGCCCGGCAGCCTGTACAGCGTCTATCACTTCGTCCCGGCGGGTGTCTATGATGCCGCTTGCCATAAAGATGCCGCCCTGCTTCAGAAGGGGGGGCACGCAGGGCACCAGCGCTTTGATGGCGCTGGCCACGATGTTGGCGCAGATGACGTCGTACTGCCCGCTGGCCTTATCGGACAAATCGCCAACGAGAACTTTGAAATTCTGCTGCACCCCGTTGCGCTGCGCATTTTCGCCTGCGGTGCGCACGCACATGGGGTCGATATCTACACCCTCGGCCTCGGCTGCGCCCAGTTTCAGCGCCGCGATGGCCAGAATGCCGCTGCCTGTGCCGATATCCAGCACGCGTTCGCCGCCCCGCACACACTCGTCCAGCGTTTCTAGGCACAGGGCGGTGGTCTCGTGGGTGCCGGTGCCGAAGGCCATGCCGGGGTCCAACGTGATGACGGCGCGGGAGGTTTCGTACTGTTCCCAGCTAGGCACGATGGCAAGGCGCCTGCCTATTTCCATGGCGTGGTAATACTGCTTCCAGCCGTTCTCCCAATCCTCCTGCTTCACGCCCTCACAGCTCAAAGTGTAGGGCACTTCGGCACGCGTCAGCCTGTCCTGCATCAGCTCTGCTATTTCGGCAAAGTTTTCGTCCGGTGCAATATAAAGATGCACCGTCACCTCGTTGCGGCTTTTTTCCAAAAGCGCCTGCTCAATCAAATCCACATGCGCGATGGCCTGCACCTGCTGCTCTAAATCACGATAATCTTCAATATAAATACCGCCGCCGGAAATGCCGGTGGCGATGGCCTCTGCCGTTTCTGCATAGGCGGCGGGTACGGTTGTTTTAATGTCTGTCCATTCCATAGCCTGAAAAGCTCCTTTTTATTTACCGGCCCTGCGGGCCGTCACCATTCTGCTTTATTATACACGGTTTGCGCGTTGTGGGAAAGGGAGAAAGGCGAACTTTCTGCAGCGGAGATATGCCGGGGGAAAACAGGTTTGTTAAACTTTTATCAATTTGACAAAAACAGTGCAAGGAATTGAAAAATATTCAGCATAACGGCTTATTGATAAACTTTTAACAATGCGGTACAATAGAAACCAGCGAAGTATCGCGATGTAACACAGGAAACGCAAGTTGTCAATCACAATATTTTGATTCTGGAGGAAGACGATATGGCAGAAAAGAAGACGGCGCCCGTCACCACTGTGAAATCCGAAGTGGACACGATGATCGACGCGCTGGTGGAAAAGGCGCAGGTGGCCCTGCATAAATTTCTGGAGCTGGATCAGGAGCAGGTGGACCACATCGTGCACGAGATGGCTCTGGCCGGTTTGGACAAGCACCAGGAGCTGGCCCGCATGGCCGTAGAGGAGACAGGCCGCGGCGTGTATGAGGACAAGGTCATTAAAAACATGTTCGCCACGGAATATATCTGGCACGACATCAAGAATGAAAAGACAGTGGGCATCCTGGATGAAAACGAAATGGAAGGATATGTGGAGGTTGCAGAACCCGTGGGTGTAATCTGCGGCGTGACGCCCACCACGAACCCCACCTCCACCACGCTGTTCAAATGCCTGATTGCGGTGAAAACGCGCAACCCCATCATATTTGGCTTCCATCCCTCTGCGCAGAAATGCTCTGCCGAAGCGGCCCGCATCGTGTACGAGGCGGCCGTGAAGGCCGGCGCGCCGGAAAACTGCATTCAGTGGATCGACAAGCCCTCCATCGAGGCCACCGGCGCCCTGATGAACCACCCGGGCGTCGCCACCATTCTGGCCACGGGCGGCCCGGGCATGGTGCAGGCGGCATATTCCTGCGGCAAGCCTGCGCTGGGCGTGGGCCCGGGCAACGTGCCCTGCTATATTGAAAAATCAGCAGACCTGCACCGCGCCTGCACAGACCTGATGATGTCCAAAACGTTCGACAACGGCATGATCTGTGCCTCTGAGCAGGCGGTGATTGTGGACGAGGCCATTGCAAAGGATTTCGAGGCCTATATGAAGGCCAACAACTGCTATTTCCTCAACAAAGAGGAGACCGCGCAGCTTGCGAAATATATGTTCCCGGATCCGCACAAGGGCGTGTTCGCACCTCTGGTGGGCAAAAGCGCGAACTGGATCGCCGAGCAGGCCGGCCTGAAGGTGCCTGAAAAGACGAAGATCCTCATTGCGCCGCTGGATAAGCCGGACGACAACCACCCTCTGGCAAAGGAAAAGCTCAGCCCCGTGCTGGCCTATTTTAAGGTGAAGAGCACGCAGCAGGGCTTTGACTACGCCAATAAAATGCTGGAGCTGGGCGGCCTTGGCCACTCTGCCGTTATTCACACGGGCGACATGAAGATTGCGGATGAATATGGCATCGCCATGCGCGTGGGCCGCATCATCGTCAACAGCCCGTCCTCTCAGGGCGCCATCGGCGACATCTACAACACCAACACTCCGTCCCTTACGCTGGGCTGCGGCTCTTACGGCAAGAACTCCGTGAGTCAGAACGTCACCACCGTCAACCTCATCAACAAAAAGCGCATCGCGAAACGGAGAGTCAATATGCAGTGGTTCAAAGTGCCGCCCAAAATCTATTTCGAAGAGGATTCCATCCAGTATCTGGAGAAGATGGAGGACATCTCCCGTGCGTTTATCGTCACAGACCCCGTGATGGTGAAGCTGGGCAATGTGGACAAGGTGCTGTATTACCTGCGCAAGCGCGAGCAGTACTGCCATGCAGAGATTTATTCCGATGTGGAAAGCGACCCCAGCGTGGAGTGCATCATGCGCGGTGTAGAGGCCATGCGCGCCTTCCAGCCTGACGTGATTATTGCCATCGGCGGCGGCAGCGCCATTGACGCGGCCAAGGGTATGTGGCTGTTCTACGAGCACCCCGACACCAGCTTTGACGGCCTGCGCCAGCGCTTCCTTGATATCCGCAAGCGCGCGTTCAAGTTCCCGAAGCTGGGCACAAAGACGAAGCTGGTGGCCATTCCCACCACCTCCGGCACAGGCAGCGAGGTGACAAGCTTCTCTGTCATCACCGATAAAAAGAACGGCAACATCAAATACCCGCTGGCCGACTACAGCCTCACGCCGGACGTTGCCATCATCGACCCGCAGTTCACCTGGAGCATGCCAAAGAGCATCGTGGCCGACACGGGCCTGGACGTGCTGACGCACGCCATTGAGGCGTATGTGTCCACCATGGCCAACGACTACACCGACGGCCTGGCCCTGCACGCCATCGAGATGGTGTTCACCTATCTGGAAAAATCGTATAACGGCGACCGCCTTGCCCGCGAGAAGATGCACAATGCCTCCTGCATCGCCGGCATGGCCTTCACCAACGCCTTCCTGGGCCTGAACCATTCCATGGCGCACAAGCTGGGCGGCGAATATCACATTCCGCATGGCCGCGCCAACGCCATCCTGCTGCCGTATGTGATTAAGTACAACGCCACGAAGCCCACGAAGTTTGCCTCCTTCCCCAAATACAAGGAGTATGTGGCCGATGAGCGCTATGCAAAAATCGCCCGCCGCGTGGGCCTGTGTGATGCCAAAACGCCCACGCAGGAGGCGGTGGACAGCCTTATCAAGGCTATTGAAGACCTCATGCGCGCCACCGAGCGTCCGCTGTCTGTCTCTGCCTGCGGCGTCAGCGAGGCAGAGTTCATGAGCAAGGTGGAAGAGCTGAGCTATAAGGCATTTGAAGACCAGTGCACCACTGCAAACCCTGTGTACCCGCTGGTGAGTGAGATAGAAGAGCTGTATAAAGCAGCCTTCTACGGAAAGGAAGCCAAAAAGGCATAAACATTGCTTGCGAAAAACGCGGGCCCCGCTGAGAAAGGGGCCCGCGCTTTTTTCTGCGAAGGGCTGAATTTGAACAATAGAACAAAGCCGGCCCTGTTCAAAAAAGCAAAAGGGCAGCGGCATGCAACGGAAAGGGCCGCCGGACGGCGTACAGGCGCATCTAATCTTTTGCTGCAATACGACTTCGCCGCCGTGGTCGCTTCCCAATAAACCCTGCCCCGGCGCTGTGCCGGATGCAGGTTATGATTTGTCGGGTTGCCCAAAGGCGGTTCGCCTTTTTTGGTGCCTTTTTTCAAGGGGAATGTGGTAAAATAAAACAGGAAATATACACTTCGTAGAAGTTTTGGGCAAAAGGGGGAGCATTTCCATGCACCAGCAGGAGATTAAAACGCCCGGCTATGTGCTGGACAGCCGCGGCGTCATCCAACCGGGGTGGGCGCCCCGGGCTGTGCAGACATACCGCCGTGCAGACATCAAGGCCTCGCCGCTGCGCATTAAGGAGTGGGACTTTTATCAGGTTTCCGATAGAGAGAAATGCCTGCAGTTCACATTTGGTCATGCCTCTTATGCTGGGCAGGTGGGCATCATGCTGTTTGATTTCAAAAAGGGCGAGATGATAGCGGACATCAGCAAGCTCATTCCCTTTCCGTTCGGCAGCCTGCATTTGCCGGAAAATGCCGAGGAGGACAGCGATGTCACTTATGATAAACAAGGTGTGCACCTGCGCTTCAAGACGGAGGGAGACACGCGCTTTCTCTCGTTTTCCGCACCTGATTTTGAGGCCACCATCACGCTGGAACGCACCATGCCGTTTTCTACCGTCATCCAGACCCCGTTCAAGGAATCGCCCCGCATGTTCTACTATAACCAGAAGATAAACTGCATGACGGCGCGCGGCCGGGCCGTATATAAAGGGCGGACATACACGTTTGGCGAGGACGCCTTCGGCCTTCTGGACTGGGGCCGCGGCGTATGGCCGTATCACAACGAGTGGTATTGGTCCAACGGCACCGGCCCGGTGGCCGGGCGGCTGTTCGGCTTCAATTTGGGGCGCGGCTTTGGCGATACCTCGAAGGCCACGGAAAATATGCTGTTCTACGGCGGCGAGGTGACAAAGCTGGGGCAGGTGCATTTCGATTTGGGCACCGCCTATATGAAACCGTGGCATTTGTATGATGACGAAGGAAAGCTGGATTTAACGCTGACCCCCAGCTTTGACCGCACCACTAGAATAAAGGCGCTGGTGGTGAACAACTGCTGCCATCAGATGTTCGGCATGTTCGAGGGCACCGCCGTTCTGGCAGACGGCACGAGGCTTCAGATAGAAGCGCTTCCCGCCTTTGCCGAGCACGCGGTAAATAACTGGTGAAAATAGATTTGCAAACAGAATGTGCCCGCGCGGCCTTATAAGCTGCGCGGGCACATTTTCACACAAGGAAGGCGGTGTAGCAACGGATTATGCTTATCTTAACTTTGCAGCGGAAATCACTTTCTAATGTTCAATATTTTACCGCAGTGGCGGCAATGATACTGGTGGCTTGCAGCATAAAACAACCTCTCTACATTTTCAAACCCGCCGCAGTGCGGGCACCGCAGATATTTTTTATCAATATATGCATATCCTGAAATGCTCACTGCTGCAAATAGAAAGAATATCCGGAAAAAGACGCCGGCGAGGATGCTTACAGAGAAGAGAGCAATACAAAAAAATGCAGATAGAAGCTTGTTATATTTGATTTCCGGCATTTTATCCTCCTTTGCTGGCTTCTTTTCGTACATCCCCCGGCCTTGGCCGGGCTTTTTTATGCTCCGGGCCGATTTTGGTGTGCTTAAAGAAGCTGCACGCCTGCCGCGGCGCAGGCAGCACGGGTGGCATCGTCCCACAGGGACACCTGCACCTCGCCCACATGCGCCTTGCCCAACAGCAGCATGCACAGGCGGCTTTGGCCGATGCCGCCGCCGATGGTGAGGGGCAGCTCTCCGTCTAAAAGCGCCCGGTGGAAGGCAAGCTGCGCGCGCGCCTCACAGCCTGCGGCCTTCAACTGGGCTGCCAGGCTTTCGGCGTCCACACGGATGCCCATGCTGCTTATTTCCATGGCGCAGCCCAGCGGCTCGTGCCAGAACAGAATGTCGCCGTTCAGCTGCCAGTCGTCATAATCGGGCGCACGGCCGTCATGCGGCGCGCCGCTGGCCAGCGGCGCGCCGATCTGCCCGATGAATACAGTGCGGCATTCCCGGCAGATGGCGTTTTCACGCTGCTTGGGCGTCATGCCGGGCCAGCGGTCTTCCAGCTGCTGGCTCGTCACGAACGTAACGCTGCGCTCCAGCTGCACACAGAGCTGGGGAAACTGCCATTTCACCTCATCCAGCGTGCCGCACACGGCATGCACGATGTCCTGCACAGTCTTTTCCAGGTAAGCCTGCGTGCGGTCCTCGCGCAGGATGACCTTTTCCCAGTCCCACTGGTCCACATAAACAGAGTGCAGATTGTCCAGCGCCTCATCGCGGCGGATGGCATTCATATCTGTCACAAGCCCGTTGCCGGGGAAAAAATCATACTCGTGCAGCGCAAGACGCTTCCATTTTGCCAGCGAGTGCACTACCTGTGCAGTGCCGCACACGGCGGGAATGTCGAACGCCACCGGGCGCTCCACGCCGTTCAGGTCGTCGTTCAGGCCAAGGGCCGGGTCTACAAACAGCGGTGCGGTCACACGCTTGAGGTGCAGCGCGCTGCACAGCTTTGCCAAAAAAATTTGTTTGATGAGCCCGATGGCCTTCTGCGTCTCATAAAGCCCCAGTGCACTCTCATACCCCTGCGGAATCACCGTAGGCATTTCCCACTCCCCCTTTGCGGCTGCGCATATTGCCGCGCCGCCCTGCTGCGCTTGCGCGCCATGCAGCGGCACACGCGTTTTTTCACAGCTTTTATTATAAGAGAAAGCGCGGCCCCGCGCAAGGGCCGCGGCAGGGTATGAGGGCATTTGCCATGAGCAAAACGCCGCCCTCGTGCATTGAATGGGGTATCAGTACATAAAAAGGGGCGATCGGCATGGAGATCCTGCGCGTAGAGCACGTCGGGCTCACCTATCAGGCGAAGAACGGCGAGGTGAACGCGTTTGAGGACATCAGCTTCGCGGTGGAGGAGGGGGAGTTTCTCAGCATCGTGGGGCCGTCCGGATGTGGAAAATCCACGCTGCTCAGCGTTATAGCGGGGCTGCTGCCGGCAACGAGGGGCGAGGTGTATGTGAAGGGGGAACGGGTGCGCGGCACATCGCCGCATATTGGATATATGCTGCAGCGCGACAACCTGCTGGAATGGCGCACCATCCTTTCCAACGTGCTGTTCGGGCTGGAGATACGCGGCACAAAAACGCCGCAGGCGGTGGCGCGCGCCAAACGCCTGCTGGAGACATACGGGCTTGCGGCATTTGCCGATAAATATCCGCGCCAGCTCTCCGGCGGCATGCGCCAGCGCGCAAGCCTTATCCGCACGCTGGCCGCGGGGCCGGATATCCTGCTTCTGGACGAAGCGTTTTCCGCGCTGGATTATCAAACGCGCCTGTCTGTGGCGGCGGACGTGTTCCGCATCCTGAAGGCAGAGGGCGTCACCACGCTGATGGTGACGCACGATATACCGGAGAGCATCTCGCTGGGCGACTATGTCATGGTACTGTCTCAGCGCCCTGCCGAGATAAAAGAAGTGCTGAAAATAGATTTCGGCCCAGGGCGCACGCCGCTGTCCTGCCGGGCGCACCCCCGCTTTTCCGGCTATTTCGACCATATCTGGAAGGAGCTGCAGACCGATGAATGACAAACCAGTTTCTGAAAGCCGTGCGGCCTACCTTGCCGCGGTGCGCCGCCGCACCCGCTGGGTGCACACCTGCCAGGTGGGCTTTCTTGTCCTGTTTGTGGCCCTTTGGGAGGGGCTCACCCGCGTGGGCGTGCTGGACGCCTTCATTGTATCCAGCCCCTCGCGCATTGCGGGCACGCTGCTGGATATGTCGCAGAATAACCTTGCGCTGCACATTGGCGTCACGCTGTATGAAACGCTCACGGGCTTTCTGCTGGGTGTGATGATAGGCCTTGCGCTGAGCATTGTGCTGTGGTGGTCCGGCTTTGCCTCGCGCGTGGCAGAGCCGTACCTGGTGGTGCTGAACAGCCTGCCCAAAATAGCCCTTGGCCCCGTTATCATCATTCTGGTGGGCGCCGGCACCGGCGCCATCATCTTTATGGCGCTGGCTATTTCGCTTATCGTCACCGTGCTGGAGATGCTGGCGGGGTTCCGCGCCACTGACGCCGAAAGCATAAAAATGGCGCGCACGTTCGGCGCGTCCAAGCGGCAGATTTTTACAAAAATCGTTTTCCCCGCCAACCTGAAGACAATGTTCAACTCGCTGAAGGTGAATATCGGCCTCTCGCTGGTGGGTGTGATAGCGGGAGAGTTCCTTGTGAGCAAAGCGGGGCTGGGCTATCTGATTGTGTATGGCGGCCAGGTGTTCCAGATGGACCTTGTGATGACGGGCGTCATCATCCTCAGCATCATGGCGGCGCTGATGTACGAGAGCGTTGTGCTGCTTCAAAAGCTCGTGAACAGGCGCTTTGGCGGGTAACGCCGCGGGGCGCGGCGGCTTTGCGCCGCCGGGCCCTGCTTGCGATAAAAGCCCGCACCGCACGGCAGCGTGCCTGCGCCCGGCCCAGAGCCGGGGCAGGGGCAGCCGGGCCCTGCGGGCACATAAGAGAAAGGTGTGGTGTATTGATGGGGAAAAAACTGGCTGCGGCGCTTTTGTGCGCCGCCCTGTGCCTTGCGGCGCTTACCGGCTGCGGCACGGCGCAGGCAGAGCTGCAGAGCGTGTCGCTGTGCGAGGTGACGCACTCTATCTTTTACGCGCCGCAGTATGTGGCGCTGGAGCTGGGCTTCTTTGAGGAGGAGGGCCTTGCGGTAGAGCTTTCAAACGGCGGTGGGGCAGATAAGGTGATGAGCGCCGTGCTGTCCGGCAGTGTGGATATCGGGTTTGCCGGGCCCGAAGCCAGCGTATATGTGTACAACGAGGGCAAAGAGGACTATACCCAGGTGTTTGCGCAGGTGACACAGCGCGACGGCAGCTTCCTTGTGGCGCGCGAGCCCATGCCGGATTTCGAGTGGACGGACCTTGCCGGGGCACATATCCTGCCGGGGCGCAAGGGCGGCGTGCCCTACATGGCATTTGAATATGCACTGAAGCAGGCCGGGCTGGATACGGAAAACGATGTGCTTCTGGATAACTCCGTGCAGTTCGACATGATGACGGGCGCCTTTTTGGGCGGCACCGGCGACTATGTAACGATGTTCGAGCCGGCCGCGTCTTCGGTGGAGGCCGAGGGCAAGGGCTATATTGTGGCAAGCGTGGGCGAGGCTGCAGGCGAGATACCCTACACGGCCTATTTTGCGAAAAAAAGCTATCTGGAGGAAAATGCAGATTTGATCCAGAGCTTCACAAACGCGGTGGCCAAAGGCCAGAAATGGGTGGCAGAGCATACGGCGCAGGAGATTGCCGAGGTCATCCAGCCTCAGTTTGCAGATACGGACGTATCCCTGCTGGCCAGCGGCATCCAGCGCTATAAGGATATCGGCGCCTACTGCGAAACGCCCGTGATGAGCGAGGAGAGCTTTGCGCTTTTGCAGACGGTGATGTCCTCTGCGGGCGAGCTGGACGAAAAAGCCCCCTATGCGGAAGTGGTGAACAATACCTTTGCGGAAAAGGCGGCCTGATGCCTGCCTACTCTGCTTTCAAAAGCCGGCCTGGGCGAAAGCTCAGGCCGTTTTTTATGGCGTTTTGGGCAGACAGTTCCCCGCTGTATACTGGGATAGTGTCGAAAAACGGCAGACGGCCGCAGCTTTTTCCGGCGCCAGTGCTGAAAAATATAGGGAAAGTGGCTAAAAGTTTTGCCGTTTTGTTTTTTGAAATTTGTGGATTTATAATAAAACGCAAACGGGGAATGGAGGGCGCCATGGCAGCAGGAAATTTGCGCAGCACGAAAGACGAGGTTCTGGAATACGTTGCACAGGCCACACAGCGGCTGGACGGAAAAGATATGGCCCGCTACACCGCACAGGACATTGGCTACCAGCTCAGTATTAGCCGCAACCTTGCCAGCCAGTACCTGAATGAACTGGCGGCGCAGGGGCTTGTGGTGAAGGTGGTGACGAGACCGGTATATTTCATCCACCGGCGCACAGCCGAGCGGAAATACGGCTGCAAGCTTCCGCAGGAGAGCTTCAAAAGCGTGGAGGAGCTGATGGACACGCTGGAGGGCCGCGCGGAGGAAAAGCCGGATTTTGGCAAAGCCGTGGGCAGTGAGGCCAGCCTGAACTATTGCATTGAGCAGTGCAAGGCCGCCATGCAGTATCCGCCCAACGGCCTGCCGCTGCTCATCAGCGGCGCGGCGGGCACGGGCAAAAGCTTTTTTGCCCAGCTTACTTATGAATACGCCCGCCGCAGCGGCTGCATCCCGGCGCAGGGAAGGCTGGTGACGGTGCGCTGCTCGGAGTTTGCTCAGGGCGGCCGCGCATTGTTTGAGGCGCTGTTCGGCGGCCAGACGGGCCTTGTGGCACAGTGCGCAGGGGGCATCCTGCTGTTCGATATGGTGCAGCTTCTGCCCGGGCCTCTGCAGAAAGAGCTGTTCAGCTATTTCGATTCCTTTACCTTGCAGCAGCAGGCGTTGGCGGTGGAGCAGCGCGTGCCGGTGTGCCGCCTCATGTTCACAGCCGAAAGCAGGCCCTTCTGCGCGCTGGACAAAAGCTTTCTGCGGCGCATTCCCATTCAGGCGGAGCTGCCGGAGCTGGAAGAGCGCAGCACCGAGGAAAAAACGCAGCTCATCCTGCATTTTCTGCATAAAGAAGAGCTTCGCATGGGCATGCAGGTGGCCGTGAGCCCGCAGGCACTGGCGGCCCTGGCAGATTTCCGCTATGCGGAGAATATCTCCCAGCTGTATAACGATATCCGCATCACCTGCGCCAATGCATTTCTGGCGCGGGAAGGGGGCGCGGGGCCGCTTGCCCTGAAGCTGTACCATATGCCGGAGGAGTTGCTCAGCGGCTACCATGCCGACACACAGGCAATGGAGGATACCGGTAGCCTGATGACGCTGGAGCAGGTGCGCGGCACGCTGCGCACGCGCCCGGCGCAGGCCTACTATGAAGGGCTTCTGGATGGGTTCCGCGCCTTTGCCAACGGGCAGAGCAGCTTTGACGCCATGCTGGCCTCCTGGGCGCAGACGCTGTACGCCTATGACGAGTATCTGGTGTTTGGCCGCAAGTACGACAACAGCAAGGTGCGCGCCATTGGCCAGGTGGTGGAACAGGTGCTGGCCCATGTGCTGGAGCAGCACGGCATCCAGTTCCCGGCAGACAGCGCGGCCATGATCACGCGGGGCGTGTACGACATGATGAAGGAGCAGGTCTGGGTGGCTCGCTGGGAGCAGGCGAACGCCGGCGAGCTGCAGCAGTGCGCGGCCGCTGTGCAGGGCAGCATGCCGCAGGTGTACGCCATTGCGCAGAGCGTGGATGCCCTGCTGAGCCGCAACCTGAACATGGCGCAGGAGGGCTGCGTAAGGCTTGTGTTTCTGGCCGCGTATATCCATGAGATGGACCCCGGCCTGCATGTGCCGGACACAGTGGGCATCATCGTCAGCCACGGCACCTCCACCGCCAGCAGCATGGCGCACACGGTAAACCAGCTGCTGAAAAGCCCGGTGTTCACGCCGTTCGATATGCCGCTGTCCTCTTCCGAGGACGAAATCGTGTGCCGCATCCGCCATTTTTTGCACTTGCGCCGCTTTGTGCGCAACCTTGTGGTGCTGGTGGACATGGGCTCGCTGGAGGATGTGGGCCTTGGCCTGCAGGGCATCGGCAACATTGACATCGGCATTTTGAACAACACCTCCACGCGCCTTGCGCTGGATGCGGGCGCGGCCATTCTGGAGGGTGTGCCCATGGAGCAGCTTTTGAAGTGCGCGTGTGAACGCTCGGCAAGCCATTACCGCACCATCATCAACCGCCGCAGAAAGGACGCCATCCTCTTTGCCTGCGAGGCGGGCGGCAACGCGGCCCGGCGCATGATGCAGATGTTCCGCGAAAGCCTGCCGCGCGCGGTAGATGTGGACATCATGACATGTGATTTCAGCGCCTTGGTGAAGGGCGGCGCGCCGGACGATGTATTCCGCGAATACAATATTCTGTTTATATCGGGCCTGTTCGACCCCGGCTGGAAGGATGTACCGTTCATCCCGGTGGAGGATATTATCGATATTATGGAGAACCCCACGGTATACCGGGCCTTTGCGCGCTATCTGTCCCGCCGGGAGATGGAGGCGTTCCAGCAGAACCTGCTGAAGAACTTCTCGCTGGAAAACGCGGTGAAAAGCCTGACGATTCTGGATGCAGACCGCCTGCTGGATTTTGTGGAAAGCGCCCTCAAACGCCTGCAAAGCGCGCTGGGCCGCCCCTTCGGCGCAAAAACGCTGCTTGGGCTGTATATCCACATCAGCTGCATGGTAGAGCGCCTTGTGACAAAAACCTTTATCACCAGCTTTGAAGGGCAGGCCGAGTTCGAGCGCGAGCACGAGGCGTTCATCCGCGCGGCGCACAGCGCCTTTGCCCCCATGTGCGAGCATTATCATGTAGAGCTTCCCGCAAGCGAGCTTGGCTATATCTACGACTATATTGAACGAGACAGCAGCCCGGAGGCCGGCCAGACAGATGATTTCTAGGCCGGCGGGGGCCGATATAAGGAGGAGACCGACGTGCGAAGATTTTTGGTTGCCACACACGGAACATTCGCCACAGGCATTATGGATTCCGTGAGCCTGATCAGCGGCAGGCATGAGAATGTAGAATGCTACTGCGCATTTTTGAACGGCCCGGAGGACCTGGACGCAAACCTTGCCGCTGTGCTGGACGCATACGGCCCGCAGGACGAGGTGGTGGCGGTGACGGATATTCTGGGTGGCAGTGTGTGCAGCGCGCTTCTGCGCCAGCTCTCCCGCCCGAACCTGCATGTGCTGGCGGGGCTGAATCTGCCCCTGCTGCTGGCTCTGCTGGATTCTGAGGACGCCCCGCTGGAAGAAATGCTGGACACTGCCCTGCAGTTCGGAAAACAGGCGGTGTGCTACTGCAACGAGGCCATGAAGCAGACCGTCGAAGAGGATACGTTCTGAGCGGCGCGGCTGCTGCGGCCCGGAGGAAATAAACAAGGAGGGATCGGTATGATCAAACTTTTAAGAGTGGACAAGCGTCTTTTGCATGGCCAGGTGGCCTTCACATGGACAGCGTCGGTAGGGGCGGACTGCATCCTCATCGCCTGCGACACCCTGCAGGACGACCCGCTGCGCCTCACCACCATCAAGCTGAGCAAGCCCGGCGGGGTGAAGCTGGTGATTAAAAACGTGGAGGATTCCATCGCCGCCGTCAACAGCGGCAAGACGGACCCCTATCAGCTTCTTATCCTGGTGGAGTGCATCGAGGATGCCTACCGCATGATCAAGGGCTGCCCCCAGATAAAAGAGCTGAGCGTGGGCTACACAGGCGACCGCCCGGGCTGCCGCAGGCTGACGCACTGGGTATTTGCCACGCAGGAGGAAATTGACAGATTGGCGGAACTGGACGGCGCCGGCTTCCCTGTGACACTGCAGACAGTGCCCACGGAAAAAAGCGTCTCCGTGAAAAAAGCACTATCATAAAAAGGAGGAAACATCATGTTGCAAGCATTCTTACTGGGCCTGTGTGGCGCGTACGGCCACCTCGACTGGGGCATCGGCACACCGTATCTGAACCGCCCCATCATTCTGGGCCCGCTGGTGGGCCTGATTCTGGGCGATTTCACCACCGGCATCGTCATCGGCGCCACGCTGGAGGTATTCTTCCTGGGGCAGATGGCCATCGGCTCTTACATTCCACCCGACGCGGCGGTGGGCGGCGTGCTGGGCACGGCGTTCGCCATCAATGCGGGCCTCGGCGCTGAAATGGCCCTCACCATGGCCATCCCCATCGCCATTATTGCCACCAGCTTCCAGAACGTGCTGTGGAGCATCTTCTCCATGACCAGCAAAATCGCGGATAAATATGCGGCGCAGGGCAACGAGAAGGGCATCGCGGCCATCATGTTCATGGAGGGCGGCCTGAACGTCCTTCTGAAGTTCTGCCTTGTGTTCTTCCCGTGGCTGTTCGGCGCCGACAAGGTTACCGAGCTGCTCAACTCCATCCCGCAGGTGTTCATCGACGGCATGACGGTTGCCGGCAGCCTGATGGCCGCCATCGGCCTTGCCATGCTGATGCGCATGATCATGAGCAAAAAAGTGGCCCCCTATTACTTCCTGGGCTTTGTGCTGGCGGCCTATCTGGGCGTGCCGGTGCTGGGCATCGCCGCTTTGGGCCTCATCCTCGTTTTGACGAAATTCGATTTCAACCTGAATTCACTCAAGGCTTCTGCCGCTGCGAAAAAGGAGGTAGCGCAAGATGACGACTTCTAAGGAAAACACCGTGCAGGAGGTGAACAAGGCCGTGTCCAGCGAGCCAATGTTCACAAAGAAGGATCTGCGCAAAATGTGCTGGCGTTCGCTGACGGGCGGGTTCTCTGTCAACTGGGACCGTTATGTGCACAAAACCTTCACCTTCATGATAGCCCCCATGCTCAAGCGCATTTATAAAAACGACCACGAGGGCTATGTCAAGGCGCTGCAGCGCAATATGGAGTTCTTCAACATCACGCCGCAGGTGCACGCCTTTATGGGCGGCCTCACTGTGGCCATGGAAGAGCAGAACGCCAAAGCCCCGGACTTTGACCCCAAAACCATCAACTCGGTAAAGGCAGCCCTGATGGGCCCGCTGTCCGGCATTTTCGACTCTATCTTCCCCGGCACGCTGCGCATCATTGCCGCCGGCATCGGCATCTCGCTGGCTGCGCAGGGCAACATCCTGGGGCCCATCCTGTATGCGCTTATCTACTGTATTCCGTCTTATATCTGCCGCTTCAAGGGCGGCCAGATCGGCTACCGCCTCGGCACGGGCTTTTTGGATAAGCTGCAGGCCTCCGGCCTGATGGACAAGCTGATGCTTGCGGCCTCCATTCTGGGCCTCATGGTGATAGGCGGCATGACCTACACTATGGTAAGCACGAACTTTACGCTTACATTCGGCGCGGGCACTGAAAGCGCCATGACGCTGCAAACGGCGCTGGACAGCATCATGCCCGGCATAGCAAAGCTTGGGTTTGTGGGCCTGTTCTACTGGCTGCTGGGCAAGAAGGTGAACACCTTCGTACTCATCATCGGCACTATCGTGGGCTGTATCGCGCTCACGGCGCTGGGCATCATGGGCTGAGCTCAGGGCGCTGTATGTTTTGAAAACCATCCATTTTCCATTTTGCAGGCGCCCGCCGGCTTGCGTTCTGCGGGCCGGCGGGGCTGCCTTGAAAAACATATGCACAAAGAGGCCCCGGGGCATGCTTGCCCGCCGGGGCTGTAAGAGGGGCACACAATGAAGAAAACAACCATTCTGCGCCGCATGGCCGAGGGCGGAAAATGCCTCATCGGCATGGTGCACTGCCTGCCGCTTCCCGGCACGCTGGGCCATGGCGGCGATATGGAAAAGATTTATGAAAAGGCGCTGGCCGATGCGCGCACACTGGAGGCCGCGGGCTTTGACGCCGTCATCGTGGAAAATACCACCGACATGCCTTATGCGCGCAGCCTTTCCGCGGGCCAGCTTGCCGCGCTTGCAGCCGTCACGCGCTGCGTGGTGCAGGCGGTGCGCATCCCCGTGGGGGTGGACGCCTCGTTCAGCGACACGCCTGCCGCGCTTGCAGCGGCTTATGCCGCAGGCGCCCGGTTTGTGCGCTCGCCCGCCTTTGTGGACACCGTACAGGTTACGGGCCTCGGCAGCATAGGCCCCTGTGCGCAGGAGGTGCTGCACATGCGCCGCCAGCTTGGCGCGCAGGACATCGCCGTGTTTGCCGACGTGCAGGTGAAGCACAGCCATCTCGTGAACCCGGCTGTCTCGCTGGAGGAATCTGTGCAGGCAGCAGCGGACTGCGGCGCCGACGCCCTTATCGTCACAGGGCTGTCCACCGGGCTGGAGACGCCTATGGATACCGTGTGCCGCGCAAAGCAGGCTTCAAAGTTGCCCGTCATCATCGGCAGCGGCTTCAAGCCAGAAACAGCGGCCCGGCAGCTTGCCGTGGCGGACGGAGCCATCGTGGGCTCTGCACTGAAGCAGGGCGGAATTATCACCGCGCCTGTGGACGCCGGGCTTTGCCGCCGCATGGTGCAGGCGGTGCGCGGCGCCTGCGGTGAAACGAAAGAGGCGTCGCTGTGAACAGAGGCTTCGATACGGTTTATTATCTGAATTTCGGCGCGCCCAGCCCCGCCGCAGGCGTGGAGCTGGCGGCGCAGTACGCCGCCGCGGGATGCCGCCATCTTCAGCTGGACCTTCCCACAAGAGCCCCCTATCTGGAG
Organism: Oscillospiraceae bacterium; assembly: GCA_018380115.1. GTDB lineage: Bacteria > Bacillota > Clostridia > Oscillospirales > Ruminococcaceae > Ruthenibacterium. The sequence continues at coordinate 85,646 of JAGZUF010000006.1, read as the reverse complement.
CATGACATCATCCGCAGCCGTATGCTGCAGAGCCTTTCGGCCTTTCCGGACCTCGGCGTCTATCTGGACGCCATCTGTGCCCTGCATAAGCGGCTGCCTGAGGTAAAGCTGGAGCTCACCGCCTACGAGGACACCCTGAGGGAAATAGGCCTCAGCCGGTTTTTCGAGTTCTGCGCACAGGCGGGCATTCGCCATGTGGCGTATCTGCCGCAGCGCCAGGGCGCGGATGAAGCCTTCGGCGCAAAGCTGGAGGCGGGAGGCCTGCAGCTGCTGGAGGCCGTGCCCTTCCACCTGCCTGACGGGCAGGTGGCGCGTGCAGTAGCCGCAGGGCGGCCCATCCAGCTGATGACGCAGAGCAGCCAGCCGCCGCGCCCGGGCTGCGAGACGTTGGCGGGGGCCATCAGCTGGCTTCGCCGGCAGGGGGCGCGGCAGGTGTATGTCACCATGGGCATCCGCACGCCCCAGCGCCTTGCCGAGGTGAGGCGCGCCGGTGCGGACGGCGCCTATATCGGCTCGTGCCTGATAGAGGCGTGGGGCGATCAGGCAGAGCTCGGCCGGCGCATCGCAGCGTTCGAGCAGGCGGCAGAACAGGAGGCAGCAGAATGAAAACAATTTGTTACCTCTCCGGCGGGTATCCCAGCCTTGAGAAAAGCTACGAGATGGCGAAGCTGTACGCCGAGGGCGGGTGCGACGCCATCGAGTGGAGCCTTCCGGCAAAGGATCCGTATCTGGAGATGGACTACATTGCGGAAAAAATGGCCGCAGCGCGCGCCCAGTGCAGCGACTATGCGCGCTATCTGGCCGATATTGCGCGCTTCAAGCGCGAGTACCCCCATATGGAGGTATACCTGCTTTTGTATCAGGAGTGCGTATTCGACATCGGCGTGGAGGAGTTGGCCCGGTTCTGCACCGGGAACGGCATCGACACCATCATCACGGCAGATTTCAACGAGCCCACGGCCACGGCGCGCCTTGCGCAGAGCGGCGTGCATGTGGCGCCGTTCGTCTCGTTCCAGATGAAGCCGCAGATGGTGGCCGAGGCGCTGAAAAGCCAGACCTTCGTGTATATGCAGGCCATGCCCTATGCAAACGAGCGCACGCCGGATTTTGACTGGGACACCCTGAAAAACTGCATTGCCGGGCTGCGCAGGCAGGGCCTGCGCTGCCCGGTGTACTGCGGCGGCGGCATCCGCAGCCCGGAGGAGGTGGCGTTCATCCGCGCCTCCGGGGGGGACGGCTTTTTTATCGGCAGTAGCGTAATGCAGTATTACGGCCAGCCTGAAAAGCTGCTTGAGACGCTGCGTGCCTACAAGGCGGCGGCACAAGAGACATAAGGCTGTGCCTGAAGCTTAGCAAGCTCAGGGCCCGGCGGCAGGCGCCGCGCGCTTGCAAACGGGCTTTGTGTGATTTATTATGAAAGGGAGAATTCACAATGGATAAATTCATGTATCACATCCCCACAAAGGTATTCTTCGGCAGGGGGCAGCTCGCCCAGCTGGCCGAAAGCGTAAAGGCGCACGGCAGCAAGGTGCTGATGGTGTACGGCGGCGGCAGCATCAAAAAAATCGGCCTGTATGACGCCATCACGAAAATTTTTGCGGAAAACGGCATCGCATATGAAGAGCTGGCCGGCGTAGAGCCCAACCCCCGCATCACCACAGTGGAAAAGGGCATTGCCATCTGCCGTGAGCACGGGCTGGACGTAGTGCTGGCCGTGGGCGGCGGCAGCACCATCGACTGTGCCAAGGCCGTGGCCGCAGGCGTCACCTGTGAGGGAAGCGCCTGGGATATGGTGACGAAGAAGGCGCCTATCAAATCCATCCTGCCCATCATCGCGGTGCTCACCATTGCGGCCACTGGCTCTGAAATGGACACCAGCGCCGTCATCTCCAACATGGAGACGCACGAAAAAGTGGGCGTCAGCGCGCCCGGCATGCGCCCTGTGGTGTCCATTATGGACCCGGAGTATTCCTTCACCGTCTCCAAATTCCAGACGGCCGCGGGCACGGCGGACATCATGAGCCATGTGATGGAAGTGTACTTCAACAACCACCCGGACGCCTACCTGCAGAACCGCTTTGCGGAGGCCGTGCTGAAGACCTGCGTGAAGTACGGCCACCGCGCCTGGCAGCAGCCCGACGATTACGAGGCGCGCGCCAATCTGATGTGGGCCAGCAGCTGGGCCATCAACGGCCTGCTCACCAAGGGCGCGCCCGTCGGCTGGAGCGTGCACCCCATGGAGCACGAGCTCAGCGCATATTACGACGTCACGCACGGCGCGGGCCTGGCGGTGCTTATCCCGCACTGGCTGCGCCATATGCTGAAGGAAGAAAACGTATATAAATATGTGGACTACGGCACGGCCGTGTGGGGCATTGACGCCTCGCTGCCCCCGATGGAGATTGCCGGGAAGGCCATCGAAGCCACGGCGGATTACTTCAAGGCCATGGGGCTGCCCACGACCCTGCGCGAGCTGGGCATCGGTGAAGAGCATTTCGACATCATGGCCAAAAAGGCGGGCGCGCAGCTGAAGAGCGCTTTTGTGCCCATGGATGAAAAGGACGTGCTGGAAATCTTCCACAAAGCATTTTAAGGAGCGGATGACATGATCTACCACGGAACAGGCGTCTCGCGCGGCGTGGCCGCGGGGCCGCTGTACTGCTACGAGCCGTTCGTGCCCGCGCCGCCGTACGCCGGGCACGGCGGCAGCGCGGGAGAGCAGCGGGCCCTGTACGAGGCCGCTAAGCGCACCGCCCGCGAAGAGCTGGGCGGGGTGTGCGCCCGGCTGGAGGCCGACAAGGCCGCCATCTTCGAGGCGCACATGGATATCCTGGACGATGAAGTGATGGATGAGGAGATCCTCGCGGGCATCGAGGGCGAGCAGTGGACGGCGCAGTGGGCCGTGGAGCAGGTGTATGAAAATTACCGCGCCGTGCTGGGCAGTGCGCCGGACGCGCTCATCCGCGAGCGCGCGGCAGACCTTTACGACGTGAAGCTGCGGCTGCTGCGCATTCTGCAGGGCGCGCCCGAGCGCAGCCTAAGCTGCCTTGAGCAGCCGGTAATCGTGGCGGCAAAGGAGCTGCTGCCCTCCGACACCGCCACCATGGACAGGGCCAACGTGCTGGGCATCGTCACCGAGACGGGCGGCGCCACCAGCCATTCCGCCATCATTGCAAAAAGCTGGGGCATCCCCGCCGTGCTGGGCGTGGCGGGCCTGATGCGGGCCGTGCGGCACGGCGAAACGGCAGTGGTGGACGCCGGAGCCGGCACGCTGGAAACGCAGCCTTCGCCCGAACGGCTGGCTGCGGCGCAGGCTGCGCGCGGGCAGTGGCAGAGGCAGATAAGGGAGGAGGCCGCCTGGCTGGACAAGGAGCCGTTCACAAAGGATGGCGTCCGGATAGACCTTGGCCTGAACATCGGCAGCGCCGCCGGTGAGGAGCTGGAGGCCGCGCAGTACGCCGGCTTTGCCGGCCTGCTGCGCACAGAGTTCCTGTATATGGACGCCGACCATTTCCCCACCGAGGACGAGCAGGCCGGGCAATACGAAAAGGTGCTGCGCGCTTTCGGGCAGCGCCCGGTGGTGCTGCGCACGCTGGACATCGGCGGCGACAAAACGCTGCGCTATTTCCAGCTTCCCAGAGAGGATAACCCCTTTTTGGGCAGCCGCGCGCTGCGCCTGTGCTTTGAAAACCCGGAGATGTTCCTCACCCAGCTTCGCGCTGCGCTGCGCGCGGCGGTGCACGGCAATTTGTGGCTGATGTTCCCCATGGTGGGCTCGCTGGAGGATGTGCGCCGGGCCAAGGGCTTTGTGGAGCAGGCGCGCCGCCAGCTGGCCGGGCGGGGCGAGCGCGCGGGCGAGGTGAAGCTGGGCGCGATGATCGAGGTGCCCAGCGCCGCGCTGATGGCGCCGGAGCTGGCGCGCGAGGTGGATTTTGCCTCCATCGGCACGAACGATTTATGCCAGTACCTCACTGCGGCAGACCGCATGAACCCCGCCGTGGCCCCGTACTACCAAAGCTGGCATCCGGCGCTGTTCCGCCTTATCGGCATGGTGGCACGGGCATTCGAGCAGGCGGGCAGGCCCCTTTGCGTGTGCGGCGAATTGGGCGGCGACGCCCTTGCCGCCCCGGCGCTGGTGGGCCTTGGGCTGCGCAAGCTGTCCATGAGCGCATCAAGCCTTGCCCGGGTGAAAAAGGCGCTTGCGGGTATGACGCTGGGCGAAATGTGCTCGCTTGCGGCCCGCGTGACGGCGTGCGCCGACGAGGAGCAGGTGAAAAAGGTGCTGTGTGAAGCAAAGGAGAGAGACCTGTAATGTATAAAAAGACGACGGCGGTGTGCAACCGCACGGGGCTGCACGCGCGGCCCGCGGCACAGTTTGCAAATGCGGCCAAGCAGTTCGACAGCAAGGTATTCGTGCGCAACCTTTCAAAGCCCGAGGTGGATAATCTGGCAAATGCCAAATCTATCATCTCCATCCTCACGCTGGGCATGGGCAAGGGCACGAAGATAGAAATCAGCGCGGAAGGCCCGGACGAGCAGGAGGCCGTGGACACGCTGGTGGGCCTTGTGGAGGGCGGCTTCGGCGAGCTGTAAACCCGTTTAGCGAAGGCAGTGCGGCCCCGGGCACGGTTTTGCCGTGCCCGGGGCGCATTTTGCGCCGCAAAGCGTTGACAAGCCGTGGCGGAACGTGCTACAATACCTTGAAAACCAGTGAAAGGCGGAGAGGTTACAATGGCGCATTGCCTGCGAAGCAAGACAGCCGTATGCGTTCGAAGCCTTATTGTTTGAACTTTTCCTTTTAAGGGAAAAGTTCTTTTTTGTATCAGGGGGGGCAGGATGCGCTCTGTAAAAGTGATGCTGATGGGGCTGGCTGTTATACTGGCCGGGCTGGCCGCATCGGCAATGAACTTTTTCGGCCTGTGCGCGGCGGCAGCAGGGCTGCTGATTGCCCTGGCGGGCCTGCTTATGAAAGACGGCCGGGAAAAATAAAGAAGCGTTTGGAAGGGAGAGATACCATGCTGATTCAACACGCGCGGCTGGTGGATGCCGAAGGCGAACGCGAAGGAGATATTCTCATCCGGGACGGGCGTATCGCCGCTGTGGGTGCGGGCCTTGCCGCCGCCGGGGACGAGCCGGTGCTGGACGCGGCGGGCCTTGTGGCCATGCCCGCCTTTATTGATTTGCACACCCATTTCCGCACGCCGGGCTTTGAGCACAAGGAAACGGTGGAAACAGGCAGCCGCGCGGCGGCGCGCGGCGGCTATACGTTTGTGAACTGTATGCCCAACACAAGCCCCGTGTGCTCTACGGGCGCCATTGCGCAAAGCGTGATGGACGAGGCCCGGCGCGTGGGCCTGTGCGATGTGAACCAGTGCGTGTCCATCACAAAGGATTTTGACGGCAGAACGGTGAGCCATCTGCGCGCGTTGCCGAAAAACCTCCGCTTTATCAGTGAGGACGGCAAGGGCGTGCGGGAATCGAAGGTGATGTACGAGGCCATGTGCATTGCGGCCCAAAAGGGCCTCACCGTCATGAGCCATGCCGAGGATATGGACCTTTCCGCCACAGATTACCGCCTTGCGGAAAACCTGGAGACAGCGCGCAACTTATACCTCGCTGCCTCCACGGGGGCAAAGCTGCACATGTGCCATGTGAGCACAAAGGAGGCGCTGGAGGATATCCTAACCGCAAAGCGCCGCGGGGTGCGCGTCACGTTTGAGGTGACGCCCCACCATATCTGGTTCTGCCACGATGAATTTCGCGTGAACCCGCCCATCCGCCGGCAGGAGGATGTGGACGCGCTGGTGCGCGCCATGCTTGCGGACGAGGTGGACGCCATCGCCACCGACCACGCCCCCCATACCCCGCAGGATAAGCAGAACGGCGCGCCCGGCTGCGTGGGGCTGGAAACGGCCTTCTCGGTGTGCTACACGAAGCTGTGCAAGCAGCACGGCATGCCGCTTTCTCGCCTGAGCCGCATGCTGTCCCGCACGCCCGCACAAATCATGGGCCTGAACAAGGGGCTTTTGCAGCCGGGCTTTGACGGCGACGTGGTGCTGGCGGCGCTGGAGGAGGAGTATACGGTGAACCCGGATGAATTTGCCGGAAAAAGCCATAACACACCGTACGCGGGCCTGCGCCTGGCCGGAAGGGTGAAGGTAACCGTAAAGCAGGGTGTTCTTACATATCAGATGTAAATGCAACCGTAGGACCATGGAAAGAGAAAAGGAGAATGACGACATGCTGCAAGTAGACCGTTTGTATGAGGCGGTGGCCCAGCGCGGCCCCGTGTGCGTGGGGCTGGACACCGACCCCTCTTATTTGCCGGAGGGCTTTGCACAGCCGGGGCGCACGGCTGGGGAAAACGTGTTTGCCTTCAACCGCGAAATCATCGAGGCCACAAAGGCCGCCGCCGCGTGCTTCAAGGTGCAGATTGCATATTACGAGGCCTTGGGGCTGGACGGCCTGCGCGCTTATAAGGCTACGGTGGAATACCTGCGTGCGCAGGGCCTGCCGGTGATTGCGGACGTGAAGCGCGGCGATATTGCCAAAACGGCCGAGATGTATGCCCGGGCGCACTTCACGGGCGAGCTGGAGGCAGACTGGATGACGCTGGCGCCCTACATGGGGCTGGATTCCATCGAGCCCTATGCGCAGTACATGCGCGAAAACGGCAAGGGCGTGTTCGTCCTGTGCCGCACCTCGAACCCCGGCGCAAAGGATTTTGAGTACGAGGCGCTTGCCGACGGGCGCCATGTGTACGATATGGTGGGCGACAAGCTGAACGCCATGGGCAAGGCATTTTTGGGCGAGAGCGGCTATTCCTCGCTGGGTCTCGTCATTGGCGGCACCCACATCGAAGAGGCAAGGCAGATCCGCGCGCGCTACCGCGATTCGTTCTTCCTCATCCCCGGCTACGGCGCACAGGGCGGCACCGCGCAGGACATTGCGCAGTACCTCAGCGCGGGCAACGGCGGCGTGGTGAACTCCAGCCGCGGCGTGCTGCTGGCGTACAAAAAGCAGCCGGGCGTGCCGTTTGCCGAGGCGGCGTACAACGAGTGCGTGAAAATGAAGGAGGCCATTGCCCATGCCTGCGCAGAGCTTTGAGGCCGGCGTCCTGGTGGCAAGCCAGCAGGCAGCGGATATTTTCCTTCTCACCGTATACCTTCCGCCGCAGTACGAAAAGCCCAAAGCGGGCCAGTTCTATATGCTGCGCGCCTGGGCGGCGGACGAGCCGCCGCTGCTCTCGCGCCCCATCAGCGTGCACCATTACGAGGAGGGCACGCGCGCGCTGAGCTTTCTGTTTCAGGTGAAGGGCCCGGGCACACGCAAGCTGGCGGCGCTGCGGCAGGGCGACACGCTGCAGCTCACCGGCCCTGCGGGCAACGGCTTTGCGCTGGAGGGCGAAAAAGTTGCCCTTGTGGGGGGCGGCATCGGCACAGCGCCGCTGTTTTATCTGGCCGAGCAGCTCACGGCGCAGGGCGCGCAGGTGGAATGCCTGCTGGGCTTTCGCGATGAGCCCTACCGCCTTGCCCACTTCGCAGGCGGCGGGCGCAGGGTGCGCATTGCCACAGATACCGGCAGCTATGGGCACCACGGCTTTGTGACAGAGCTGCTGCAGCCGCAGAACTATGACGTGGTGTATATCTGCGGGCCGGAGCCCATGATGCGCGCCACCGTGCAGAAATGCCTTGCCGCAGGCACAAAATGCTATGTGAGCATGGAGCGCAAAATGGCCTGCGGCCTCGGCGCATGCCTGGGCTGCACCTGCAAAACGGAAAAGGGCGCGCTTGTGTGCATCTGCAAAGAGGGCCCGGTATTCGAGGGAGGTGTGTTCTTTGGCTGACCTGCGTGTGACACTTTGCGGCGTGCCGATGCAAAGCCCTGTCATCGCCGCCTCGGGCACCTTCGGCTTTGGGCAGGAGTTTTCGCGCATTGTGGATATGCGCTGGCTGGGCGCCATTTCCGGCAAGGGGCTCACGCTGGAGGGCAAGGCGGGCAATGAGGGCGAACGGCTGTACGAGACGCCTGCTGGCCTTATCAATTCCATCGGCCTGCAGAACCCCGGCGTGCGCCATTTCATCGAGCATGAGCTTCCCGCCATGAAGCGCCTTGGCCCTGCGGCCATGGCGAACCTGGGGGGCAGCACCATCGAGACGTATGAAGAGGGTGCGCGCCTTCTGGACGGCACGGATGTAGATTTGATAGAGCTGAATATTTCCTGCCCGAATGTGAAGGCCGGGGGCATCGCTTACGGCATCCGTGCGCAGAGCGCCCGCGAAGTGGTGGCGCGCGTGCGCGCGTGCACCAAAAAGCCTCTGGTGGTAAAGCTGAGCCCCAACGCGGAAAACATCACCGAAATGGCGCTTGCCTGTGAAGAGGCCGGTGCAGACGGCCTGAGCCTTGTGAACACCTTTCAGGCCATGGCTATCGACCTTGCCTCGCGCCGCCCGGTGTTCCAGAATATATTTGCGGGTCTTTCCGGCCCGGCCATCCGGCCCATAGCACTGCGCATGGTGTATCAGGTGTGCAGGGCGGTGCGTGTGCCGGTGGTGGGCCTTGGCGGCATTGCCACGGGCGAAGACGCGCTAGCGTTTATCATGGCGGGCGCGGCCGCCGTGCAGGTTGGCACGGCCAGCTTTGCAAACCCGCGCGCCTGCGAGGACGTGGCCCGCGGCATGGCTGCATGGATGGACGAAAACGGCGTGAAAACGCTGGATGAGATACGCGGCGCGGCGCTGTAAGCCGCCCGCTGGAACAGAAAGGAAGACGGGATATGAGCGACAAGCTGGATATTTTGAAAGAGACAGGCGCTTTTCTGGAGGGGCATTTTCTGCTTTCCTCCGGGCGGCACTCCAACGCCTACTGCCAGATGGCAAAGCTGCAGCAGTACCCGGACAAGGCTGCGCAGGTGCTGGCCCCGGTGGCGGAGAAGCTGAAAGAAATGAATATCGACGTGGTGGTGGGCCCGGCCATGGGCGGCATTGTGTATGCATATGAGATAGGCCGCCAGATAGGCCGCCGCGCTATTTTTACCGAGCGTGTGGACAATGTGATGACGCTGCGCCGCGGCTTTGAAATTCATGCAGGTGAGCGCTGCGTCATCATGGAAGATGTCGTCACCACCGGCAAATCCAGCCTGGAGACGGCAAAAATCATTGAGGAGCACGGCGGCGTCGTGGTGGGCATCGCCTGTGTGGTAGACCGCTCCAAGGGTGCCAGCCCCCTGCCTGTGGTGGCCAGCGCACTTCAGCTTGACCTGCCCAACTGGGCGCCGGAAGAATGCCCCGTGTGCGCCGGGGGCAGGCTGCCCCTGGTGAAGCCGGGCAGCCGCAAAATGGCCATGAAATGACGCCGCGCGCAGAAAGGGGGCGCCGCACATGACAAAAAGCCAACTTATAGCGGCCGCAGCGGTCCGCACAGGCCTGCCGGAAAGCGAGGCCGCCTGCGTGCTGGAGGCGGCGGAGGAACTCATTCTTGAGGCGCTGCGCCGGGGCGAAAAGGTTACCATCGCGGGCTTTGGGCGCTTTGAGCTGCGCCATCGCGGTGAAAAGGCATATGTGAACCCCAAAACGGGCCAGCATACGAAGCTGGCCCCTGTCATGGCGCCGGGCTTCAGGCCCAGCGGCGCCATGAAGCGCAGGCTAGGCCTGAAATGAGCCCCGCCCGGCCCGGCGAAAGCCGCGCGCCCGGGCGGTTTCTTTTTGGCGGCGGATGTGGTATGATAAAAAGCGTTGAACAGAGAGTTGTGCGCAAGGGGAGAAAGCAATGAGATATACAGAATTAAACGTGCCCGCAGAGATACACAGGGCTGTGGAGCGCATGGGCTTTACCGAACTGACCGAGGTGCAGGAAAAGGCCATCCCGCCCATGATGGCAGGCCGCGACGTGATTGCGAAAGCGCCCACCGGCACCGGCAAAACGTGCGCTTTCGGCATCCCGCTTGTTTTGGGCGTGCAGCAGGATAAAAAATATCCGCAGGCCGTGGTGATGGCCCCCACGCGCGAGCTGGCCCAGCAGATCACGGAGGATCTGCGCGATTTGGCCCACTTTTACCCGGATATCCGCATCGCTTGCGTCTATGGCGGCGCCAACATGGCAAAACAGGTGGAGCAGTTAAAAAAGGGTGCGCAGATTGTGGTGGCAACGCCCGGCCGCCTGCAGGACCATATGAACCGCAGGAGTATCGACGTCTCGCATGTGAAAGACATCGTGCTGGATGAGGCTGACGAGATGCTGAACATGGGCTTCTATAAGGATGTGCGGAAAATTCTGGACGCCATCAAGTCCAAACAGCGCCTCGCCATGTTCAGCGCCACCATCAGCCGCGAGGTTATGGATATCGGCTGGCTGTACCAGCGTGACGCGGAGGAAATCACGGTGCAGCCCGTGCTGGAAAGCGCGCCCAAAATAGACCAGTACATGATTCTCACCACGGGGCGCAACAAGCTGGCGGACCTGACCGAGCTCATCATCAAAGAGGGCTATTCCCGCGTGATGGTGTTCTGCAACACGAAATACACTACCGCCATGCTCTCGAACCAGCTGGCGCGGCTGAATTTTGACGTGGACTGCCTGCACGGAGACCTCTCGCAGGCCGAGCGCAATAAAATCATGGCCCGCTTCAAGGCGGGCGAGCTGGCGGTGCTGGTGGCCACGGACGTGGCGGCGCGCGGCATTGACGTGACGGACGTGGACGCCGTGTTCAACTACGACGTGCCGCCCTCGAATGAATATTACACGCACCGCATCGGGCGCACGGGCCGCGCCAAAAAAGAGGGCAAGGCCTATATCCTTTATATGAAGGAAGAGCGCACCCGTGTGCGCGATATGCTGCGCTATACGCGCAACACCGCAAAGCCTGTTGCCTTCAACGAGAACGGCGAGCTGGTGGACGCAGAATTCTGATTTATCGTGAAAGGAAGGGCGAACATGGGAAAACTGACGGGGAAAACGGCGCTCATCACGGGCGCCTCCAAGGGCATCGGCGAGGGCATTGCAAGAGTCTTTGCAAAGCATGGGGCAAATCTGGTGCTGGCGGCGCGCGGCAGCGAAACACAGGCGCTGGCGCAAAGCCTGTGTGAAAGCGGCGCGAAGGCCATTGCCGTGAAAATGGACGTGTCGGATATGGCCAGCGTGCAGGCGGGCTATGAAACGGCTGTGCAGGAGTTCGGCGGGGTGGATATCCTTGTGTCCAACGCTGGCATCTGCTGCCTGGGCGATTTTCTCACCCAGAGCGATGCAGACCGCGACGCTCACCTGGACATCAACGTGAAGGGCGCGTGGAACACCTGCAAGGCCGTGCTGCCCGGCATGGTGGCGCGCAAGTGGGGCAGGGTGGTTATCATGTCCAGCGTCACGGGCGACATGGTGGCAGACCCCGGCGAAGCTGCCTATGCCATGAGCAAGGCCGCGCTGGTGGGCCTTACCAAGGCGCTGGCGCGCGAGTTTGCGCCCTATGTGAATGTAAACGCTATCTGCCCGGGCTATGTGCTCACCCCCATGGTGCAGGGCATGGCGCGCCAGTCCTGCCCGGAGAACCCGCAGAGCGTGGTGGACGGCATTGCCGCCTCCATTCCCCTGGGCCGCCTGGCGGACCCCATGGAGGTGGGCGAGCTGGCGGCTTTTCTTGCCAGCGATGAGTCAAGTTACCTCACAGGCGCCCAGTTTGTCATCGACGGCGGTTCCACGCTGCCGGAGACGAGCACCATGGGCGTATGACGCTAAAAAGGATGCGTATTCAGGGCCGCCCCGGCTTGTAAGCCGGGGCGGTCTTTTTTGAAAACTGTGTGAAAAGACAAGAGCTCTGGTTGACTTTGATAAGACAATAGTGGTATATTGGGGTTACCACAATTGTCTTGCGAAAGGGGAGGCCTGAATGGAAAAAAAGCTGGGAGATGCCGAACTGAAGGTGATGCAGGTGCTGTGGCGCACAGGCGGCTGCCCGGCAAGGCAGGTGGCCGAAGAGATGACGGCTGCCTGGGGCTGGAACGCGAACACCACCTATACGCTGCTGCGCCGGTGCGTGCAGAAGGGCGCCGTGCGCCGCACAGAGCCGGGCTTTTTCTGCACCCCCTGTGTGGCGCAGGAGGAGGTGCAGCGCAGCGCGGCAGGCGCGCTGCTGGAAAAGCTGTTTGAGGGCTCGGCCGAAAGGCTGTTTGCCGCGCTGCTGGGCGCAAAACGGCTTTCAAAGGATGAGCTGGCGCGTCTGGAGGCTATGGTGGCGGCCGCACAGGAAGAGGAGAAGCCATGAGCCTGCCGGAGGCATTGTTTGCGCGCTATTTTTCCGTGGGCCTGCAGGGCGCCCTGATGGCGGCACTGGTGATATGCCTCCGCGCAGCAGCAAAGCGGCGCGTGCCCCGCAGGCTGTGGCCTGCACTGTGGTGCGTGGCGGCGCTGCGCCTGCTGGTGCCGGTGCGCTTTACAGGCGCGTGGGCACTTTGGCCGTCCCATGCAGGGGTCGGCCTGGGCGGCGGGCAGGCGGCGCAGGCTGCGCCGGGCCTGCCGTGGGCACAGCTTTGGCTGGCGGGCGCCTGCGCCCTGGGCATCTATTTTCTGGCAGTGTATGCGGCGGCGCTTTGGCGGCTGCGAAACGCCGCGCCCTGTGCCTGTGGGCAGGTGCAGGCCTTTTTTCAGGCATGGCCGGTGCGCCGCCCGCTTCGGGTGAAAACGGCCGCCTGCGCTACGCCCTTCACCTATGGGGTGCTGCGCCCGGTGGTGGTGCTGCCTGCGGAAAGCAAATGGCAGGGGCAGCAGCTTTTCTATGTGCTGGCGCACGAGCGCATGCATATCGTGCGCTTTGATGCTTTGCGAAAGCTGCTGTTCGCGGCGGTTGTGTGCCTGCACTGGTATTCCCCGGCGGTGTGGGCGCTGTTTATTTTGGCAAACAGGGACATTGAATTCGCGTGCGACGAGGCTGTCGTGTGCGCACAGGGCGGCGCAGAGAGGGCGCCCTATGCGCGCGCCCTTCTCTGCGCCGAAGCGCAGCGCGGTGCCTTTGGCCCCTTTTGCAGTTGTTTTTCAGAAAACCAGTGGAGAGAAAGGATGAGAGCAATCATGAATAAAAAGAAAGCTTCCTTCACGGCTGCGGCGCTGGCGGCCGCTGTGTTCAGCGCGGGCGCGGTGGCCTTTGCAGCAGAGCCGCCTGCCACAGAGCCGAAGCTGGCGGGCGCCGGCGCTTCCAGTGCAGTGAGCGGACCTGCGGAAAAAGGCGAAGACGGCGGCTATGTGCTGGAGCAGGTTTTGGGCAAAAGCCCGGAGAAAGGCGTGACGGTTACGGTCAGCACGCCCGATGGCAAAGCGCAGGTGCTGAACGCAGCTTCCAGCAATGCGCAGGGCGAAAACGGGCCGGGGCTGCGGTTTCACCTAACAGAGGCAGGCAAAGCCGAATAAAATTCCGGCAGGTGCGAAAAGCGCCGGGGTGCCGCCCAATGGGCGGCACCCCGGCCTTTTATATGCTGATATGACGCGGGTTTGCAGCATGCTTAGAATTCCAGCTCCATCAGGCGCGCAGTGGCCAGCAGGTAAATTTTCAGGCACTTCATCAGATGCTCAACAGGCACGCCCTCATTGGCGCTGTGCATGGCGCCGCAGCAGGCGGGCCAAGTCTCCTCCGGCTCTTCGATGCCGAAGCTAACGGCATTGGGGAAGTGGCGCGCATAGGTGCCGCCGCCCATGGTGAAGGGCTGTTTGCTCTGGCCGGTCACCTCGTTATAGGTATCCACCAGCGCGCGGATTGCCGGGCTGCCGGGTTCGATATAGAACGGCTTCATGGGTTTCATGGGCTTAAAGCTACCGCCGTATTGGGCGGCAAAGGCGCTGATTTTGGCGAACATCTCTTCATCGGTGATGCTGGTGGGGTAGCGGATGTCGATGTTCTGCACAAGGCAGCCACCCTTCAGGGCAATGGTGCCGCCGATGCACGTCAGCGGGCCAAACACATCGTCGCGGCTGGCAATGCCGGTGCTGGAGCCGTCCGTGGCAGAGAGCAGCACATGTACCATTTCAAGCGCGCGGTTCTCACTTTCGCTGCACAGCCTGTTCTTCAGCAGATAATCCACCACCAGGGCGATGGCGTTCACGGTACCCTGCGGCATCGAGGCGTGCCCGCCGACGCCGTGCCCTGTGATGCGCACAAGGCCGCTGCCTGCGGGTTCTACCGTCACGTTCTCTGTGCCGCGCAGCGTCGCAATGTCGGCCTTTACCAGCGCGCTGGCCTTGTCGGGCACCACGTTGCCGGCCACGCCGCCCTCAAATTCCATCAAATTGCCTGAAACGGGCGCTGAAATAACGTCGCCGCCATAGCCGCCCTTTTCGCCGTAGCCCACGGGGAATTCGCCGTCCGGCGTGAACAGGAAGGCCGGCGCGTCGTAATGCTCCAGATACCACTCCACGTCCTCCATGCCGGTCTCTTCATCCGTGCCGAACAGAAGGCGCAGGGTGTACGGAAGCTGCACGCCGCGCTCCTTGAAAAATTTGGCAATGTAAAGCGTCAGCACCGCGGGCCCCTTGTCGTCCAGCGTGCCCCGCCCAATAACGCAGCCGTCCTTCACCACCATCTCAAACGGGTTCGATGCCCAGCCGTTGCCCGCGGGAACAACGTCCAGATGGGCGATGGTGGCAATCTGCTTTTTGCTTTTGCCGGGCAGGTCGGCCCAGCCGATATGGCCCTCACAGTTCACTGTCTCAAGACCCATGCGGCGGGCAATGGCCAGCGCCTTTTCCAGCGCCGCGTTCACGTCTGTGCCGTAGGGCGCGCCGGGCGCGGCCTCGCCGCGCACGCTGGGCTGGTCGATCAGCGTTTTCAAATCCGCCAGAATGGCGTCTTTATTTTCAGAAAGAAAGGTGTCGATGCTCTGCAAAAGTTCTTTTTCGTTTATCACGTCATCAGCTCCTTATTTTTGCATTTTGCATTTGATTATAGTATAGTGGGGAAGAAGAAAAAGCGCAAGGGGAAGGAGGGCGCGCCTTGAAGAAGAACATTGGGTTCGCGCTGGGCGTGCTGGCGGTGGCGGCGCTGTTTTTCCTTATGCGGCCGGGCAGTACGGGCGCCGAGGCCCGTGTGGACATTGCCGGCGGCAGCACGGTGTGCCTGCCGCTTTCGCAGGACGGCGTCTACCCCATAGAGGGGGCGGCCCTGCCCGTGACGCTGGAGGTGAAGGACGGCGCGGTGCGCTTTGTGGACAGCGTCTGCCCGGACCATATCTGCGAGAACACCGGCTGGCTTCGGCTGGAGGGTGAAGCAGCCGTATGCGCGCCTGCAGGCGTGGCCGTCACCGTGCAGCAGGGCGGCGTATAATTTGTAAAAAGAAAGAAAAGAAAAAGTAAAGAAAAGATATAATTTTTTTATCCGGAGCCTTGCGCGCCCCGCATACGGAATGCTATCATACATTTGACGGCGTTTGACGGCATGCGGCAGAATGTGCGCAGGCGCCGGATATTTTTGTAAAAGGGGAGCCGGCGGCAATGACCATTTTCGACGCGATCAACCTGGCGGGCGGCATTGCGCTGTTCCTGTACGGCATGAGCATCATGGGCTCCGGCCTTGAGAAAATAGCCAGCGGCAAAATGCAGACGGTGCTGCAGAAGCTTATCTCCTCCCCCATTCTGGGCGTGCTGCTGGGCACGCTCATCACGGGCGTGCTGCAATCCTCCGCGGCCACCATTGTCATTGTCATCGGGCTTGTAAACTCCGGTATCATGGGGCTTTCACAGGCTGTGGGCGTCATCATGGGCGCAAACATCGGCACCACCGTTACAGGGCAAATTATCCGCATGGCGGATATCTCCGGTGACAGCCTGCTGATGCAGGTTATCAACCCCACCACCTTCGCGCCCATCGTGGCTTTTGCGGGCGCTATCCTGTATGTGTTTTTCAAAGCGCCCGGCCGCCGCAATGCGGGGCAGATTATGCTGGGCTTCGGTATTCTGTTCACCGGCATGTTCATGATGGAGACGGCCGTGGCCCCGCTGAAGGATTCGCAGTTTTTCATCGGCGTGTTCACCGCGCTGGAAAACCCGCTGCTGGGCCTTCTGGCCGGCCTGGCCGCCACAGTGGCCATCCAGTCGTCTTCGGCCAGCGTGGGCATTCTGCAGGCGCTGAGCGACACAGGCGTGGTCACGTTCGGTAACGCCGTGCCCATCGTGCTGGGCACGCATATCGGCACATGCTTTACTCCCATGCTGGCGGCAATCGGCGCCTCCAAAGGCGCCAAGCGCAGCGCCGTCATTCATCTGTATTTCAACCTTATCTCCACTGCATTTTTCATGGTGGTGATATACGGCGCAAAGGCACTGTTCGGCATCCCGTTCTGGAACACGCTGATGACAAAGGGCTCCATCGCCAACCTGCATACGGCCACCAGCATGATTGCCACGCTGCTGCTTCTGCCGTTTTCAAAATGGCTGGTGCGCCTTTCCGAACTCACTATCCCGGACGGTAAGAGCGAAGAGCCGGACGTAGAGGTGCCCATTCTGGACGAGCGCCTGTTTCAGTCGCCCGCCGTGGCGGTGCAGCAGGCTAAGGCTGCAGTAGAAACCATGGCCCGCAACGCGCAGAAAAATTACGGCGCCTGTGTGCCGCTGCTGTTTGATTACAGCGTGGAAACACTACATAAGGTGAACCGCCGCGAGGCAGTGGTGGACAAGCTGGAGGTATCTATTTCGAACTACCTTGTGCAGCTCACCAACAAAAGCCTTTCGGTCACCGAAAACCGGCAGGTGAACGAGCTTATTAACTATGTGGTGGAGTTTGAGCGCATTGGCGACTATGCCATCAATGTGGCCGAGCGCGCGGGCGAAATGCACGATAAAGAAATTGTGTTCTCCCCCAGTGCAAAGCGGGAGCTTCTGTTGGTGAACGAGGCGCTGTGCGAGATACTGGCCACCACCTATGAGGCGTTTGAGGGCGGCGATGTGCGTGCGGCGGAACGGGTAGAGCCTTTGGAGGAGACCATCGACGCCATGATAGAATCACTGCGTGAGCGCCATGTCGAGCGCCTGAAGCGGGGCGTGTGTGCCATTGAAAGTGGCGTCATTTTTCTTGAGATACTCACGAATCTGGAGCGCATTTCAGACCACTGCTCCAACATCGCCGCGCGCCTTGTGGGCTCAGAGGCTGATTACGACCATTTCGACGCCCATGCGCTGCGCCGCAATATGCACGACGGCTTTGTGCCGGATTTCAACGAAATGCTGGCCGCCTACCGCGAGAAATATTACGAGCCGCTGTGCAGCGTGCCGCAGTCCGGCGTGTGATGCACGGTGCTTTATAGAAAAAGTCCCCTTCTGCGCGCCGCCGCGCAGAAGGGGACTTATCTTGTTCACCTTAACAAAAAACAGCCTCCGGCTTTGCCGGGGGCAGGCTTCTCTCTTCAGCCTCCGGCTCAGAACACATCGTCCTCGTCGTCTGAATATATCTCGATGTAATCGTTCGCCTTGGCCTTGTCAAAATAAGCCAGCGCGGCCAGCGCCGCGGCAATGGCGCCCACCCAGGCAAGCAGCTTCAACAAAAATTTCAACATGATAACAGCCTCCCAAACCTTTGTTTTTCAGCCTGCGCCGGCGGCGCAGACGGCAGAAATTATCTTTAATAAGGAACTACCATGAACGGCTCAAAGCTGGCCAGCCAGCCGCCCGGCCCGCGCTCGCACGGGAACGCGGCACCGAAGCCGGGCGCGGCGGTGTCGTACAGAAACACATTGCCGGGCCAGAATTCACCGGCATGCGGCGCCTTGCCGAATGCCTCGCGCAGCACCTGCGCGGGCAGCACGCCCTCGGCACACCAGTATGGGCCCTGCTCGTCCTCGCCCGCGCTGCGCTTTGCCGCCGGGGCAGAAAAGGCCCGCACGGCGGCGTAGCCGCCGCCCGGCTGCGCCAGGCACAGGGCCAGAGCGTCCGAGCCCGGCGCCCTGCCGAAAGAGGCAAACAGAAACTCGCCCTCGCTTTCCGCCGGGCACAGCGCAAAGCCGATGCGTGCCGTGGGCGGCGGGGCCTCGTCAAACACAAGCAGGTTATAGCACAGCGCGCCCTTGTGCACATAGCAGCGGAGATACGCATACACCTCGCCGCGGGCGGGTGCGTCGTAATGATGCGTCAGCTTCAGCGCAGGCAGTGTCTCTGCCGGCAGGGGCACGGCGGAATCCGTCACCAGAAAGGGCATGCTGCGGCCTCCAGAAAACGCGCGGCCAAGGCATACAGGCCGCGGAAATTTATACATACAGTATAGCATACCCTGCCGGGAAAGTGCAAGGTGCGCACGGCGGCCCCGGCAGTGAAATTTTGTGCCCTGTGCATACCGCATAAAACACAAAAACAAACATGACGAAATCATGGAGAAAATGATAAAAATTTGACGAAGTAGGGCAAATCTGTAAACGTTTCCCATTTTTTGCCGTGCAAAGCCGCTTTTTTCGGAAAAAAGCGGTGCAAAAACGAATATTCATCCACTGGAACGATTGACGCACCGGGAAATAGGGTGCTAAAATGAATCCGTATGATTTGAAAGCCCTGGGGCGGGCATGCCCGCCGGGAGGAAGAAGGCAGGGGGTTCTGAAGATGAGTTGGAGCCTTGCGCGAAGCGCAAAGGGCGCGGCGGTGCCGCACAGGAAGAACACGGCGGGCTTTGCCACACAGGTGATGCCGCTGCCGTCTAAAATTGTGCTGCCTATGAGCCAGCACATTGGCGCGCCATGTGAGGTGGCGGTGAAAAAGGGCGATGCCGTGAAGGTGGGCACCGTGGTGGGCCGCGCGAAAGGGTTTGTGGGTGCAGACATCCACTCCGGCGTTTCCGGCACGGTAAGCGAGGTAACGGTGCTGAAAATGCCCGGCGGCGCGGACGTGCCCGCCGTTGTCATTGTGCCGGACGGCGCGCAGGCGCCGGATGAAAGCTGCGTGCCGCCGCAGGTGACGGATGCGCAAAGCCTTGCAGCGGCAGCGCGCGCGGCGGGCCTTGTGGGCCTTGGCGGCGCGGGCTTTCCCACGGCGGTGAAGCTGACGGTAAAGCCTCAGGCGCCCATTGACACGCTGGTGATAAACGGCGCCGAGTGCGAGCCATACCTCACAGCAGATAACCGCGAGTTTCTGGAGTGCTCTGATACCGTGCTGGCGGGCATTGCGGCGGTGAAAAAGCATCTGGGCATCGGGCGCGTCATCATTGCCATTGAGCGCAACAAGCCCGAAGCCATCGATTTGATGCTCAGCCTTGTGAAAAATGATGCGGATTATGAGGTGAAGCCTCTGCCTTCGCGCTATCCGCAGGGGGCGGAAAAGGTGCTGATAGAGCGCACCACCGGGCGCGAGGTGCCGCGCGGTGGCCTGCCCGCGGACGTGGGCGTGCTGGTAATGAACGTCACCACAGTGTCTGCGCTGGGCAAATTTCTTGCCACCGGCATGCCGCTTACCACAAAGCGCCTTACAGTGGACGGCCCCGGCGTGAAAGAGCCGAAAAACGCAGAGGTCATCATCGGCACGCCCATCCGGGAGGTGCTGGATTTCTGCGGCGGCATGGAAGAGGGCGCGGCCAAGGTGCTGATGGGCGGCCCCATGATGGGCACCGCGCTTGCCAGCGTGGATTTCCCGGTGCTCAAGCAGAACAACGGCATCCTTGTATTTCTGGAAAAACAGGCAAAGCTGGCCGCGCCGCAGCCGTGCGTGCGCTGCGGGCGGTGCATCGAGGCGTGCCCGCTGGGCCTTTCGCCTGTGGAGATAGCGGGCGCATACGCGCAGGGCGACGCCGCCCGGCTGGATAAGCTGATGGTGGATTTGTGCATGGGCTGCGGCTGCTGCACCTTCGTGTGCCCGGCCAGGCGCCCCGTGGCGCAGACGATGAGCCTTGCAAAGACAATGCAGAGAAAGGCAGGCAAATGAGATGGAACGCGAAAAGTTCTTTGTGTCCGCCTCCCCACATATCCATGAGGGAAGCTCCACACAGGGGCTGATGATCCATGTGCTCATCGCGCTCATGCCTGTGGTGGTGGCCTCCGGCATGATATTCGGTGCGCGCGCGTGGCTTGTGGTGGCCGTGTGCGCGGTGAGCTGCGTGGTGTTCGAGGCATTGTTCTGCCTGCTGGCAAAGCGCCCGGCCGCGGTAAAAGACTGCTCGGCGCTTGTCACAGGCGTAATACTGGCGTGCAACCTGCCTGCCAATATTCCGCTGTGGACGGCCGTGGTGGGCTGTTTTGCGGCCATTGTGGTGGCAAAGCAGCTGTTCGGCGGCCTTGGCACCAATTTTGCAAACCCCGCGCTGGTGGGGCGCCTTGCGTTGTTCATCGGCTTTGCGGCGCATATGACCAATTACGCCTACCCCGTGAAGGGCGGCATAGACCTTGTGGCCAGCGCCACCACGGACGCCGTGGCCTCGGCCACGCCGCTGGCTGCGGCCGAAATACCGGCCGGCAGCACGCTGGGCCTGCTGCTGGGGCAGTACGGCGGCATGCTGGGCGAGACGTGCTCGCTTGCGCTTATTCTGGGCGGCGTGTACCTTATCCTCACCGGCACCATCAGCGCCCTCATTCCCTTCAGCTATCTGGGCACGGTGGCGGTGCTCAGCGCCGTCACAGGGCACGACGTAGTGGTGCAGCTTCTTTCGGGCGGCCTGATGCTGGGGGCCTTCTTCATGGCCACCGATTATGTCACCAGCCCCTTCACCCGGCTGGGCAAGCTGGTGTTCGGCATAGGGCTTGGGTGCATCACCTGCCTGATACGCTTCTGCAGCAACATGACGGAGGGCGTCAGCTTTGCCCTGCTTCTTATGAACCTGCTGGTGCCCTATATCAACGAGCTTACGCGGCAAAAGCCGCTGGGAGGGGGCAAGCGCAAATGAAGGAGACATTGAGGCCCGTCGCTGTGCTCACCGGCATTTGCCTCATTGTGGCGGTGCTGCTGGCCGCCACCAACGGCGTCACAGCGCCTATTATCGCAGCCAATGAGGCGGCCGCCGCACAGCAGACGCGCATCCGGCTTCTGCCCGAGGCAGACAGCTTCGACATTGTGCCCGTAGAGGCCGAGGGCGTCACCGAGGCCGCGCGCGCGGCAAATGGCGCGGGCTGGGTAATTACCGCGCAGGCGCAGGGCTACGGCGGCCAGGTGCCCGTGATGGTGGCCTTCGGGCAGGACGGCGCCATCCGCGCCGTGGAATTCCTTGCAAATGACGAGACGCCCGGCCTTGGCCAGAAGGTGCGCAATGAGGCTTTTGGCGCACAGTTTTCAGGCAAGACCAGCGCAAACGCCTATGAGGTGGATGCCATCTCCGGCGCCACGGTGTCCTCCAACGCGGCCATTCTGGCGGTAGAGCATGCGTGCGCCGCATACGACGCGCTGGCCGGGGCAGAGGGCGAAGATACGCACGCTGTGCAGGAAGGGGGCGGGCAGGCATGAAAGAGCGCATCCGCATCGTAACAAACGGCCTTGTGAAGGAGAACCCGTCCCTACGCCTGGTGCTGGGCACCTGCCCCACACTGGCCGTCACTACTGTGGCCATGAACGGCCTTGGCATGGGCCTTGCCGCCACATTTGTGCTCATCTGTTCCAATATTGTTATTTCGGCGCTGCGCAAGGTGATACCCGACAAGGTGCGCCTGCCGGCCTTTATCACGGTGATTGCCACATTTGTCACAGTGCTGCAGATGCTGGTGAAGGCGTACCTGCCCTCGCTGGACACGGCGCTTGGCATCTACCTGCCGCTTATTGTGGTGAACTGCATCATCCTCGGCCGCGCCGAAATGTTCGCTTCGAAGCACACCGTGCTGGATTCCGCGCTGGACGGCCTTGGCATGGGCCTTGGCTTTACCCTGACGCTGGTGCTGATGGGCTGCGTGCGCGAGCTTTTGGGCGCGGGCACGCTGTTCGGCGTGGCCGTGCTGGGCGCCTCGTTCGAGCCCATGACGCTGTTCATTACACCGCCGGGCGGCTTTCTGGTGTTTGGCGTGCTGATGGCGCTTGTGGTGTTCATAGAGACGAAGCTGGGCGCGCGCGTCACACGCAAAGTGGGCTGCGAGGGCTGCCCGGCTGCCGGTGCGTGCGCCGGGGCCTGCGGCGAAGAGCCCGGGAAGGAGGGCGCGTAACGCATGGACGAAATGAGAAACCTTGCCATGATATTTTTCGGCATGATTCTTGTGAACAACTATGTGCTGGTGCAGTTTTTGGGCATCTGCCCGTTCCTTGGCGTGTCGAAAAAGCTGGATTCCGCCTTCGGCATGTCCTGCGCCGTGGTGTTTGTTATGGCAATGGCCACCGCCGTCACCTGGCCCATTTATACCTATGTGCTGGAGCCGAACGGCATGGCCTATCTGCAGACCATCGTGTTCATCCTCATCATTGCCGTGCTGGTGCAGCTTGTGGAAATGGTGCTGAAAAAGGTCATTCCCCCGCTGTATAAGGCGCTGGGCGTGTATCTTCCGCTTATCACCACCAACTGTGCGGTGCTGGGCGTCACCATTTCTGTGATAGAGGACGGCTACAACTTTGCCGAGAGCATGGTGTGCGCCGTGGGCGCCGGGTTCGGCTTTATGCTGGCCATGGTGCTGTTTGCGGGCGTGCGCCGCCGCCTGGCGGACGCAAAGCCCCCCAAATGCTTTGAGGGGCTGCCCATCACGCTGGTAAGCGCCGCCATCGTCAGCCTGTCGTTCATGGGCTTTGGCGGCGTCATCGAACATATTTTCGGCGCGTAAGGGGGGCGGCTGTTATGTGGACAGGAATTCTTTGGGCGGCTGCCGTGTGCGCGGGCCTTGGCCTTGCGGGCAGCGTGGTGCTGGTGCTGGCCTCGCGCTTTCTGGCCGTGCCGCAGGATGAGCGCGTGGGCCGCCTGCAGGAGGTTTTGCCCGGCGCAAACTGCGGCGCCTGCGGCTATGCGGGCTGCGCGGACTATGCCCAGGCCATTGCCGGCGGCGCGCCCGTGAACAAGTGCGTGCCCGGCGGCGAGGCCGTGGCAAAGGCCGCCGCGGCCATCATGGGCGTGGAGGCAGGCGGCGTTTTGAAGCGCACGGCCTATGTGGCCTGCCAGGGCAGCTACGAGCATACGCAGGATAAATACGAATACCAGGGCGTGCAAAGCTGTGCCGCTATGGCGGCGCTGCACGGCGGGTGCGCGGTATGCCCGTTCGGCTGCCTTGGCTGCGGCGACTGCGCCGCAGCGTGCAAATTCGGCGCCATTGAAGTGAAAAACGGCCTTGCGCATATTGATGAAGAAAAATGCACCGGCTGCGGCGCCTGTGCGGAAACGTGCCCCAAGGGCATCATCCGCCTGCACACGCGCCTAGACAGGCCCGTGGTGCTGTGCGCCAATGAAGACCGCGGCGCCCTCACCCGCAAGGCGTGCACTGCCGGGTGCATCGGCTGCATGAGGTGCGCCAAAAACTGCCCTGCCGGCGCCGTGACGGTGGTGAACAACGTGGCCCGCATCGACGAAGAAAAGTGCACCGGCTGCGGCGTGTGCGCAGCGCAGTGCCCGGTGGGCGCTATCTTTATGCCCAGCGCTGCGCGCGCATAAGGCAAAAGGGGGCGCTTTGCATGGACCTTTTCTTTTCCTGTGACATCGAAGGCGTGTGCGGCGCCGCCGCGTGGGACCAGCTTGGCCCCGGCACGCCGGAGCTGCAGGCCCTTTGCGCGCAGATGACGCGCGAGGTGGCTGCGGCCTGCCGCGCCGCCGTGCAGGCGGGCGGCGAGCGCATTCTGGTAAAGGACGCGCACGATACGGGCCGCAACATCGCCCTGGAAGAGCTGCCTGTGCCCGTGCAGGTGAACCGCGGCTGGGCGGGTGACCCCTACGGCATGATGAGCGGCATCCAGCACGGAAGCTGGGATGGCGCGGTGTTTCTGGGCTACCATTCCGGCGCGGGCACCTCTGGCAGCCCCATGGCCCATACCATGGAGCCGCAGAAGGTGGACTATATCGAAATAAACGGCGAGCGCGCCAGCGAATTTACGCTGAACGCCTATATGGCGGGGCTGCACGGCGTGCCCGTGTGCTTTGTTTCCGGCGACGCGGCCTTGTGCGAAGCCGCGCGCCGCATGGTGCCGGGCATTGCCGCGGTGCCTGTGGTGAAGGGCGAAGGCGGCAGCGCCACCAGCCTGCACCCCGCCCTTGCGGCCGAGCGCATTGAAAAGGCGCTGTACGACCAGCTGGATTCCGAGCGGTATAAAACCTGCCTCGTGCCCATGCCCCTGCAGTTTGAGATATTTGTGCGCTACCGCAGCCACCAGCTGGCCTACCATGCCGGTTTTTACCCGGGCGCCAGCCTGTGCGAAGAGCAGACGGTGCGCTTTGCGTGCGAAAATTACGCCGACGCCATGCGCTTTTTCCATTTTGTGCTGTAACGCGCCGGCGCTCAAAAGCCTCGCCCCGGCGGAAGGCCGAAGCATGGCTGAGAAAACGGCCGCTTTTCCTTTACAGGCATCCATACAGCCAGGCCACCGTGGCAGCCGCCAGGCCCGCCGCGGGGGGCCTTTTGCTTTGCTTGTGCAGAAGCACAGGACAAAGCCGCGCTGCCGGAGAGGGGCCCGTGCACCGCGGCGGAGGGGGTGCTTTCTGCCGCCCCCTGTATGCGGGCATTTTGTTTTGCAAAAGCGCAGGCCCTCTTTTCAGCGTGCCGGGATGAGCGCCGCCTGTGCGGCAAATGCAGCGGGGCAGGCTTGCCTGGCCCCGGCGGCCCGCCGTGCCGCCGGGGAAAAACACAAAAATTTTTTATTTGCGTGCGGGAAAGGGCTGGCGGGCGCGGGCCTTGTCTGTTATAATGTTTACTGGCCGAATTTTAGGAAAACGGAAAGGGGCTTTTTGCGCGATGAAAAAAATATACGAAGGCAAAACCAAAGACGTATTCGAACTGGAAAACGGCAATGTGCTGCTGAAATTCAAGGACGACTGCACCGGCAAGGACGGCGTGTTCGACCCGGGCGAAAACTCGGTGGGCCTCACCATCGAGGGCATCGGCCGCGAAAACCTGAAAACCTCCATCCACTTTTTTGAGCTGCTGAAAAAGGCCGGCGTGAAAACGCACTATGTAAGCGCCAACGTGCAGGATGCTACCATGGAGGTGCTGCCCGCCAAGGTGTTCGGCCACGGCCTGGAGGTGATTTGCCGCCTGGTGGCCACCGGCAGTTTCATCCGCCGCTATGGCGATTATATCAAGGACGGCACACCCCTGCCCGGCGGCTATGTGGAGTGCACGTTCAAAAACGACGCCCTGGGCGACCCCCTTGTTACCGCCGAGGGGCTGGAGGCGCTGGGCGTGATGACCATGGCACAGTTCGAAGATATGAAAAAGCAGACGCTGGCCATCACCAAGGTGGTGGCGGACGATTTGGCCGCCAAGGGCATGCAGCTTTACGACATCAAGTTCGAGTTTGGCTACAACGGCGATGAAGTTATCCTCATTGACGAGATTGCCTCCGGCAATATGCGCGTGTATAAAGACGGCAAAATTGTAGAGCCCATGCAGCTGACAAAGCTGATTCTGGGTGAATAAAAAGCAGCGCCCGTGCGCCGCGCATATGGGCAGAAAGGGCCGCCGGAACAGCCGGCGGCTCTGTTTTTTTGCGGCGGCCTGCGCGCCATTTTCGAGGCTACCGAGCAGAAGGCGGCCTGAGAGCATGCTGTATTAACTGTGTGCGCAGGCGGCCCCGCTTAGAGGCGGAGCAGGGTGTGTAGCTTTTCCCGCAGGATAGAGAGCTTATGCGCAAAGCGGCGCGGTTTCCCTTTTCTGCCGTATCAGCCAGCTTTGAGGCCCCGGAAGCGTCCGGCCTCTAGGGGCCTTTTTGTGCTGCAAATAACTCTTCCTTCCGGGGCCTGTACTGCCGCCCGGCGGGCCTGTCTCGCTGTACTGGACGTGCAGCGGCGTTAATCCCTGCACACTGGGAAGGGGTCTGCGGTCTTGCAAAATGAAATGCCCGCATGCAGCAGGCAGATATTCTTTCGAATGAAGGCGCTGCTTTATGAAACAAGGCATCTGCCGCTGCAATCAAGCCTGATATACCAGAGGCGGGCGGCGGAGAATCACCCCGGCCGCGGTGTGTGCCCCCATTTCCGGCGGCACAGTATAGCTTTGCTCTTTGTTTCTTGCTTCCGAATACACGGATGCAGAAGATACGAAAAACGCCCCATGGCGGGCCTGACGGCCGCCATGGGGCTGATTGTGTCAAGATAGCGGGCGCATGAGGCGGAAGGCGGGTTTCCCTGCCGCCCCGTGCCATGCCCTGCTGCCTGTGCTTTCCGGCGAAGGAATAGGAGGCCTTACAGCTCGGCCTCCGGGGCATCCTTGCAGAGAATGTGCACGCTGGCTGTGCCGCCACAGAGGGCCTGCACCTTTTCGGCCAGCATGGCTGCGGCGGCCTTCAAATCGTCCGTGCGGGCGGGGTCTACGCATTCCAGAATGAGGAAGGCGTTTTTAGTGTTTTCCGTCAGCATGGTGCGCTGGCCGTCGCGCCAGTTCCAGCAGCGGCACACGGCGCCTGCGGCGTCCTTATACACAATTTCGCCGGGGAAGGGGGGCTCGTCCTCCTCGTCGCCCAGCGCGCGGAAGGGCTCGGTGCCGTCCGCCGTGCAAAGCAGCAAATCGCCCTGGAAGGTATCCAGATCCTCGCCGCCGCAGGGCAGGCCCCAGGTGAGGGACACCGCGTTGTAGATATCCACCAGCGGGTTGATGGGCCCCACGCCGCGCCCGTTCTCCACGCGCTTCAGCAGCGCCTCAATAGAGCAGCGCGCGCCCTTTTTCGTCTTGAACTGGCGGTAAGCCTCGCGCCACACGGCTACTGCGGGGTTTTCGGCAAAGGCGGCCGCGCCAAGGTATTTCCCGGCCTCCTTGTGGGCGCCCTGCAGCAAAGCTTCTGCCTCAGGGCAGGCGGAGGCGTTGTCCACACCCTTTGCCAGCACCACGGCGATGGAGGCATGGGGAAACAGGGCCCAGAAGTCGGGCTTTACAATGAACTTGCTCATGCAGATCGTTCCTTTCTTGCGGTTGAAGCTGTGCGGCGCGAAGGCCGCGGCGGTCTATATACATTATACATCGTCATATGCAAAAATCAAGGCGCGCATGTGCGCCGCGCAGCTTACAGGGTGCGGCCGAAAAACTGCGCCGTGCGGCGGATATCGGCCATCAGTTCGCTGAACTGTGCGGGTGTAAGGCTCTGTGCGCCGTCGCTTTTCGCATGGGCCGGGTCGTTGTGCACCTCTATCATCAGCCCATCAGCCCCGGCGGCGATGGCCGCCATGGCGAGGGGCCGCACCATCCAGGCAATGCCGGCGGCGTGGCTGGGGTCCACCACCACGGGCAAGTGCGTCTTTTGCTTAAGCATGGGCACGGCAGAAATGTCCAGCGTGTTGCGCATGCTTGGCTCGAAGGTGCGGATGCCGCGCTCGCACAAAATGACGTTTTCGTTGCCGCCCGCCATGATATACTCGGCGCTCATCAAAAATTCCTCCAGCGTGTTGGCGAGCCCGCGCTTGAGCAGGATAGGTGTTTTCAGCCGGCCAAGCTCTTTCAAAAGCTCAAAATTCTGCATGTTGCGTGCACCCACCTGAATGAGGTCCACGTCTTCGAACAGGGGGATATGCTCCGGGTTCATAATTTCTGTCACAATGGGCAGGCCCGTTTTCTCGCGCGCATGGCGCAGCAGCACAAGGCCGTCCGCCCGCAGGCCCTGAAAGGCATAGGGCGAGGTGCGCGGCTTGAAGGCCCCGCCGCGCAGCATGGCTGCGCCGCTTGCCTGCACGCTTTTGGCCACAAGCTCTATCTGTGGCGCACTCTCTACGCTGCACGGCCCTGCAATGACGGAAAAGTGCCCGCCGCCGAAGGCCGCGCCGCCCGCTTTCACTACGGTGTCCCCGGGATGGAATTTGCGGTTTGCCTTTTTGTACGGCTCGGAAACGCGCTTTACCTCTTCCACAGCGGCATTGGCGCGCACGAGGTCTGCATCCACGGCGCTGGTGTCGCCTATCAGGCCCACAAGGTGGGTGTGCTCGCCCATGGAATTGTGAATCTTCAGCCCCTGTGCTTCAAACTGGCGGCACAGCGCCTGAATGGCCTCCTGCGGCGCATCCTTTTTGAAAATGACGATCATGGCGGAAACTCCCCTTCTTTTATTCGTTTTATGAAAAAAGGCCGCCGGGGCTCTGCACCCCGGCGGCCTTGCATCCACATGCTGAGCAAAAACGCTCAGACGGCTGCGGCACACGGCAAACAGGGCCATTTCTCACAAAAGAAATAGCCGTAATAATAAGCCTTGCTGCAAAATGCCTGTGCCATATAAACGTCCCCTTCGCGCCTGCCGCGAAAACTGGTTTTGTTCAGTATACGCGCAAACGGGCGCGGTGTCAAGCCGCGGGCGCAAAAGAGTGTTTGCAAGCCCCCTGCGGCGTGGTATAATCCATATAGCGGCGGCGCCATGTATTTGCCCGCGCCCCGGGCGGCGGGCCGGGCCGCACGCAGAATAAAAAGCAAGACGCCCACACAAGGGCGCATACGGAAAGCGAGTGAACGGAATGAAATTCAGTGAAATGCCCTATGAACGGCCGGACCTTGTCGCAGCCTTTTCCGCCTTTGACGCCATGGCACAGGCTATAGCGTCGGCGCCGGACGCGGCGGCCGTGCTGGCGCAGTATGCGGCCTTTGAAAAGCTGGCTGCGCATCTTTCCACCATGGCAACGCTGGCAGAGGTGCGCCATACCATCGACACGCGCGACGCCTTTTACGAGGCAGAGCGCCAGTTCTTTGATGAGAATTCGCCTAGGCTGGCCGACAAGCAGCTGGAGGTGTACAAGGCCGTGCTGGCAAGCCCCCACCGCGCTGCGGCGGCTGAAAAGCTGGGGGCGCTTGCACTGGAAAAGATGGAGCTGGCCGTAAAATCGCAGACGCCGGAGGTGCTGGAGCTGATGGCGCAGGAGAATGCCCTCACCAGCGCCTATCAGAAGCTATACGCCTCGGCGCAGATCCCCTTCCAGGGCCAGACGCTCACCGTGGCACAGCTTGCCAAATATAAAACGAATGCAGACCGCGCCGTGCGCAAGGCGGCCTATGAGGCCGAGGGCGCCTGGTTCGACGCGCACAGGGAGGAATTCGACAGCCTGTACGACCAGCTTGTGAAAAACCGCACCGCACAGGCGCAGGCCATGGGGTATGAAAATTTTGTGCCGCTTGGCGCCATCCGCATGAACCGCCTTGGCTATACGCTGGACGATATGGCCGCCTACCGCGCGCAGGTAAAGCGCGACGTGGTGCCCGTGGTGGCAAAGCTGAAGCGGCTGCAATATGCCCGCACCGGCATTTCGCAGCCTAAATTTTACGACGACGCGTTCTGCTTCAAAGAGGGCAACCCCGCGCCGCACGGCACGCCGGAGGAGATACTGGCGGCGGGCAAAAAGATGTATCACGAGCTTAGCCCCGAAACCAGCGCCTTTATTGACGAGATGTTTGAAAACGAGCTGTTCGACGTGCTGGCAAAGCCGGGCAAGGCGCCCGGCGGCTATTGCACCAGCCTGCCGGATTACAAGCTGCCGTTCATTTTCTCCAACTTCAACGGCACGGCGGGCGACGTGGACGTGCTGACGCACGAGGCGGGCCACGCCTTTGCCGACTATGTGGCCCAGCGCAAGGACATCCCCGCCATTCTGCGGGAGCCCGGCATGGAAAGCTGCGAGATTCACTCCATGAGCATGGAGTTCCTCACGGCGGATTTCCACCACCTGTTCTTTGGGGACGAAACGGCGCGCTACGAGCTTGCGCACGCAGAGGACGCCCTGTATTTCCTGCCCTACGGCGCCATGGTGGACGAGTTCCAGCACATTGTATATTCAAACCCCGGCCTCACGCCTGCCCAGCGCAACGCTGAATGGGCCCGGCTGGAAAAGGAATACCGCCCGTGGCTCGACTTTGAGGGCCTGCCCTTCTACGGCCGCGGCGCGGGCTGGCAGCGCCAGCTTCACATTTATGAATATGCGTTCTATTATATCGACTACTGCCTGGCGCAGACGGTGGCGCTGCAGTTCTTCACTGCATGGCTGGCCGACAAGGCGGACGCATGGCGGCGTTATCTTGCGCTTGTGGGCCGCGCGGGCACAGAGACCTACCCCGGCCTTGTGGCCGCGGCGGGCTTTGCAAGCCCCTTTTCGCCGGGCACCATGAAGGCCGTGGCCGAAAAGGTGGGCGAATGGGTGGGTCAGCAGGACGCCGCCCTGCGCGAAGCCTGAAAAAAGATGTCTGCCGCGCCCTGCGCGTGGGCCGAAAGGGGCCTTTGCGCAGGGCGCAGCTTTGAAAAGGGAGGGTGCGGCCCATGAAGCAGGCCGGCGCACATACAAGATGGAAGCTGTACGCGGCGGCCTTTGCGGCGCCTGTGCTGCTGCTGGCCGCTGTGTACGCAGCGGCGGGCTTTGCCCCCTTTGGGGACAAAACGCTGCTTACTGTGGATATGAACGGCCAGTATGTAGCCTTCTTCTCGCAACTTCGCAGCATTCTGCTGGGCAAGGATGACCTGCTTTACACCTTCGGCAAGGCCCTGGGCGGCGATATGATAGGGCTGTTTGCCTATTATATCGCCAGCCCGCTGAACCTGCTGGTGGTGTTTTTTCCCGTGCGCGCGCTGCCGTGGTTCGTGCTGCTGCTGACGCTTTTGAAAACCGGGCTTGCCGGCACTGCATTTGCGGCGTGGGCGCGGTGCCACACAGGCCCGCGCAAAGCGCTTTGCCTGTGCATGCTGTATGCACTGTGCACATACAGCATTGCCTACCAGCAGAATATTCTATGGCTGGACGGCGTCATTCTTTTGCCGCTGATGGCCCTTGGCATCGAGCGCATCGCCGGGGGCGGCCGCCCGTGGCTGTACATGGTCAGCCTTGCTCTGGGCATTCTGACGGATTATTACATAGGGTATATGCTTTGCATATTTTCCGTTTTGTATTTTCTGTTCTATACCCTGGGCGGGTTTGCCGCGCCCGGGGCGCGCGCCTTGCCCATGCTGGCCTCCTATGCGGGCGCCAGCCTGCTGGCGGCGGGGCTTGCCGCCGTGCTTTTGCTGCCTGCGCTGGCCTCCCTGCAGGGCAACCGCTTTGGGTTCGACGCGCAGCAGGTCGCCAGCCTGGAAAAGCTGTTCAGCCTGCGCGCCCTGCTGGCGAAAGAGACGCTGGGCGCCTATGAGTGGACAGAGCTGGAAATGGGCCTGCCGCCTGTTTACTGCGGCATGCTGGCGCTTGTGGGCGCGGGCATGTTTTTTCTGCAAAAGCGCCCTGTGCGCCAAAAGGCCGCCGCGGGGGCTGTGGCGGCGGTGTTCGTGCTCAGCTTCTGGCTCAAGGGGCCAAACCTCATCTGGCATGGCTTCAACCCGCCCGCGTGGTTCAATTACCGCAATGCTTTTTTATTCAGCTTTTTTGTGCTGGTGCTGGCTGCCTTTGCGCTGGAACACCTGTGGCGTCATGGGCAAAACCCATGGCTGTGCGCCGGCGGCACCGCCGTGTGCGCGCTGGCGCTTGCCTGGGCCTGCCTGGGCGCG
This sequence comes from Oscillospiraceae bacterium, assembly GCA_018380115.1. Lineage (GTDB taxonomy): Bacteria > Bacillota > Clostridia > Oscillospirales > Ruminococcaceae > Ruthenibacterium. Next base: position 54,176 of record JAGZUF010000006.1, on the reverse strand, counting down.
GGCGCACAGGTGTTCACCACGGCAAAGCGCGCCGCTGTTTCACTGGTGCTGGCGGCGGCAGTGGGCCTTTTGTGGTGCCTGTTTGCGGCGGGAAGGCGCCGCAGGGCGCTGTGCCTTGCCATGGCCGTGCTGTGTGCGGCCGACATTGCGCTGAACGCCTTTCTGGTGGTGCGCGCCATAGATTCCGGCAAGGAATACCGGTATACTCCTATGGGGGAGTATACCTCCTTTGTAGATGAAACACTGCCCGCCGTGCGCGCCGTGCAGGCACAGGACGATGCGTTCTACCGCATGGAAAAGGATTTTCAGTACGGCTATGAGCAGAACGGCTTTCTTTACCGCAGCCGCAACGACGCCATGCTGCTGGGCTACAACGGCATTTCGCACTATTCCTCCAGCGACAAGCTGGCTGTGAAGGCGCTGGTGGGCGCGCTGGGCTTCCGCAACTGTGTGCAGGGCGGCGGGGCGTATTATTACACCGGCTCCACCAACTTTGCAGCAAGCCTGCTGGGGCTGAAATATGTGCTTTCGCGGCAGGCGGGCGAGGGGGACGCCTACCGGGGCTATACTGCTGTTCTGGAGGAAAACGGCGTCACTGCATGGCGAAACCCTTCCGCCTTCCCGCTGGCATTCTGCGCGGCGGGCGATGCAGCTGAGGTGGATTTCTCTCAGCAAAACCTGTTCGAATTGCAGAACGAGCTGTTCTGTGCCCTGACGGGTGAGACGCAGCCGCTTTTGACGCCGCTTGCCGTGCGGGAGGAAGTGCACGAAATGGCCGAAAGCGCCTTTGAGGGCGTGCGCGTGTTCGACTTAAAGCAGGAAGGCGGCGAGGGCTGGGTGGAATTCAGCGTCACCGCGCAGGCGGACGGCCCACTGTACTGCTATTTTCCCACAGACCGCTTTAAGCCTGCGCACATGTATGTGAACGGGGAAGCTTTCGGACGCATGTTCGACACCTACACCCAGGGCATCACATACCTCGGCATGTATGAGGCGGGCGACACGGTGACGGTGCGCCTTGTGCCGGAATACGGCATGCTGCGCCTGTACGAGCCGCTGTTTTACACCGAGGACCTTGCCCTGCTGCAAAGCGCCCGTGACGCCATGCAGCCCGGCTTTGCCAGACTGGAAGAGGTGTCGTCCTCTCATTTCAGAGGCAGCGTCACCGCACAGGCGGACGGCCCGCTGATTATCAGCATCCCCTGGGAGGAGGGTTGGACGGTGAAGGTGGACGGCCAGCCCGTGCCCACGCGCAGGGCCGTGGGCGAGCTGATGGCGGTAGACCTTGCGGCGGGAGCCCATACGCTGGAGCTGCGCTACTGCCCGCCGGGGCTTGCGGCGGGCGCCGCGCTGACGGCGGCCAGCGCCCTGCTGGCCGGGCTGTGGGCATTCTGTGCGCGCAGGCGCGCCCGCGCGGCCAGAGAGCAGGGTGAATAGGAAAAGGGACGCCCTGTAGATCGGGCGCGCAGGGGTGCGGTTTTTGACGTACAAAAGCCCCGGCTAAAAGGAGAAAACGGGCAGCCGCAGAAGATGGCGGGCCGCTGTTGAAAATGACGAAGGGAAAAATTGATTGCCCCATGGCCCATGCGGGAGGAATTGCAGGGCTTGTATAAGCACTGTTGCCGCAAAGGGGTCTGTGCCGGATATTTGACGTGCGGGAAAAATTGGGGCACTGCCGAAAATGCAAAATAAAGAACTGTGCCGGAGAAAAAGCCTTGTGCTGCTGGTTTGAATGTGCGGAATGTCCGCGCCAACTTGTGAGAACCTTGAAAAGAGCCGTAACAAATGGTGAGGGAACCGGCTTTATGAAAGGTATTTGTTTTATGCAGGTGCCATAGTATATGGCTCTTCATGAAACAGCAGAAGGCCCAAGATGCCTGCCCAAAATGCTTATGTGCGGGAAAGTAACACAAACACCGGAACAGACCATTGCTCTACGATTCCGAAAATAGAACAGCAATTGGCTTGTTGTAACATCGTAAGAAAAAGCGGATAATTCCCATTATAATGTCCGAATATGGCGAGCTTTTTCAGCTGAATATAATATAATTTTTGTAGTTGGCAGGAGAAAGAAGAATTGTTTTGACAGAAAACGATAGTACGCTTTATGAAGCGTTTAAAGCAAAGGATACACGATTTGACGGAAGATTTTTCGTGGGAATATCATCTACAAAAATTTATTGCCGCCCTGTATGCTGGGCAAAACAGGCGAAAAAAGAGAATTGCACCTTCTTTTCTTCCGCAGCGGCGGCAGAACAGGCGGGATATCGTCCATGTCTGCTGTGCAGACCAGAACTCGCACCGGGTGCGTCTGTCATAGACGCTTCTTCGGCTCTTGCACGCAAGGCGGCAAAATTGATTGAAGAAAGCTGTGGCGTAAACCAGAGTTTAGAACTGCTTGCCAGGAAATTAGGATGTACCTCAAGACATTTGCGGCGTGTTTTTATGGAGGAATATCATGTTACACCGATTCAATATTTACAAACATGCCGACTATTACTGGCAAAAAATCTGCTAACAGACACAAGGCTGTCTGTACTGGAAGTAGCTATGGCGGCTGGGTTTGGAAGTTTGCGGCGACTAAATGATTTGTTTCAAAAGCACTACCACCTGTCCCCTACGGCTCTGCGTAAAAGTTTGGCAGCTGGAAATATCCGAACAAGTGAGATTACCGTTCAATTAGGATACCATCCACCTTACCGTTGGAAAGAAATTTTGAAATTTCTTTCTCAGCGTGCGATTTCAGGCGTTGAAAAAATAACGAGTGAAAAATATATGAGAACGGTGCGCCTGCTTGACAAAAATGGAGCGTGGTGCAGCGGCTGGATTTCTGTAGGGGATAATCCGAAAAAATACACCATTTGCGTAACCTTCAGTGATACCTTAGTTCCTGTACTTTCACAGGTTTTAACTCGTGTAAAGCGTTTATTTGATTTGTATTGTGAGCCTGAAATTGTATATCAAACTTTACAGACGCTAAATGAACTCAAACCGGGAATATGTGTCCCCGGACTGCGTGTGCCCGGGTGCTTTGACGCTTTTGAAACAGCGGTACGCGCTATTTTAGGACAGCAAATTACGGTAAAAGCTGCAAGCACATTAGCTGGACGGATTGCAAGTACCTATGGCACATCCATAGAAACCGGAATTGAGGGTTTAACACATACTTTTCCCCACCCGGAGGATATTGTTTCTTTGGAAAATGTAGTAGAAGAAGCATTAGGAAAGCTTGGAGTAACTGCCGCCAGGTCAAAGTGCATTTTCGCATTGGCCAAAGCATTGGAAAATGGAGAAATTGAGCTGGATGGCTGCATGAATCCAGAAACGGAAATGAAAAAGTTGATGAAAATAAAAGGAATTGGCAGCTGGACAGCAAACTATATCGCCATGAGAGCGATGGAGTGGCCAGATGCCTTTTTGGAAACAGATATTGGAATCAAACACGCACTCCCAGGCTATACACCGAAAGAACTTCTAGCAATGTCCGAAAAATGGAAACCATGGAGAAGTTATGCGACTATGAATTTATGGAATTCGTTATAATCAGGAAGGAGAGACCTCATGATTTATACTTATCACTACTGCTCGCCTTTGGGCGGTATCACACTTTCAAGTAATGAAACAGAGCTTACCGGCCTTTGGTTTGATGGACAAAAGTATTTCGGAGACACCCTCCCGGAAGACTATGAGGAAAAATTCTTGCCCGTATTTGAGCAGACCGCCCGCTGGCTGGATACATATTTCAGCGGCAAGGCGCCTGATTTTACGCCACCGCTCTGTATGAAAACAACGCCTTTTCGCAAAAGGGTATGGGAGATTATGTTGACAATTCCTTTTGGACAAACAATGACATACGGTGAAATTGCGAACAAAATTGCAAGAGAAAAAGGGGTTTCTCAAATGTCAGCACAGGCTGTTGGCGGTGCTGTGGGGCATAATTCAATTTCTTTGATTATTCCATGCCATCGTGTGGTGGGAACGAATGGAAGTTTAACAGGGTATGCGGGAGGTATTGATAAAAAAATAAAATTGTTAGCAATGGAAAAGGCAGATATGACATCATTTTTCGTCCCTAGAAAGGGAACTGCGTTGTAAAAGGAACGACAATAGCTTGAAATTACTTTTTATCGGGAAAATAGCAAAGTAAATTGCGTCAGTCAACGACAAGATGAATATCGCTTCGTGCCGCCCCTGTTTAAAGGTAAAAGTGTGCAATGAAACATCTGCGGCATAAGGGAGGCAAAGCAAGCGTTTATGAGCATGAATGCCGCCGGGGCGGAAAACACCTTATACATTGAAGGCAAAAGAAAACGGCACAGGCTTTGCGCTTGCCCCGAGAAAAGATGAGCGATTAAAACTTGAGGCAGGCAGAGACGATTATTCAAAAGAGGCGCAAAAATTTTCTGGTAAAACAAAAAAACCGCCATGCCAGGAACCGGCTGAAGTTTCAGCTAAGGGGGATGGCTTCGTTTATGATGTAAAACTGATAGAAATAAAAGGCAGTGCCTGACTTTTTGATGGCAAAAATTTTGCGGAGGTAAATAGAATGATTCAACTGGAAAAAATAAATGGCGAAAATATCTGGGATATTCTAAAGTTAAATGTTTCAGAGAGCCAAAAAAGTTTTGTTGCCGGCAATGATATCAGCATTGTCGAAGCGTATATCGCTATTACATCCAACGGATATGCTTTTCCATTTGGAATTTTTGAGGGAAATAATCCGATCGGCTTTTTGATGGTTGGTTATGACAAAGATGATTACTGGAAGGATGCGCCTGCCATAGCAGACGGGAATTATAACCTGTGGAGATTGATGATAGATAAGAAATATCAAAATAGGGGATATGGGAAACAGGCGGTAGAACTTGCGTTAAAATTTATCAGAACATTTCCCTGTGGGAAGGCCGATTACTGTTGGCTGTCATATGAGCCGGAAAATGCCGCCGCCAAATCGCTATATGCCTCTTTTGGATTTATAGAGACAGGCGAAAAGGATGGAGAAGAACAGATTGCCGTATTAAAACTCTAAAGCGGCTTTCAGGCCGTGCAAAGGTTTGAGAAATTTCCAACAGGCAAAGACGAAAAAATGTTGAAAATACGGGCAGCTTTTCTGCTTTTATAAACGCTTGCAGAAACTGATAAGACAAAACGATTTTAATTCATAAAGAAGCCCGGCAGGAAGCAATGGGAAAGTGAAAAAAGGCGCTTTGAAACTGTTTAGCTTCAAAGCGCCTTTTGCCGTATGTTTGTTCAGAAGGCGACATTATTTGCCCTCAAATTTTTCCCGCAGGTGCTTGAAAAAGCCCTTGCGCTGCTCGTAGTTATCGTCCTTCAGTGTGTCCTCAAAGGCGCGCAGTGCCTCGCGCTGCGTTTTGGTGAGCTTTTTCGGAATTTCTACCACCACCTTGGCGTACTGGTCGCCATGGCCGCGCCCGTTCACATACTGGATGCCCTTGCCGCGCAGGCGGAACACCGTGCCGCTCTGCGTGCCCTCAGGCACGGTGTACTGCACCTTGCCGTCGATGGTGGGCACCACCACGTCCGCACCCGTCACAGCCTGGCTATAGGTGATGGGCACTGTCACATGCACGTCGTAGCCGTCCCGCTCGAACAGGGTGTCGGGCCGCACGCTTACCAGAACAATAAGGTCGCCCGCGGGCCCGCCGTTTACGCCTGCATCGCCAAGTCCTGCCAGGCGCAGGCTCTGGTCGTCGTCAATGCCGGCGGGAATATTCACTTCCACGCGCTTTGTGTTCGCCACATGGCCCGTGCCATGGCATTTTTGGCATGGCTTTTTGATGACCTGGCCCTTGCCGCCGCAGCGCGAGCACGGCCGTGAGGACTGCATCACGCCGAACGGCGTGCGCTGCTGCACGGTAACGGTGCCGCGCCCGCCGCAGTCCGGGCAGGTCTCGGGGCTGGTGCCTGGCGCCGCACCCGTGCCATGGCATTCGGGGCAGGTGTCCTGCCGTGAGACGCTTACAGTTTTTTTGCAGCCGTGCACAGCCTCCATGAAACTGAGCACCAAACTGACACGAATATCTGCCCCGCGGCGCGGCGCATTGGGGCTTGCACGGCGCGTGCCGCCGCCGAACCCGCCGAACCCGCCAAAGCCGCCGCCGAACACAGAGCCCAAAATATCGTCCAAATCAATGCCGCCGCCGAACCCGCCGCCAAAGCCGCCCGCCCCGGCGCCTGCGCCGTAGTTCGGGTCTACACCCGCATGGCCGAACTGGTCGTAGCGGGCCTTTTTGTCTTTGTCGGAGAGGATTTCATAGGCCTCGTTCACTTCCTTGAAGTGCTCTTCTGCCTGTTTGTCGCCGGGGTTCAGGTCCGGGTGATACTTTTTGGCAAGCTTGCGGTAGGCCTTTTTTATCTCGTCGTCCGAGGCCGTCTTGGGCACGCCCAGAACTTCATAATAATCACGTTTTTCTGCCATATTTCCACCTTATGTTTCGTAGGGTGCGCCCGTTTTCAAAACGGGCAACGGGCGAGGGCAGGGCCCGGCGCGCACATGCGTGCACGCCGGGCCGCCCCCGCCCTTACTGCCACAAGCTTACACTTCCTTGTAGTCTGCGTCAACTACATTGTCGCCGTTGCTGCCGGAGGCGCTGCCTGCGTCCGGCGCGGGGCCGCTCTGGGCGCCCTGCGCCGCCTGCGCGCTGGCCGCGGCCTCTTTGTACACCTTTTCGCTCACGGCATAGAAGGCCTTCTGCAGTTCATCCTGTTTGGCCTTGATGTCGTCCACATTGCCGCCCTTGATGGCCTCCTTCAGGGCGCCCAGCTTTGCCTCGATGTCGGCCTTTTCGCTGGCAGATACCTTATCGCCCAATTCGCCCAATGCCTTTTCGGTGGTGAACACCATCTGGTCGGCGGCGTTCTTCACGTCCACCTCTTCGCGCTTTTTCTTGTCCTCGGCGGCATACTGCTCGGCTTCCTTCACGGCCTTATCCACATCTTCCTTGCTCATGTTGGTGGAGGAGGTGATGGTGATATGCTGCTCCTTGCCGGTACCAAGGTCCTTGGCGGACACGTTCACGATGCCGTTGGCGTCGATATCAAAGGTGACCTCGATCTGCGGCACGCCGCGGGGCGCCGGGGCGATGCCGTCCAGATGGAACATGCCCAGAGATTTGTTGTCGCGTGCAAACTCGCGCTCGCCCTGCAGGACGTTCACTTCCACGCTGGGCTGGTTATCTGCCGCAGTAGAGAAAATCTGGCTCTTCTTGGTGGGGATGGTGGTGTTGCGCTCGATGATTTTGGTGCACACGCCGCCCATCGTCTCAATGCCGAGGCTCAGCGGCGTCACATCCAGAAGCAGCAGGCCCTTCACGTCGCCGCCCAGCACGCCGCCCTGAATGGCCGCGCCGATAGCCACGCACTCGTCGGGGTTGATGCCCTTAGAGGGCTCTGTCTTCATATAATTCTTCACAGCCTCCTGCACGGCAGGGATACGGCTGGAGCCGCCCACCAGCAGCACCTTGTGCAGCTCGCCCGGCTGCAGGCCGGCATCGTTCAGCGCCTGACGCACAGGGCCCATGGTGCGCTCGACAAGGTCTGCCGTCAGCTCGTTGAATTTGGCGCGCGTCAGCGTCATATCCAGATGCTTGGGGCCCGTAGCGTCCGCCGTGATGAACGGCAGGTTGATGGCCGTGCTGGCCACGCCCGAAAGCTCTATCTTCGCCTTTTCGGCAGCTTCCTTCAGGCGCTGCGCCGCCATTTTGTCGCTGCGCAAATCTACGCCGTTCTCTTTTTTGAATTCGCCGGCCATCCAGTCGATGATGCGCTGGTCGAAATCGTCGCCGCCCAAATGCGTGTCGCCCGCGGTGGCAAGCACCTCTGTCACGCCGTCGCCCATCTCGATGATAGAGACGTCGAACGTGCCGCCGCCAAGGTCGTACACCATGATTTTCTGGTCATCTTCTTTGTCTGCGCCGTAGGCAAGGGCAGCAGCTGTCGGCTCGTTGATGATGCGCTTTACATCAAGGCCCGCAATGGCGCCCGCATCCTTTGTGGCCTGGCGCTGGGAATCGTTGAAATATGCCGGCACAGTGATAACGGCCTGCGTCACCTTCTCGCCCAGGTAGCTTTCGGCGTCCGCCTTCAGCTTGGAGAGAATCATGGCGCTGATTTCCTGCGGGGTGTACTTTTTGCCGTCTATCTCCACCTTGTGGTCGGTGCCCATCTGGCGCTTGATGGAAGAGATGGTGCGGTCCGGGTTGGTGATGGCCTGGCGCTTTGCCACCTGGCCCACCAGGCGCTCGCCTGTCTTTGTAAAGCCCACCACGCTGGGCGTGGTGCGCGCGCCCTCGGCGTTGGCGATGACGACGGGCTCGCCGCCCTCCATTACGGCAACACAGCTGTTCGTGGTGCCAAGGTCGATGCCAATGATTTTGCTCATAACTCATTACTCCCTTTTTCTCAATCGGTTTGTGTGGAAACGATAAACTTCCTAGTTTAGGAAAGATAACCTGCTTTTTTCTTGGGCGCGGCGGCGCAAGCTATTCCGCCACGGCCACGCTGGCGTGGCGCACCACCTTGCCCTTGTAGGTGTAGCCCTTTTGCAGCACCTGCGTCACAGTGCCGCTTTCCGCGCCCTCCGGCGCGGGCTGCTGCATCACGGCGGCGCACAGCTGCGGGTCAAAGGGCTTGCCATCGGCATCAATCTCCTCCACGCCGATGGCCTCAAACGCTTTTGCGCATTGCTCCAGCGTCATCATAACGCCCTTTTTATAATTTTCGTCCTGCGTGGGGGTGTTTGCCGCAAGGCTCAGCGTGTCCAGCACGCCCAGCAGCTTTTCCACGGCAAACGCCACGCCGTCGCCAAAGGCGGCGTCCTTTTCACGTGCCGAGCGCTTGCGGAAGTTGTCATATTCCGCCGCTGTGCGCATCAGCGTATCCTTCGCCTGCGCCAGCTGCTCAGACAAGTCTTCCGCCTTCTGCTGTGCGGCGGCCAGGCGTGCGTGCACGTCCTCTTTGCCGGCCTTGTGCTCTTTTGCGCTTTTCTTTTCCGGTTCCTGTTTGGGGGCGTCCTGTGCGCTTTGCGCCGCGGGCTGCTGCGCCTCCTGCGCGGGCTGCTGCCCGCCGGGCTGTGTGCCGGCCTGCGTCTCAGGCGCTTTCTGTTCTTCAGCCATTTGCCGGTGTCCTTCCTTTCTATTCTGCGGGGCGCTGCCGCCCGGCCGCGCCGGACATGCACTCGCCCAAAAGCAGTGCGAAATATTCAAGCCTCGGGATCATCTCCCGGTAGGGCATGCGCGAGGGGCCTACAATGCCAATGGCACCTGTGGCGCCGCCGCCTGCAAGGTATCTCTTAGACATGATGCACAGCCCCGGCATGGCATATTCGGGCAAATCGTCGCCCAGCAGCACTGTGGTGCGCTCTGTCTTAGGGCTGATGCAGCGCTTTACTGCCGCATCGTCTGCAAAAAATTCCAGCAGCGTGCGGAAGCTGCGCTCGGCCTCCGGGTAATTCAGCAGGTTTTCCTGCCCTTCCAGGTAGACGCTGGCGCGGCCGGCCTCCTTCAAAAGCTTGTAGGCCGCGCTGAGCACGGGGTAAAACACCGCGCCGTTCTCGCCAAGGGCTGCGGCTGCGGCGCGCATCTGCGCCTGGCCCACGTCGGCCGCGCTGCGGAAGGCGAGGTTTTCGTTCAGTGCCGCAGCCATTGCGGCGCATTCTCCCGCCTCCAGCGCAAAATCCAGCTTCGCCGTGCGCGTGCGCACCCCACCTGCGCTGGTGACGGCCAGCACTGCCGCGGTAGAGCGCCCCACCTGCATCACCTCAAAGTGGGCGATGTAGATATCGTCGCTTTTGGGCGTGGTGGCCACCACCGCGTAGCCCGTCCAGTCGCTCAAAGCGCGCGCCGCGCTTTGGGCAAGGCGCTCGGGGTCAAAATCCATTTCGCGGAACATGGCCTGCGCATGCAGCTTATCCTGCGCGGAAAGCTGGGTGGGTGCATCCATCAGGTTGTCAATATAATAGCGGTAGCCCTTCGCAGAGGGCACGCGCCCGGCCGAGGTATGCGGCTGCTCCAGCAGGCCGAGCTTTGTAAGCGCGGCCATCTCGTTGCGCAGCGTTGCAGAGGACACGGCGCGGCCGAAATGCTCGGCCAGCAGGCCGGAGCCCACCGGCTCGCCGTCCAGCCCGTACAGGGCCACTACAGCGCGCAGCACCTTGCGTTTGCGCTCGTCCATCACCGCGCCCCCTTTCGCTTGCAAATATTGTTTTAGCACTCTTATATCTTGAGTGCTAAGTTTATTCTACAACACTTTTTTATCTTGTCAAGAGGCAACACAAAAAATACAAAAATTTTTCTCGCCAAAGGTGCGGGCGGGGTGTTATACTGGTTGCAATACCATGGCGGGGCCGTGCGGCAGGCGCAGAAGGTGCCGCGCCCGGCGCGCAAAAAAGGCAGCAGGGCAGGAAAGGTGGTTTGCACAGTGGAAAAATGCGTCATCGAGGCGGCGGCCGGACGGAAAAAGGCGCAGCTCGTATTCAAAAATGCGCATGTGGTGAACGTATTTACAAAACAGGTGGAACAGGCGGACGTGGCTGTGGAGGCGGGCGTCATTGCGGGCGTGGGGCAGTACAGCGGGCAGGAGGAGATAGACTGCACGGGCCTGTATCTGTGCCCCGGCTTTATAGACGCGCACATCCACGTGGAATCTACCATGGCGGTGCCGTATGAATTTGCGCGCGCCGTAGTGCCCTCCGGCACCACCAGCGTGGTGGCGGACCCACATGAAATTGTGAACGTGTGCGGCGCCCCGGCAGTGGAATGGCTGTTAAAGGCAAGCGAGGCCCTGCCGGTGGATATTTACTGGATGATTCCCTCCAGCGTGCCCGCCACGCCGTTCGAGACGAACGGCGCGCCCTTTACGGCGGAGGACATGGCGCCTTTCGCACAGATGGGCCCGCGTGTGGCGGGGCTGGGCGAGGTGATGTGCTATACAGACGTGGTGGCCGGCACAGGCGAAATTTACGATAAGCTGGCGCTGTTTGAGCACAAGCATATCGACGGGCATGCGCCAGGGCTCTGCGGCAAGGCCCTGGCGGCATACGCGGCTGCCGGCATCGAGACAGAGCACGAGTGCACCACCTTTGCCGAGGCGAAGGAGAAGCTGGCCGCCGGGCTGGCCATTCTGGTGCGCGAGGGCAGCGCGGCCAAAAACCTGACGGCCATTGTGCAGGGCCTGCTGAAGGAGGGCCTGCCCACAGACCGCTTTTTGTTCTGCACGGACGACAAGCATCTGGATGACATTGCCCGCGAGGGCCATATCCGCTGGAATGTTCATCAGGCGGTGCAGCTCGGCATGCCGGTGGTGGACGCCGTCTGCATGGCAAGCTTCAATGCCGCGCGGGTATACGGCCTGAAGGGGGTGGGGGCCATTGCGCCGGGCTACAAAGCGGACATTGTGCTTCTGGACGACTGGAAGCAGGTGCATGTGCACGCCGTATACAAGGACGGCGTGCCTGCGGAGCAGCGCATTGCCGCCGCGCGGCGCGTGCCCGCGCCGGATGCGCTCGTCCACACCATGCATTTTGCCCCCGTCACGCCGCAGCAGCTGGCGCTGCCGGTGCGGGGAAAAGCGCACGTTATTGAGATGGTGCCCTATCAAATCGTGACAAAGCACACTGTGGAGCCCGTGCCGACTGAGAACGGCCTGTTCCGGCCGGACAAGACCTATTCGAAGCTGTGCGTGGTAGAGCGCCACGGCCATAGCGGAAACGTTGCAGTGTGCCCGCTGAAGGGCTACGGCATCACCGGCGGGGCCATTGCCACCAGCGTGGCGCATGACAGCCACAATATCATTGCCGCGGGCGATAATGACGAGGACATCGCCCTGGCGGTGAACCACCTGCAAAAGACAGGCGGCGGCTATGCCCTTGCGGCGGGCGGGCGCATTCTGGGCGCGCTGGCCCTGCCGGTAGGCGGCCTGATGAGTGAGGCTCCATGGGAACTCACGCGCGACGAAACGAACGCCATTCTGAAGAAGGCGGCGCAAATGGGCATCCCCTATCATGTGGACCCATTCATCAGTCTTTCTTTTATGGCGCTGCCCGTCATCCCCTCGCTGCGCCTGACGGACCGCGGCCTGTTCGACGTGGACGCCTTTGACTTTGTGAAGGAATAAAACAGTGTTCTGCGCCCCGGCGGGCAGGCAAACGCCATGCCTGCCGGGGCGCTTTTTGGGGTTGAGAAAGCCGTCGGCTGGGTTGGTGGCGGCGCCCCATAAAAAGCGTTTTCTTCCGGCCACAAGCGGTGTCGGGCAAAGCCGGCCACCCGCAGCAGGCTGTCGGGGCGGAGGTGCCCTCGTCAGAACAGCGGCTATCCGTTTGCGGACTGCGGGGCAGGTGATGCAAGCGGGATAAAACCCCGTGCGCCTTGGAAGCGAATGCCGGTAACAGGCCCTTACGGGCAAGCGCAAGCCGCCAGCTTAGCCGGTGATTTGGCCGGATGCCCTGCCGGGCGGCCTATGCCCGGCTGCGCATTTCTTCTTTCGGACTGCGGCGGCATGTGGAAAACGGCTGCCTTTGTGCCCGGCTGCGGTTTTTAGCGGGGCGGCGCACATATTTTATGTGCTTTCTGCCAACACTGTGGGAAAACCGGCATGCACGGGGCGCCGCCCTGCGGCCCGTGCGCCTGCAAAGGGGAAGTGCACATGAAGCTGGACAGTAAAGCATATGACCAGATGACAAAAAAGGCCTCGCCGCCCTCGCGTTTTGTGAAGGACTGCCTGTGGGCATTTTTTGTGGGCGGCGCCATCTGCCTGCTGGGCGAGGCGCTGCGCGGGGCCTATATGAAGGCGGGGTATACTTTGGCGGACGCAGGCACGCTCACCAGCGTCACGCTGGTGGCGCTCAGCGCCGTCACCACCGCCCTGGGCTGGTATCAGAAGCTGGCGTCCAAAGCGGGCGCGGGCACGCTGGTGCCCATTACGGGGTTTGCCAACGCAGTGGTTTCGCCCGCCATTGAATTCCGCAACGAAGGCCTTGTCACAGGCGTGGGTGCAAAAATGTTCATCATAGCGGGGCCCGTCATCGTGTACGGCATGCTGGCCAGCGTGGTCTGGGGCGTTATCTACTGGGCTGTCCGCCCGCTGCTGGGAGGCTGAAGCAATGAGAAAGGGCGATACCATCCTGTTTGAAACGCCGCCGCGCGTGGCGGGGCATGGCAGCGTAGGCGGCCGCCGCGAGGCGCAGGGCCCGCTGGCAAAGGAATTCGACACCCTCATCACCGAGACGCAGTGCGGTGAGAAAACCTGGGAAAAGGCCGAAAGCACCTTTGCGCGCACCGCGCTGGAAACGGCGCTGCACCGCGCCGGGGCCACGGCGGCAGACCTGTGCGCCGTGTTTGCGGGCGACCTGCAGTGCCAGTGCACAGCCTCGGCATATCTGATGCGAGATGTGGATGCGCCGTACCTTGGCCTGTACGGCGCGTGCAGCACCATGGCCGAGGGGCTGGGGCTGGCGGCCTGCATGGTGGCAGGCGGCATGATGCAGACGGCGGCGGCGCTCTCGTCCAGCCATTTCTGTGCGGCAGAACGGCAATTCCGCACCCCGCTGGATTACGGCGGCAAGCGCACCCCCACCGCCCAGTGGACGGTGACGGGCGCAGGCGCGGTGATTTTGGGCGGGCAGGGCAGCGCGTGCATATCTGCCGTGACGTTCGGGCGCGTGCGCGATTTGGAAGTAAAGGACATTAACAACATGGGCGCCGCCATGGCGCCCGCTGCGGCAGAGACCATCCGCCGCTATTTTTCCGATACGGGCGAGGCGCCCGCAGCCTTTGACGCCGTGTATACGGGCGACCTCGGCGCCGTGGGCAGCCAGCTTTTGGCGCAGCTTCTGGAAAGGGACGGCCTTGTGCTGCACAACCATCAGGACTGCGGGCTTCTGGTGTTCGACCGCGCCACGCAGGACGTGCAGGCCGGCGGCTCGGGGGCGGGGTGCTCGGCCAGCGTGCTGTGCTGCCATGTGCTGCCCAGGCTGGAGGCGGGCAAGCTGCGGCGCGTGCTGTTCCTCTCTACCGGCGCGCTGATGAGCCAGACCACATTTTTGCAGGGGGAAAGCATCCCCGGCGTGGCGCATCTGGTGGAGCTGCGCTGTGCAAAGGAGGAAACGGAATGAACTATGTATGGGCGTTTGTGATAGGCGGCGCCTTCTGCGTGATAGGCCAGCTGCTCATTGATTTCACAAAGCTCACGCCTGCGCGCGTGCTGGTGTGCTTTGTGGTGGCGGGTGTGGTGCTGAGCGCCCTTGACTTATACGACCCGCTGGCAGAGTTTGCCGGTGCCGGTGCCACGGTGCCCCTGCTGGGCTTTGGGCATCTGCTTGCGCAGGGCGTGGAGGATGCCGTGGCCGAAAGCGGCCTTCTGGGCGCGCTGACGGGCGGCTTCTGCGCTGCGGCGGGCGGTGTGACGGCCAGCCTGACGGCTGGCTTCCTGATGAGCCTTGTGGGAAAAAGCCACGACCAAAGCTGATGCCCACCCGTCTTTTCTGCACGCGGGCCGCAGAAAACAGAAAAGCCGCCGCCCAATGGGGCAGCGGCTTTGTCGGGCCAATTTATTTCGCAGCTTTGCTGGCGGCCTTGGCGAGGCGTGCAACCTTGCGGGAAGCAGTGTTCTTATGCAGAACGCCCTTCGCAGCAGCCTTGTCGATGGCGACAACGGCGGCTTTCAGCTTTTCGTCCTTGTCGGCGGCGCCGGCGGAAATGGCGGCGTCTGCCTTCTTGACGACTGTTTTCAGGTTGGACTTGATCGCTTTGTTGTGCATCGCCTCTTTCTTGGCCTGCACGACACGGTCTTTCTGAGACTTGATGTTAGGCATCGTACCACCTCCTTAATACCCATAACAGTGCACTTTATAATAGCATCTTTTTGGCGCGCTTGCAAGGGCTTTTTCGAAAAAGAAGGGGAATTTTTTGCCGCAGGGCGGCAAAAAACGCTTTCTTTGCACCCCGGTGGCCCGGCACGGCACGGAAAAATGGTTTCATGGGCAAAGCGCCCTCATGCCGCTTTGCGGAACGCCCTGTTCGACATGCAGCGCCTGTTTGCTGCACGGTTCGCTTGCTCCGCCTGCAAAGACGGAGGCGCAATTCCTTTTCGCAAAAGCCCTGCTTCAAGGAGAATGTCCGTGCCTCTAATGGCTGGTTATATTATCCCACACGGCTTATGGGAGAACAAGTGGGGTCATGCGGTTCCCTCTATATCCAAACCGTAAATCTGTTATACGAGGAGCCTGTGTGCAATGGCGATTTATACCGATATCGCGGCAGAGCTGTATCCGCCGCAGAAGGGGGAAGTGCCCCGCGGTGTGCGGGTGCACACGGCGACGGCCAGCGGCATTGGGCTGGTGCGCGTAGACATAGAACGCGAGGGCCTGCGCCGCGCAAAGGGGCGCTATATCACGCTGGATATGCCGCGCTTTTCTACCATAGACGATAAAAACGAGGCCTATGTGTGGGCGGTAGCCAGCCAGCTGCGTTCTGTGCTGCCCAAGGAGGGGCTTGTGCTGGTGGCGGGCATTGGCAACCGCGCTGTGACGGCAGACGCGCTGGGCCCTGAGACGGCGGACAAGGTGTTCGTCACACGGCATCTGTGTGAAGGGGATGAAGCGCAGGATTTGCGCATGCGCCCTGTGGCGGCCTTTGCGCCCGGTGTAGAGGCCACCACCGGCCTTGCCACGGCAGAGCTTCTGCAAAGTCTTGCCGCCAGGCTGAAGCCCGCCGCCGTGCTGTGTGTAGACAGCCTGTGTACGGCGTCCTCCCGCAGGCTGGGCGCCAGCGTGCAGATTTCTACTGCAGGGCTGACGCCACACAACGCCCCCGCCCTCACCCGGCAAAGCCTAGGCACGCAGGTGGTGGCGCTGGGCGTGCCCACCGTGATGGAGATGGACAGCGGTGCCCGTGCGCTGGTGGTGACGCCCAAAGACATTGACGCCATCATCCGCCGGGCGGCCAGCCTGCTTTCGCTTGCCGTCAACAAGGCGCTGCAGCCTGCCTTCAGCGTAGGCGAGCTTTCGTTTCTCACGTCCTAAGCGTAAGGATAAGCATGCCGCCGCAGCCAGCCCTGGCTGCGGCGGCACGCTTATGCCTTCTGTATGCGGCGTGCAGCTCAGGCTGCCAGCGCCTCACCCTCTTCCAGCACGGCGGCCGCCTGAGCCTCGCTCAGGTATCCGGCGTCCACCATGCCGTCCAGCACCCAGCTCTGGCGCTGGGCGCACAGCTCCGGGTTTGCCGTGGGGGCATATATGCTGGGCGCATTGGGCACGCCTGCCAGCAGAGTGCACTCATAGTCTGTCAGCTCAGAGGGGCTTTTGCCGAAGTAGTGCTGTGCCGCGGCAGTAATGCCGGTGCAGCCGTCCCCATAATAAATGACATTGATGTACAGCTCTAAAATTTCATCCTTTGTATATTCCCGCTCCAGAGCCCAGGCCATGAACAGCTCGGCGGCCTTGCGGGTAAACTTTTTTTCCTGCGTGAAATAAAGGTTCTTTGCAAGCTGCTGCGTCAGGGTAGAGCCGCCCTCCGCCAGCGTGCCGGTGCGCAGGTTTGCCAGCACGGCGCGGGCAGTGCTGATGACGTCGAAGCCGCCGTGTTCGTAAAAGCGCCTGTCCTCTGCAGCCACGACAGCCTGCGTGTAAATGGGCGGGAGGTCGCTTAGCTTCACATAGCCCTCTTGCGCGCGCACAGACTCTACCTTTTCTTCCAGCGGCATCTCGCTCAGCGCGTCCCGGTACATCAGGTAGCCCTGTGTGCCGACGATGCCCGCCGCAGCCAGCCCGGCCGCCACCACGGCAAGGCACAGCCATGCCAGTATCCTTTTCAATGCTTTCATCTGCCCAGCCGCCTTTCTGTCAGCCATGTGCCGCGCCTATCTGCCGCGGCCGTATCGGGTGAACCCCTCTGACATGATACTACCACATTCGCGCGGCAAAGCGCCATGCCCCCGGCTTTCATTTCAAAAAATTTCCTTACATTTTTGTAGTGTGCGCGCCGCAGGCCGCCCTGCCGGAGCAAAGCGGCATAAAAAAGGCCGGGCGCCCGCAGGCGTCCGGCCCCGGCTTCACAGCCGGTCACTCTTCCACTTTTTCGTAGGCTTCTTCCCCTGCGCCGCACACGGGGCACGGCACTTCGGGCGTGTCGCCCTCGCATTCATAGCCGCAGATGGTGCATACCCATTTCGCCATAGTGGTCTCTCCTTTCTGTTCCGGTATATTCTGCCCGGCGGGCCGGGCTATCCAAAGCGCATCGTACAAATTGCCATGCGCGTCGGTACCATGCAGTCAGCTTTCCCCTTTTACGGCCCTTGCAAACGCGGCGCCATACTCTTTTGCAGCGGTAAGGTCCTGTTCGGTGGGCTTGAAACGCACGCGCAGGCCCTCGGCGGGAAGGGACAGCTTCAGCTGCTGCATGCGCGCCACAAGGTTCGGCACGGCCTCGCCGCTCCACCCGTAGGAACCGAAGGCCCCCGCAAATTTGCCCTTGTGAATGATGGGGTTCAGCCCCAGCAGCATTTCATAGACAGGAGGCAGCGCATCGCCCACCAGAGTGGGGCTGCCCAGCAAAAAGCCGTCTGCATCTTCCACGGCGGCGGCAGCGGCTGCCTTGTCATCTGTGACAAGGTCGAACATCTGCACCTCACAGCCCTCTGCGCCTGCGCCCTGCGCAATGGCCTGAGCCAGCATGCGGGTATACCCGTAGGCCGATACATAGGCAATGGTGATGCGCTTTGTTTCACGCACGGGCACCTGGCACCACTGCGCATACATATCAAAGTATTTCTGCACATCGCTGCGCAGCACGGGCCCGTGCCCGTTACCCACGAACTCGATATCCAGCCCTTTGATTTTTTCCAGCGCGTTTACCATGTACGGACGCTTGAACGGGCCGATGATGCAGTCGAAGTAGTACTTGTACGCCTGGGTGAAATCACCCTCAATCAAGTCGTTGAATACACGGCTGTCCGCATAATGGCAGCCGAAGCTGTCGCAGGTGAACAGCGCCTTCGCCTCGGGAATGTAGGTATACATGCTGTCCGGCCAGTGCAGAAACGGCACGCTGAGAAAATGCAGCGTCATGCCGCCAAGGTCTACCGTATCCTTTTCCGTCACGGCACGGCAGGTAAAATCATGGTTCACAATCTGTTTCAGAAAGTTCAGCGCCGTGGCGCTGCCCAGCACAGTGGCGTTTGGCGCCAGCTCCAGCAGCTTTTCCATACTGCCGGTGTGGTCGGGCTCGGTGTGGTCCACCACAATGTAATCGATGCTGGCCGGGTCGCACACTTCGCGCACATTTGCAAGGAATTCATCGAAAAACTCCAGCTTGCTGGTTTCAAACAGGGCGGTCTTTTCGCTGCCCTTCACAAGATATGCGTTATAGCTGGTTCCCCAGTCGGAATGCATGATGATGTCGAACACACGCAGGTTTGGGTCCTGCGTGCCCACATACCAGATATTTTCTTTTGCCAAAAGCGCACCCATAGCGCCGTGCCCTCCTTCGTGAAAAAAGTATCAATTGCGATTTGTAATCAGTTATACACGAAAATTTTTGCGCTGGCAAGATGTTTTGCAAAAAAACAGCGGCAGAAATGCTGTTTTTACGGCTGGGAAGAGGGGCCCTCCTCCCCGGAATCCGGCCCGGCGGCGCCGTGGGCCTTCATATACTCTTCAAAGCTGGAAAATTTCTGCGCCGGCGGCCTGCGGCTGATAAGCTGGATGCTGTCGTCCACCTCCGGTGCGGCGCTTTGACAGCGCACCGCCCCTTCGCGCCGTGTGTGAGGCTGGGGCCGCGACTCTTTTTTTCTTTCGGCCTTGGCCGGGCCCGGCTTTGACGCCGCAGGGGCGGCGGGCGTCACAGGCGCCGCGGCCTGCGCTTCAGCGGCCTTTTTGCCGCGGTTATGCCTGCGCCCGCCGCGGCGGCGCCGGCGTTTGGCCGGGCCCTCGCTTTGCGGGGTGCCCGGCAGCATTTTTTCCTTCTCTTCCATGACTGTTTTCTCCTGTTCTGTTTTTTGCCCGCCCGGCGCGGCCTGCATGCCGCGCACAGGTGCGCCAAACTGTGCGGGCCAGGCGTGGGCGCGCACAGGTATGGTGCGTTTTATCAATTTTTCAATATCGGCAAGGTACGCAAGCTCGTCCTCACAGCAAAAGCTGACGGCACAGCCGCTTTTCCCCGCTCGGCCCGTGCGCCCGATACGGTGCACATACGTCTCCGGCACGTTGGGAAGGTCGTAGTTGAACACATGGGAAAGCCCGCTTACGTCAATGCCGCGCGCGGCGATATCGGTGGCCACCAGCACGCGCAGCTCGCCCGCCTTGAAGCGCCCCAGCGCCTGCTGGCGCGCCGTCTGGCTTTTGTTGCCGTGGATGGCCATGGCCTCCATCCCGGCGGCCGCAAGCTCTTTCACCACGCGGTTCGCGCCGTGCTTGGTGCGTGTGAACACAAGCGCGCTGTCCACCTCGGGCTCGCGCAGAAGCCGGGCCAGCAGGTGCTTTTTGTTGCCCTTGTCCACAAAGCACACACACTGCTCTATCGCCTCCACTGTGGTGGCGGGCGGCGCGGCCTGCGCATACACCGGGCTGTGCAGAAGGCTTTGCGCCAGGGCGCGTATCTCTGCCGGCATGGTGGCGCTGAACAAAAGCGTCTGCCTTTTCTGCGGCAAGCGCGCCACCACGCGCTTTACATCGTGCACAAAACCCATGTCCAGCATGCGGTCGGCCTCGTCCAGCACAAAGACCTCCAGTCGGGAGAGGTCGATATGCCCCTGGGCTGCAAGGTCGTTCAGGCGGCCGGGCGTGGCGGTCAGGATATCCACGCCCTTGTGCAGGGCTGCTACCTGCGGGCCCTGGCCCACGCCGCCGAAAATCACAAGGTGGCGCAGCGGCAGGCCGCAGCCATAGGCGGCGAAGCTTTCGTCTATCTGCAAGGCAAGCTCGCGCGTGGGCGTAAGCACCAGCGCGCGGATGTAGCCCTTTGTGCCGCTTCGGGCCAGCCTGTCCAGAATGGGCATGGCGAAGGCCGCCGTTTTGCCCGTGCCTGTCTGGGCACAGCCCAGCACGTCGCGCCCTGCCAGCACCGGCCCTATGGCCTTTTCCTGAATGGGCGAAGGCTGGGTGTAGCCGGCCTCGGCTGCGGCGCGCAGAATGGGGGAGCAAAGCCCAAGTTCACTGAATTGCATGAAACCTTCCTGTTCCGGTGAAAACGCGGGTTTTCTTTTCGCAGGCATTGTGTTACAATCTAAGCCGCAGCACACGTTTTCAAGTTTTCAATATCCGTAAACAGTATATCACAGAATGAGGGAAAGCCCAAGATGAAACAGCACAAAAAGTTTCTCACCAAAGAATACCTCGCTTATTTTCTACTTTTGAACGCCGGGCTCATCCTGCTGGCTGCGGGCATCCACTTTTTCAAATCGCCCAACCATTTTGCCATGGGCGGCACTTCGGGCATCTCCATTCTGGCGGCTACACTGCTGCCTCATATGGACGTGGGCACGTTCATGTTCATCATCAACGCCGTGCTGGTGGCGCTGGGGCTTGTGTTTCTGGGGCCGAAGACGATGGGCGCTACCATTTATTCTTCGTTTGCGCTCTCTTTTTATGTATGGATATTGGAGCGCGTCTACCCCATGCCTGCGCCTTTTACGGACGACACGTTTCTGGAGCTGTGCTATGCGGTGCTTCTGCCTGCGGCGGGCAGCGCCATTGTGTTCAACATCGGCGCCTCCAGCGGCGGCACGGATATTTTGGCCATGATCCTTTCAAAGAGAACGAGCCTTGAGATAGGCAAGGCGCTGTTTGCGTCCGATTTTTTCATCGCCCTGTTTGCAGGTGGGCTGTACGGCGTACGCACAGGCCTTTACTGTGTGCTGGGCCTGCTGGCAAAGGCGTTTGTAGTGGACGGCGTTATCGAGGGCATCAATGTGCGCAAGAAGGTGACCATCGTCTCCTCCTCGCCGGAGCGCATCACCGCCTTTATCCGCGACAGCCTGCACCGCGGCGCCACTATCTACGACGCGCGCGGCGCCTATACCGGCCGGGAGGAGCACGTCATCACCACGGTGCTCAAGCGGCGGGAAGCTGTTTTGCTGCGCAATTTCATCCGCCGGGCGGACCCTAAGGCCTTTATTACCATCGTGAATTCCTCCGAGACCATCGGCAAGGGGTTCCGCGCTTTGTAGGCGCAAAGAAAATTTTCAATTAATTAGCATTGACTAACCAATGCTGTGCCTGATACACTGGTGCATATACTCCTGTGGGGGAGTAGTCCGCGCCGGTGCGGCCGGCGTGCAAAGTCAACACGCTGGCGCCGTGCGCCTGGCTTTGCTTGATGTGACAAGACCCGCGGGCAGCTTTTGTGCTGCCCGCGGTTTTTATTTGGGGGCCGTGAAAAGGCCGCCCTTTTTGCGGAGGAGGAAGCTATGACCATCTGGACGTTGTTTTTGCTGGCGCTGGGCCTTTCCATGGATGCCTTTGCGGTGTCTGTGACGAACAGCATGTGCTTTGCGCAGTTCACACGCAGGCAGGCGGTGGCGGCAAGCGCCAGTTTTGGCATTTTTCAGGGGCTGATGCCGCTGGCGGGCTATTTTCTGGGGCGCGTGTTTGCCCAATGGATCGGCGCGGTGGACCACTGGGTAGCCTTTGTGCTGCTGGGCTTTATTGGCGGCAGCATGCTGTGGGAGGCCGCGCAGGATATACGCCGCACAAGGCGGGAGGGCGCAGTGTGCCCGGCAGGGCGGCAGTTCGGCCCTAAAATGATGATGATGCAGGCGCTTGCCACCAGCATCGATGCTTTGGCCGTAGGTGTCAGTTTTGCGGCGCTCAGTGTAAATATCTGGCAGGCTGCCGGTTTTATCTGCTGTGTCACCTTTGCCTGCTGCCTTGCGGGGCATGCGCTGGGCCGCAGGTTCGGGCTTCTGCTGGGCGCGCGGGCGCAGCTTTGCGGCGGGCTGATTCTGGTGGCTATTGGCACAAAGATTCTGATTGAGCATCTGACGGGCGGCTGAGAGGCCCGGCGGCACCGGGCCCTCTGGGGCAGAACGCCCTGCGCCGGGGCGCACAGTTGACGTACAGCCCGGTTTTTGCTATGCTGAAGCGGTAAATACTGGGCGCCGGCATGCGGCTTTGCGGGTGCCTTCAGGGGGTATCCTTGTGCAGCAGCGTGAAAAATTTGCCTCGCGCCTGGGCTTTTTGCTCATCAGCGCGGGGTGCGCCATCGGCCTTGGCAATGTGTGGCGCTTTCCTTATATCACAGGCAAATACGGCGGCGCAGCCTTTGTTTTGCTGTATCTGGTATTTCTGGTGGTTTTGGGCCTGCCGGTGATGGTAATGGAGTTTGCCGTGGGCCGCGCCAGCCAGAAAAGCTGTGCAAAAAGCTTTGAGACGCTGGCCCCGGGCACAAAATGGCGTCATTTCAAATGGTGGGGCTTTGGCGGCTGCTACCTTTTGATGATGTTTTACACCACTGTGGGCGGGTGGATGCTTTCTTACACAGTGAAAAGCGCGGCAGGCGCCTTTACCGGGCTGGACAGTGCGGGTGTCTCCGGCGTGTTTGACGCCATGCTGGCCAACCCCGGCGAGATGATTGGCTGGATGCTGGCCGTGGTGGTGCTGGGCTTTTTCGTATGCAGCCTTGGCCTGCAGAAAGGGGTAGAGCGCATCACCAAGGTGATGATGGCGTGCCTGTTCGTCATTCTGGTGGCGCTGTGTGTGCGCAGCGTCACGCTGCCGGGCGCTTCTGAGGGCCTTGAGTTTTACCTTGTACCCGATTTTGGAAAGATGTTCCACGGCGCCACTGCGGCGGAAAAATGGGCCAATTTTGGGGAGGCCGTGTATGCCGCCATGGGGCAGGCGTTCTTCACGCTCAGCCTCGGCATCAGCGCCATGGCTATTTTCGGCTCATATATCGGCAAGGAGCGCAGCCTCACCGGCGAGGCCGTCAATATCGGCGTGCTGGACACCACCGTGGCCCTGCTTACCGGGCTTATCATCTTCCCGGCATGCTTTGCCTTTGGGGTGGACCCCGGCGAGGGCCCCAAGCTGGTGTTCATCACGCTGCCCAGCGTGTTCGAGCAGATGCCCGGCAGCCGCGTGTGGGGCACGCTGTTCTTTCTGTTCATGAGCTTTACGGCGCTTTCCACCATCATTGCCGTATTTGAAAACATCATCAGCTTCTGTATGGATAACTGGGGCTGGGCACGCAAAAAGGCCGTGGCGGTGAACGCCGTGGCCGTCACGCTGCTTTCGCTGCCGTGCGCGCTGGGCTTCAACGTGCTCAGCAGCTTTTCCGTGCCCGGCATCGGCAATGTGCAGGATTTGGAGGATTTCATCGTCTCCAATAACCTTCTGCCGCTGGGGTCGCTTTTGTACCTCGTATTCTGTGTCTCCAAAGGAGGCTGGGGCTGGAATAATTTCATTGCCGAGGCGGATGTCGGCCAGGGCCTCAAGTTTCCCAAATGGGCGCGCGGCTACCTCACTTATGCGCTGCCTGCGCTTATCCTCATTATTTTCGTGATGGGCTATGTGCCCAAATTCCAGACATGGCTCGGCCTTGGCGCGTGATGTGCAGGCAAAAGGCGGGTCCCGGAGGAAGCCGGGGCCCGCTTTCTGTTCTGGCGCCGGGGGGGGGGCGGGCGTCAGCCCTCCCGGAACAGCTTCGCCAGTGCGTCGCCCACAAGGCGCGCGGAATATTTGGCCTCTTCCAGCGTGTTGGCGTGGCCGCCCATCTCGATAAGCAGGCTGCCTGTGGTGAGGTCCTGATTATAATATCGGTAATCAAACAATACAGGGCGGGCAAGGCCGGGGTAAAGCTGGGCCATTTCAGCCTGCCAGCGCGCCGCAAAGCGCAGGTTCTGTTTAAAATTGGGCAGGTTGCCATCCACATCCGCCCCGCAGATGATCATCACCTGTGCGGCGCGCATGCCGTTGATATTTGCCGCAGGGGCATAGCGTGTGCCATCCTGCGTTTGAATGGCGTCCCGGTGCACGTCCAGCACGACCTTGATGGAGGGGTATTGTTCCAGATAGCTGCGCACGGTGGCGTTGCTTTTTTCATACGAGCCGTTATAGCTGGGATAATCGTGCAGTGTGGTGTCCTGAATGGTGTTGATGCCGGCCTCGTTCAGCACACGGGCCATTTCAGCGCCTACGGCGATCATATTGCGGGAATTGTCAGTGCTGCGGGCAGAGAAGTTTGGGTCACACCAGTTCTTTTCCGCCAGCTCATAGGTTTCAGTGGCATGTGTGTGCATGATGAGCACCTGCGGCTGGCTGCTGTCCAGCTCGACAGAAAACGGCAGCGGCCCGTTCACCTCTGCGGCCACTTCGCTGTCCGGCAGCTCGGTGGCGTTGCGGATGGTGGCGTTCCCGCAGGGGATGTATCCGCTGCCGGTGCCCTGTGGGTAGAATTTGTAAATAAGCGGCAGCATGCCCTCGGGAATCTCACCCTGCGGCACGTCGAACTCGTCCACCGCAAGCTGAGGGGCGCTTTGCGCACTGCTTTCTGCGTTTGCCGTATCTTCTGTGGCAGGCATCTGTTCGGCCTGCTGGCCGGCCCCGGCCGAACCCACGCTTTGCGCCGCGCCGGAAGAAGACGGCTTTTCCTGTGCTGCGCCCTGCGCGGGCTGTGCTTGTTGTGCGGCGTCCGCCAGCGCCTGTGCCGCCTTCATCCCTGCGCCGGGCGAGGCAGTGAACCCGCCCGCCCAAACGGCCGCGCCGGGCCAGAAGCCCGGGCCGTAGGCTGCGGCGCCGCATACTGCGGCGCCGGCCGCCAGCGCCAGCATACAGGCCGGGGCGGCCAAGCGCCGCAGAGTGCCGTGTTTTATCACTTCCAAATGCTGGTGCCTCCCTTCCTGTTTTCAGATGTATGCGCGCGCATGATGCGGTATTTGTCGGCCTGCCGCCGTGTGCGTCAGGCGGGCAAAACATTGATTTTTCTTAACAAAACCATTATACTATTCGTATATTTGCGTTTTCACGACAGGCCTCGCCGCCAAACCGGCACAGGGCATGGGCAACGCGCCCGTGCCCGAAGACTGCGGCAGGCCTTCCCATTTTTTGAAGGAGCGAAATTTTGTATCATATCGGTCTCGACATCGGCAGCACCACGATCAAATGCGTGGTGCTGGACGAACAGCAGAACCTGCTGTATCACACATACGAGCGCCACTACTCTCACATTGTGGAAAAAGCGGCCGAAGTGCTGTCGCACGCCGACGAGGCGTTTGTGAAGGGCGCCGCAGCACGCCTTGCCTTGTCCGGCTCTGCGGGCATGGGTTTTGCCGAAAGTTGCGGCATCCCCTTTGTGCAGGAGGTATATGCCACCCGCATTGCGGCAAACCGCTATATGCCCGGCACAGACGTCGTCATTGAGCTTGGCGGCGAGGACGCGAAAATATTATTTCTCACGAACGGCACAGAGGTGCGCATGAACGGCTCCTGTGCGGGAGGCACGGGCGCATTTATCGACCAGATGGCCACCCTTCTGCATTTGACGCCCGCCGAGATGAACGAGGCGGCAAAAACGGCGCAGAAGACCTATACCATCGCCAGCCGCTGCGGCGTGTTCGCCAAAAGCGACGTGCAGCCGCTTTTGAATCAGGGGGCCAGCAAAAACGACGTTGCGCTGAGTATTTTCGGCGCCGTGGTGAACCAGACCATCGCCGGCCTTGCACAGGGACGGCCCATCCGCGGCAGGGTGCTGTATTTGGGCGGCCCGCTGACGTTTTTGTCTGAGCTGCGCCGCAGCTTCGACAAAGCCCTCGGCACACAGGGTGCCTGCCCGGAAAACAGCCTGTACTATGTGGCGCTGGGCGCCGCGCTGTATGCACAGGGCGAGGTGACGCTGGCGGACGTGACGGCCCGCCTGCGCGAATATTCCGCCACGGCGAAATATGCCTTCCACGCGCCGCTGTTCAAAAACCAGCGCGAATATGAGGATTTCCGTGCGCGGCACGCCCTGGCGGATGTGCCGCACATCGAGTACACGCCGGACTGCGGCGCCATCCACATCGGTATCGATGCGGGCAGCACCACGGTGAAGGCCGTCGCCATCGACGAGAAGGCCAATATCGTATATACCAGCTACGAGCCGAACTCCGGCAACCCGGTGCCCATCATCCGCCGTTTCCTGCAGGAGATATACGCAAGCTGCCCCGGCGCCCGCGTGGCCAGCGCCACGGCCACCGGCTATGGCGAGGAGCTTGTGAAAACGGCGTTCGGCGCAGATTTCGGCGTGGTGGAGACCGTGGCGCACTTCGCGGCTGCGCGCCATTTTCTGCCGGAGGTTGATTTTGTCATCGACATCGGCGGGCAGGATATGAAATGCTTCAAGGCCGAAAACGGCGCCATCAGCGACATTTTTCTGAACGAGGCGTGCTCTTCCGGCTGCGGCAGCTTTTTGCAGACGTTTGCCGAGGCGCTGGGCTATTCGGTGCCGGATTTTGCAAAGCTGGGCCTGTTTGCCGACAAGCCGGTAGACCTTGGCAGCCGCTGCACAGTGTTCATGAATTCCAGCGTGAAGCAGGCGCAGAAGGACGGCGCATCCATTGAGAACATTTCGGCGGGCCTTTCCATCAGCGTGGTGAAAAACGCGCTGTACAAGGTAATACGCGCGGGCAGCCCGGACGAGCTGGGCCGCAATATTGTGGTGCAGGGCGGCACGTTTTACAACGAAGCCGTGCTGCGCGCCTTTGAGCAGGAGATGGGCGTGAACGTCATACGGCCCTCCATCGCCGGGCTGATGGGCGCCTTCGGCGCGGCGCTGTACGGCCGCGCGCATGCGAAAGAAAAAAGCGGGCTGCTTTCACAAGAGGAGCTGGAGGCGTTCACCCAGCAGGCAAAAAGCGTAAAGTGCGGGCTGTGCGGCAACCACTGCCAGCTCACGGTGAACACCTTCCCGGGCGGGCGCCGGTTCATTTCCGGCAACCGGTGCGACAGGCCCATTACGCACCGCACCGGCGACGACCCGCTGAACCTGTACGCCTACAAGCTCTCGCTTCTGGAGCAGTACGGCGAGGGCGAGGGCACGCGCGGAACGGTGGGCATGCCCATGTGCCTGAGCTTTTACGAATTGTTCCCCTTCTGGCACACGCTGTTCACAAAGCTGGGCTTCCGGGTGCGCCGCAGCGCGTTCTCTACCCGTGCCACTTATCTGGCAGGGCAGGCCACCATCCCGTCAGACACGGTGTGCTACCCTGCGAAGCTGGCGCACGGCCATGTGAAGGAACTGGCTGAAATGCCGGATGTGGACGCTATTTTTTATCCCTGCATGAGCTACAACTTCAACGAGGGGCTGGGCGACAACCACTACAACTGCCCGGTGGTGGCCTATTACCCGGAGGTGCTGGCCGCGAACTGCCCCGAGCTTGAGGGAAAGACTTTTATCTATGATTTTGCGGGCCCGCATAACCGCCGCGCCTTTCCGAAAAAGATGGCTGCTGTGCTGCGCAGATACTGGCCGGACATCACGCTGGCCGAGGTGGAGGCCGCGGCAGCGGCTGCCTATGAGGCGTACGCCGCCCATATGGCCGCCGTGCGCAGGCGCGGCGCCGAGATTATTGCCGAGGCGCGCAGGGCCGGGCGGCGCATTATTGTTCTGGCGGGCCGCCCCTATCATGCAGACCCGGAGATCAACCACGGCATTGACAAGCTCATCTGCTCGCACGGGGCCGCCGTGATTACGGAGGACAGCATCTCGCATCTTGTGCAGAAATTCGACACGCGCGTTCTGAACCAGTGGACCTATCACGCCCGTCTGTATGCCGCCGCGAAGTATATTGCAGACCAGCCGGATATGGACCTTGTCCAGCTGGTGAGCTTCGGGTGCGGCGTGGATGCCATCACCACGGATGAAACGCGCGAGATACTGCAGCGTGAGGGCAAGCTGTATACGCAGCTGAAGATAGACGAGATAACGAACCTCGGCACTGTGAATATCCGCCTGCGCAGCCTGTTTGCCGCACTGGAGCAATAAGGCCGCCGCACCCAAGGAGGTACCCCTTTTTATGGAACAACAGCTTCCGGCATACCCGAAATTTACAAAAGAGATGAAGCGCACCCACAAAATACTCATTCCCAACATGCTGCCTATTCACTGGACACTGCTGCGCGAGGCCCTTGTGGACGAAGGCTACCAGGCCGAGGTGCTCACCACCACCGGCCCTGAAATTGCGCAGGAGGGTTTGAAATATGTGCACAACGACACCTGTTATCCGGCGCTTTTGGTGATTGGGCAGTTTATCTGCGCGCTGAAAAGCGGCAAATACGATTTGCAGCACACGGCCCTGCTCATCACACAGACGGGCGGCGGCTGCCGCGCCTCGAATTATATCCACCTTTTGCGCAAGGCGCTTATGAAAGCGGGCTTCGGCAATGTGCCCGTGGCCAGCCTGAACTTTTCCGGCCTTGAAAAGGACAGCGGCTTTTCCCTTACTGTGCCGCTGCTGCGCAAGGTGGTGTCCGCCGTGTTCTACGGCGACGAGCTGATGTGCCTTGCGAACCAGGTGCGCCCCTACGAGCAAACGCCCGGCGCGGCCGATGCCGTGGTGGCGCGCTGGCTGCGCGTGCTGGCTGCCCAGTATGACGACAGGCGCGGTGTCACAAAGCGGGATATGCGCCGCAACTTTGCGGCTATTGCGGCAGATTTTGCCGCTGTGCCCGTGCACTGGTGCCCGCGTGTGAAGGTGGGCGTTGTGGGCGAGATTTATGTGAAATATGCAGCCCTTGGCAACAATGGGCTGGAGGCGTTTCTGGCCGGCGAGGGATGTGAGGTGAATGTGCCCGGCCTGATGGGCTTTGTGCAGTACTGCGTGGAAAATATGCGCGAGACCGCAAGGCTTTACGGCGGTGACACATGGCTGGCCCGCGCGGCAGGCGTGATACAGGATTTCCTGGACACGCGCGAGGAGATGATGCTGGCGGCCATTGCAAGGTATCCGCAATTCCACGCCCCCATGCCCTTTGAAAAAATGAAAAAAATGGCCCAGGGCATTATCAGCTATGGTGTAAAGATGGGCGAGGGCTGGCTTTTGACCGCCGAAATGGTAGAGCTGGTGCACGCCGGTTTTGAAAACATTGTGTGCGCGCAGCCCTTCGGCTGCCTGCCGAACCACATCAGCGGCAAAGGCATGATCAATAAAATACGCACCCTGTACCCCTCGGCCAACATCACGCCCATCGACTATGACCCCAGCGCCACGCGCGTGAATCAGGAGAACCGCATCCGCCTGATGCTCAGCGTGGCCAAAGAGCGCCTGCAGGCCCCTGCGCCTGCCCGGCCCCAGCCGCTGTACGGCGCAGAGGGTACGGTGGAGGCGAAGCTGGAGCCCGCGCTGTGAATGTGGGCCTCATGAGCGGCACAGAGACAAAACACCCCCGGCGGGCCCCGGGGGTGTTTTGTATAAAATGGGGCTGTGCGGCGTTCGGTGTGCTGGTAAAGCGGTCTGCCGGCTTTTTCGCTCACAGCACAAGCCGTTCCTGTGCACTGGCAGCGCCCTGCTGTTCTTCACGGTATGTAAGGCATGCGTTTTTCAAACAAGGCCGCCGGTGTTTTTTGCCCGCCTGTGTGCTATACTGATAGAAAGACAGAAAGGGGGCGGCGGCATGGCCGTTTCACAGTATGAATTTACAGGAAAGAGGCCGCTGCGGCTGAAGGAGATGCCGACTGATGGCAGGGCCGACGGCGTGCGCAAGGCGGATAAACCGGCGGTGCTGGCCAAAACGCAGGAGAACCTTGCCAAAATAGCCCGCTGGCAGGAAAAGCTGTATGCAGACGGCCGCGAGGGTGTGGTGTTTGTGCTGCAGGCTATGGATGCCGCAGGAAAGGACAGCACCATCAAGCATGCCATGGCCAGCCTGAACCCGCAGGGTGTGGATGTGGTGAGCTTCAAGCAGCCCTCGCAGGAGGAGCTGGCGCACGACTACTTGTGGCGCGCTGTGCGCGCGCTGCCGCCGCGCGGCAAGATAGCCATTTTCAACCGTTCGCATTACGAGGATGTACTGGTGGTGCAGGTGCACGGGCTGCAAAACACATACCGCCTTGCAAAGCGGTGCCTGCACGACGGGCACTTCTTTGAAAAACGGTATGAACAGATACGCAATTTTGAAGAATACCTGTACGAAAATGGTTACCGCGTGGTGAAAATGTTTCTAAATGTCTCGAAGGAAGAGCAGAAAAAGCGATTTCTGGAGCGCATCGACGATGAGGAAAAGAATTGGAAGTTTTCTTCCAGTGACCTGAAAGAGCGCGAGCACTGGGACGAATATCAAAAGCTGTACGAGAAGGCCATCAACGCCACCGCCACGCCGCACAGCCCGTGGTTCGTTCTTCCGGCAGACCGCAAATGGTACACGCGTTACCTGGTAAGCGAGGTGGTGCTGCAGACGCTGGAGGCGTGTGCACCCGAATACCCGGAGCTGCCGCAGCAAGACAAAGAAAACCTTGCCGCCTGTAAGGCCGCCCTGTTGGCCGAGTGAGGCCCAGGCCATGCGGAAAAGCCGCCTGTGCGCTGCACAGGCGGCTTTTTGCGCAGGAAGGGTTAAAGCGCAGCGTTGAACGCCAGCACCAGTTTGTCCCAGGTGGCACGGCCGATGACGCCGTCGATGGAGAGGCTCTCTCTGGCCTGAAAGGCTTCGGCGGCCTGCCTTGTGCTGGCGCCGAACCTGCCGTCCACATTGAGCCCGGCGCCGAGGGCTTTGTTCAGATAGCTCTGTGCAATGCGCACATCATCGCCGGAAGAGCCTGTGCGCAGGGCTGTGCCCGCATAGGCAGGCGAAACGCGTGTGGGAGCGCCCTGCTGCGCGGCGCTGTGCACTTCCACCACCTTCGCCCAGGTGTCTTTTCCCACAAGGCCGTCGGCGGCCAGGCCGAACTGGCGCTGGAACAGGCGTGCCGCGGCAGACATGTTCTGGCCGTAGGCGGAATCCGCCGTCTGGCTGCTGATGGCCGTGTACAGCTTGGAAAGCTCGTTCAGGCGCGTTTGCATATGGCCCACGTCCTGGCTGCGCGCGCCCGGGCGCAGTGTGATGCCGGGGTAAGTGTCGGCACTGCCGGAAAACCGGGCGTTGTAGGCGCTGATAATGGCGTTCCATGTGGCGCCGCCTACGATACCGTCTGACGCCAGGCTGTGTGTATACTGGAATACCTGAACGGCAATTTTGGTGTTCTGGCCGAACTTGCCGTCTACCGTCAGGGCAGAGATGTTCGGGTTATCCACGCGCAGGGCGTTCAGGTACGTCTGGATGCGCGCCACCTCGCTGCTGTTCGAGCCCGTGGTGAGAAGGTGCCCGGGGTAGGCCGGGCTGACAGATAAGGTTTCAAAAGAATCGTTTGTAAGCATGCTGCATGCCTCCTTTGCCCCATGGTATGCTGCCTGCCGCCGTGCGGTGTAAAAGGCGCGGCAAAACGGCAGGCACAGGGAAAAAAGAGGGAAAAGGCGGGGGAAAAGGCACGCCGGCGCAGGAAAACGGCGTTTTCCCGTGCCCATGTGCCCGGCGGGGCCTGTCTCTTCCATGCCGCGCGCATATACCCTTCACAGGGTAATTAGCGCTGCGAAGTTAAGAAAGCGCCCCGCGGAGGCAGCCGCAGGGCGCTGCATATGTGCTGCCGCCCTTTGTCACCGGCGGCGGAGCTGCGGCACAAGGCGCGTTTCCGCCAAACGCAGCAGCGCATACAGCAGCCCGGTGTCCACCGGCAGCTTGACGATGTTTTTCAAAAGCCGGCCGGCGGAAAGAACGAAGGCGTTGCCGTACATGATGTGCAGCCAAAGCGGCGTCAGGCACAAATTCAGCACCAGCACTGCCGTCAGGCAGGCGCCGAATGTGCGCGCCAGCGTCACCCGGCGGCGGTAGAGCCAGCAGCCGTAAATAAAGCCCAGAAGAAACTCATTCAGTACAAAGCCGAAGAAAAAGTCTCCGTTTGGCCGCAGAAAATACCCGAGGATGTCAATGACGACGCCGGCCAGCCCGGCCAGCCATGGCCCGTATAAAAAGCCGGAGACGCCCACCGCAAGAAAAGAAACGCCAATCTCCAGCATGGGGCCCACCTGCCAGGTGAACCTGTCCAGCACCACGGCCAGCGCCGCCAGCATGGCGGCGCCCGTCATGCTGGAGATGCGCCGCACCTCGCGGGCTGAGGCCCGCATGCGGGCGAAGAACGGCTGAACAAATTTCTGCATACAAAAAACCTCCTTTTTGCGCGTGTTGCCGCACAAAAAGAAGGCGGAAGGGCGGGTGCGCCGGGCACGGCAGCGCCTTGCCCGGTGCGGCCGGCGCCGCGCGTTCTTGTTCATGCAGCAGCGGTATGCGAAGCCTGCACCGCAAGCGGATGCTTTTCGTCCGCCCTGCAACTCCCCGTCAGGGCGGCACTTTACGCGCAGGCCTCTACTCTGCGTACAGTGATATGATACCCGCCTTTTGGGCTTTGCGCAAGAGCCTTGAGAGAAAAAACTTTTTCTGCTATACTTTCTGCAAGGTGTGTGCCGCCGGGCGGCGCACAGCCGGAATAATGCAAGGGGGGCCCGGGGATGGCGCAGGGAAAAACAAACGCGGTGCGCCTGCTGGACAAGGCAGGCGTGCCGTATGAGCTGCATGAATACCATGTGGATATGGAAAGCGCGCCCCGCGGCGGGCTGGGTCTGGAGGTGGCGCGCAAAGCGGGCATCCCGCCGGAGGCGGTGTTCAAAACGCTGGTGGCGCGCGGTGCTGGCGGGCATTATGTGTTTGTGGTGCCTGTGGCCGCCCAGCTGGACATGAAAAAGGCCGCCGCGGCGGTGGGGGAAAAACGGGTGGAGCTTTTGCCTGTGGCCGGTATCCAGAAGGCTACCGGGTACATTCGGGGCGGATGCAGCCCGCTGGGCATGAAAAAGGCATACCCCACGGTGTTCGACGCCTCGGCGCAGGCGCTGGGCTCTATCTGCGTCAGCGCGGGGCGGCCCGGCCTGCAGGTGCAGGCGGCGCCCGCGGCGCTGGCAGGGCTGTGCGGGGCGTCGTTCGCGGCCATCACCCAGGGCACGGCCGCCGGGCACGCCTTATAAAAACACCGAAAAAGCCAGCGGGCGGGGGCGGTTTCTTGTGCCGTTTCCCGAAAATGAGGCGTAGGCGCAAAAGGCATTGATTTCACACGAAAAAAAGGCTAGTATAAAAGAGAAGTACGAACCGGCGGGAGGTTTGCGCGATGCAGAACGTTCGTTTTTGGGCGCAGGGGCATTGCAGGCCGAAGTGCGTGCGGCGGCGCTGCACGCGCGCGGGCATCCAGCGTACGGGCGAAGTGTAAACAAAAAGGCCATGGTGTACCCGCACCGTGGCTTTTTCATTTCCCCGCGCGCATGGCCGCCGGGCGGCATGGAAAGGAAGCGTTACAATGAAAAAGGTTGCCATCATCATGGGCTCCGATTCCGACTGGCCCGTTGTAAAAGGCGCGGCTCAGGTGCTGAAGGGTTACGGCATCCCCTTCGAGGCGCATGTGCTCAGCGCGCACCGCACCCCGGCCGAGGCGGCGCATTTCGCGCGCACGGCGCAGGAAAACGGCTTTGGAGTGCTGATTGCCGCGGCGGGTATGGCGGCGCATCTGGCGGGCGCCCTTGCCGCCAACACCACATTACCGGTAATAGGCGTCCCGGTGAAGGGCGGCGCGGCGGACGGGCTGGACGCCCTGCTTGCCACGGTGCAGATGCCCACAGGCATCCCGGTGGCCACTGTGGCGCTGAACGGCGCAAAAAATGCAGCGGTGCTGGCCGCGCAGATTCTGGCGCTGGGCGAGCCTGCGCTTGCCCTGGCGCTGAAGGCTGAACGGGAAGCCATGGGCAGGGCCATTGCCCAAAAGGATAAAGCCCTGCAGGAAGAGCTTGCCGCCCTGTGACGGCCTGCCGGGCGCGGCGAAGCGGAGGCCCGCGCTGCCGGAAGGGCCCGCACGCCGGGCGGAAACATGACAGAAAACGGAAAGGGAACTGATATGAAGGAATATCTGGATGGAAAGCTGCATGAGGAGTGCGGCGTGTTCGGCATGTATGACCGCGACGGCCACGATGTGGTAGCAACGGCCTATTATGCACTGTATGCCCTGCAGCACCGCGGGCAGGAGAGCTGCGGCATCGCCGTGAACGACGGCGGCGTCATTTACAAGCGCCGAGAGCTGGGGCTTGTAAACGAGGTGTTCACGAAAGACGTGCTGGACGCCATGCCTCGCGGGCAGATGTGCATCGGCCACTGCCGCTATGCCACCACCGGCACGCGGCTTCGTGCCAACGCACAGCCGTTCGTTATCCGTCATGTAAAAGGGCCTATGGCCATTGCACACAACGGCAACCTCACAAATTCTGCCGAGCTGCGCGAAGAGTTCGAGCTGGCCGGCGGTATTTTCCAATCCACCTCAGATACAGAGGTCATTGCATACACCATCACCAAAGAGCGCCTTGCCAGCAGCAGCATCGAACAGGCAGTGGAGCGCGCTATGGATAAATTACAGGGTGCATATTCCCTTGTGGTGATGAGCCCGCGCAAGCTGATTGCCGCGCGCGACCCCTATGGCTACCGCCCGCTGTGCATCGGAAAAATAGCCGGCAGCGACGTCATCGCAAGCGAAAGTTGCGCCATTCTGGCGGCAGGCGGCGAATTTGTGCGCGATGTAGAGCCGGGCGAGATTGTGATGTTCGACAAGGACGGCATGCACAGCATCAAAACGCACTGCGGCGGCAAAACGGGCCTGTGCGTATTTGAATTCGTCTATTTTGCCAGGCCGGATTCCGTCATCGACGGCGCCAGCGTGCACCGTGCGCGCCGCCGCGCGGGCGCCTTCCTGGCGCTGGAGCATCCGGTGCAGGCAGATGTGGTGATAGGCGTGCCGGATTCCGGGCTGGACGCCGCGCTGGGCTATTCCCAGCAGAGCGGCATTCCCTACGGCATCGGCTTTTTGAAGAACAAATACATCGGGCGCACGTTCATCCAGCCCTCGCAGAAGCTGAGGGAAAACACCGTGCGCATCAAGCTGAACCCCATTGCGGATACTGTGGCGGGCAAGCGCGTGGTGCTGGTGGATGATTCCATCGTGCGCGGCACCACCTCAAAGCAGATTGTGCAGCTTCTGCGCGAGGCAGGGGCAAAGGAGGTTCACTTCCGGTCCTCTGCGCCGAAGTTCCTGTACCCCTGCTATTTCGGCACAGACATTGACAGCAGGGAAAACCTCATTGCCGCCAATTATTCCACGCAGGAGATTGCCGATATGATCGGTGTGGACAGCCTGGGCTTTTTGAGCGTGGAGGGCGTAAAGCAGATAGCTGAAAATTGCCGCTGTGATTTCTGCACAGGCTGCTTTACGGGCGAATATCCCTCTGCGCCGCCGCAGGTGCCGCAGAAATCCAAGTTTGAGCATAAAATAGGCGCCGCGGGCGACTGACGCCGTCAGGCAGAAAGGAAAGAAAGATGGAAAAGAGTTTTTCAGAAAGCTATAAAGAGGCCGGTGTGGACATCACCGCAGGCTATGCTGCTGTAGAATTGATGAAAAAGCATGTGGCACGCACCATGACGCCCGGGGCCATCGGCGGCCTGGGGGGCTTCGGCGGGCTGTTTGAGCTGGATATGACAGGCCTTTCACACCCGGTGCTGGTGTCCGGC
This sequence comes from Oscillospiraceae bacterium, assembly GCA_018380115.1. GTDB lineage: Bacteria > Bacillota > Clostridia > Oscillospirales > Ruminococcaceae > Ruthenibacterium. The sequence continues at coordinate 18,574 of JAGZUF010000006.1, read as the reverse complement.
ACGGACGGTGTGGGCACCAAGCTGAAACTGGCCTTCCTGATGGACAAGCACGACACCGTGGGCGTCGACTGCGTTGCCATGTGCGTGAACGACATCATCACCTGCGGGGCAAAGCCGCTGGTGTTTCTGGATTACATTGCCTGCGGAAAGAATGTGCCGGAAAAAATAGCCGCCATCGTGGCTGGCGTGGCCGAGGGCTGCGTGCAGGCTGGTGCGGCCCTGGTGGGCGGCGAGACGGCCGAGATGCCCGGCTTTTACCCGGAAAATGAGTACGACCTTGCGGGTTTTTCCGTAGGTGTTGTGGAAAAATCGAGTATCATCGACAACACGAAAATGCGCCCGGGCGACGCCGTTATTGCGCTGCCCTCTTCCGGCGTGCATTCAAACGGCTTTTCGCTGGTGCGCAGGGTGTTCGGCATCGACAGCGCCGCCGTGGGGCGCTATGAGCCTGAGCTTGGCAAGACGCTTGGCGAGGCGCTGCTTGTGCCCACGCGCATTTATGTGAAGCCCGTTCTGTCGCTGATGGAAAATGTGCCGGTGTGCGCCGTCAGCCATATCACGGGCGGCGGCTTCTATGAGAATATCCCCCGCGCGCTGGCCGACGGCTGTGTGGCGCGCATCGAAAAGGCAAGGCTGCGCACGCCCGCCGTTTTCGAGCTTATCCGCAAAGCGGGCGGCATTTCCGAGCACGACATGTACAACACCTTCAACATGGGCGTGGGCATGGCCGTCATTGTGCCCGCCGAATATGCGGATGAAGCGCTGGCTGTACTGAAGGAAAACGGCGAGGACGCCTATTTTATGGGTGAAGTGGCGCAGGGCGCTGAAAAGGGCGTGGTGCTGTGCTGAACGCGGCGGTGCTCGTCTCCGGCGGCGGCACAAACCTGCAGGCCCTGCTGGACGCGCAGGCGGCAGGCCGCATGCCCCATGTGCGCATTGCGCTGGTGGTGGCCTCAAACCCGCAGGCCTATGCGCTGCAGCGCGCGCAGGCGGCGGGCGTGGAGGCCGCCGTATGCGCCCGGAAGGCATACGCCGGTGCCGCCGCGCACGACGCGGCGCTGTGCAGCCTGCTGCAAGGCCATGGCGTCGATATGGTGGTGCTGGCGGGCTATCTCTCCATGATAGGCCCGCGGGTGCTGGCGGCCTACCCGGACAGGATACTCAACGTCCACCCCAGCCTTATCCCGTCGTTCTGCGGCGCGGGCTATTACGGCCTTCGCGTGCACGAGGCGGCGCTTGCCAGAGGCGTGAAGGTGACGGGCGCCACCGTGCACCTTGTGAACGAGAATTATGACGAGGGGCGCATTCTGGCACAGAAGGCGGTGGAGGTGCGCGAGGGCGACACGCCCGAGACGCTGCAGCGCCGCGTGATGGAGCAGGCGGAATGGATTATTCTGCCGCAGGCAGCCGAGTGCCTGGCGCAGAAGCTGGAGCAGGGCTGACGGGCCTTTGCCCATTTGAAAAACGCGCCGCCCTAAAGGGGGGCGCACAGAAAGCGCGTGCCGCGCACCATGCGCGGCAAAGCAGAAAGCGGAGGAAAGCGTTATGGACCATCTGAGCCTTGCGGCAGAGCTTGCCGTGAATTCATACCCCGGGCGGGGCATCGTCATCGGCCGTTCAGATGACGGCCTGCGCGCGGTGCTTGCCTATTTTATCATGGGCCGTTCGGCCAACAGCCGCAACCGGGTGTTTACGGAAAAGGACGGCGGCATCATCACCGAAGCTGCTGACCCTTCCAAACTGGAGGACCCCAGCCTTATCATCTATGCACCCGTGCGCGTGTCCGGCAGCAGGACCATTGTGACGAACGGCGACCAGACGGACACTATTTTTGAAGCGTACGAAAAGGGCCATGGCTTTGCCAAAGCCCTGCGCACGCGCACCTTCGAGCCGGACGCGCCCAATTTCACCCCGCGCATTTCGGGCGTTGTGAAGGTGACGAAAAAGGGGAAAATGAGCTACAAGCTGTCTATTTTGAGGTCGGACGAGGGCAACGGCGGCTCTGTGGAGCGCTTTTTCTTTGAATATCCCCAGCCCGTGCCGGGCGAGGGCCGCTTTATTCACACCTACCGCTGCGACGGCAGCCCCATCCCCTCGTTTTCGGGCGAGCCGGAGAAGGTGAAGCTGTCCGGCGATATCGACACCTTCACGAACATGCTGTGGAACAGCCTGAACGAAGCGAACAAGGTGTCGTTGTTCGTGCGGGAGATAGAGCTGAAAACAGGCAAGTACAAAACGCGCATCGTGAACAAATACGAAAAAGTGTGACCGCCGTTCGGGCAGAGAGGAGCTTCGATATGAAAGAACTGGAACTGAAATACGGCTGCAACCCCAACCAGAAGCCTGCGCGCATCTTCATGGCGCAGGGCGAGCTGCCTGTGCAGGTGCTGAACGGAAGGCCCGGCTATATCAATTTTCTGGATGCGCTGAATTCATGGCAGCTTGTGAAAGAGCTGAAAGAGGCCACGAGCCTGCCTGCGGCGGCCTCGTTCAAGCATGTGTCGCCCGCCGGTGCCGCGCTGGGCCTGCCTTTGACGGACGCCATGAAAAAGATGTATTTTGTAGAGGGGCTGCAGCTCAGCCCTCTGGCCTGCGCTTACGCGCGCGCCCGCGGTGCGGACAGGATGTCCTCCTTTGGTGACTGGATCGCCCTTTCCGACGAGTGCGACGAGGCCACGGCAAAAGTGATTCAGCACGAGGTGACGGACGGCATCATCGCGCCGGGCTATTCCGAGGCCGCGCTGGCCATTTTAAAAACAAAGCGCAAGGGCGGCTACAATATTGTGCAGATAGACCCCGCGTACACGCCTGCGCCCATCGAGCACAAGGACGTGTTCGGCATCACCTTCGAGCAGGGCCGCAACGAGGCGAAATTCGGCCCGGAAACGTTTTCGAACATCGTCACCAAAAACAAAACGCTCACCGAGGAGCAAAAGCGCGATCTGCTTTTGTGCCTTATCACGCTGAAATATACGCAGTCCAACTCTGTGTGCTACGCTGAGGGCGGGCAGATCATCGGCGTGGGCGCGGGCCAGCAGAGCCGCATTCACTGCACGCGCCTTGCGGGCAACAAGGCGGACATCTGGCATTTGCGCCAGCATCCGAAGGTGCTGGGCCTGCCCTTCCGCCCGGATGTTTCGCGCCCGAACAGGGATAATGCCATTGATGTATATATTTCCGATGAGTGCGAGGACGTCATCGGCGAAGACGTGTGGGCGCAGACATTTACCCGGCGCCCCGAGCCGCTTACGCCCGCCGAAAAGAAGGAGTGGCTGGCCCGCTTCACCGGCGTGTGCCTTGGCTCGGACGCCTTCTTCCCCTTCGGCGACAACATCGAGCGCGCGCGCCGCTCCGGCGTGACGGCCATTGTAGAGCCGGGCGGCTCTATCCGCGATGAGCAGGTGATAGAGACGTGCGACAAATACGGCATCGTGATGGTCTTCAACGGCCTGCGCCTGTTCCATCACTGACGCCGCGCGGCGCGCCGCCGGGCCGGTGCGCTGCCTGCACAGCGGAATGCGCGGCGCGGCATATTTCCCTGCAAGGTGCCGTGCAGGGCCGGTGCGGCCTCTTGGCGCGGCGTGTGTTTCCCCGCACCGTTTGGGCCCGTCACCGGCGTTTGCGGTGCCATACCCGGGCGGCGCGGCAGTGCCCGCCGTCTATAACGCGCGGCGCACCTGCGTGCGCTGTGCAGCCTGTAAATAATTTTGCGGCTTGCCGCAGTAGGAGGACGGCCCCATGGCTTACCTGCAAAGCATGAAAAAGCGCTGGCCCATCATGGTAGGCATGGCGGTGTTCATCGCGGCCAGCGCCTGTATGAACGCCTTCGGCGGGCTGTTCCTGCCGCCGCTGGCGCTTGCTCTGTGCGTGCTGGGTGTCTGGCTGCCCGGGCGGGTGCTGGCCGAAGCGGTGGGCGCAAAGCGCTTCGGCCTTTTGCAGACGGCCTCGTTTGTATTCGGCATGCTGGCGTTTGCGTCGTGCAGCGCACTGGCCAGCGCATGGGGGGCCTTCTGGCTGCCGTGGCTTTTGGCTGCCGCGGGGCTGGCCGGGCTTTGGGCAAAACGCAGGCCGCTGCTTGCAGCCCTGCGCGCGCCAGACATGCCCGGGAAAGGCTGGCTGTGTGCGGCTGTGCTGTGCCTGCTGGCGCTGTACTGTGTGGGCGGCGCGCTTCGCTTTGCCCTGCCCGCTGCGGCGGGCGGCGCCGTGGTGCCCCAGCAGGATTTTTTCTGGAACGTGGGCAATGCGCAAAGCTTTCTTCTGGGGTTTCCCCCGCAGGATCTGCGCTTTTCAGGCTATACCCTGACCTATCATTATCTTTCGGAATTGATGGCTGCGGGCCTCTCCATGGCGAGCGGAACGTCCTGCTATGACATGGAGGCCGTGCTGCTTCCGATGGTGGGCATTTTGTTCACAGCCGCCATGCTGTGGGACCTTGGCCGCATCCTGTACGGCGGCAGCATAAAAAGGGCGGGCCTGCTTTTGGGCCTTGTGTTCCTGTGTGGCGGCGCGGGGCTGTGGAAGGTATTTGAGTACGGGCGCTGCCCGTTTTGGAACCTCAGTGTGTACCATGTGCTCACAAACATCAACGGCATGGGCTTCGGCCTTGGCCTGCTGGCGGCGTTTTTTTCCACAGGCGCCGTGCTGTTCCGGCGCGAGGGAAACGCGCGCCCGGCTTGGCTGTGGGGGCTGAACCTTGCCGCCCTTGCGCTTTTGTGCTTTGCAAAGGGGCCCGTGGCCGGTGTGGCGGTGCTGGCGTTTTTCTGTGCCGCGCTGGTGCGGCTGCCGGGCGCAGGGCGCGGCGGCATGCGCCTGCGCGCGGCCACGCTGGCCTGGGCGCTTATGCTGCTGGCCGGGTTCGGCGCACTGTATGCGGCCTTTTTTTCGGCGGGCGCGGGCACCAGCATCCATTTCAGCGTGTTCGGCACGCTGGAAAAATCTTATTTTTCCAATTTTATCGCCCTTATCCGGGCCAAATGGCCCGCGCTTTTGGGCGCGGCGGCGCCTGTGTTCATGCTGGCGCAGGCCGTGTGCTATGCGCCGGCTGCCATGCCGCTTGCGCTTTTGGGCGGCGTGCGCGATGCGCTGCGCATCTTCCGCCTGCCGGGCGAAAGGCTGATGCTGTACGCCGGGCTGCTGGGCGGCTTTGTCGCGTTTTTCCTGTTCGACCACGAGGCCATGAGCCAGATGTATTTTGCCTTTTTGGGCCTTTTGTGTGCAGACGCGCTGGCGGTGCAGAGTCTGCCCGGCTTTTTGGCCTTTTGCGCGCGGCGCAAAAGGGCTGTGTCGCTGGCGTGCAGGGGCGCTGTGGCCGCGCTGGCGCTGGCGGGCCTTGCAACGGGGTTGTGCACCATGGCGCAGATGGTGCGCGAGACGGTGCCTGTGATGGCGCGCGCGGCGGCGGACGATTCGTGGGACCTCCCCCTGACAGCCGCCGAACAGCAGGCGATGGAATGGGTGCGGCAGAACGTGCCCGAAACGGCGCTGCTGGCCACCAACCGCACGCACACGGGCAAGGCGCTGGAAGGGCTTTCAAATGTGTATTCGGGCTTGAGCGGGCGGCGCTTTTATATGGAGAGCTTCAAGTATGCCAGGTCGAACCTGGGCGTGCCTGAAGGGGAGATTGCCCTGCGGGTGGACGAGATGAAAGCCCTGTTCGGCCCCGGTATTGAGGCACGCGAGGCGGCGGCCTTCTGCCGGGAAAAGGGCATCAGCCATGTGGTGTACTCCGCGCAGGCGGCGCGCTATGGCTGGGACATCACCGAGCAGGCGCAGCCCGGCATCTTTGGCGGCCCGTCTGCGCCTGAGGGGTTCGAAACCGTATATGAAAACGGCGATGTCACAATTTTCAAAGTAACTCAGTAACGGAGGAAATGCCATGAAGGTACTGGTGGTGGGCGGCGGCGGGCGCGAGCACGCCATTATCCGCAAATTGAAGGAGGCGAAGGCTGCGCCGCAGCTTTACTGTGCGCCGGGCAACGGCGGCATTGCGGCAGACGCCGTGTGCGTGCCCATAAAGGCCACGGACGTGCAGGCCATGGTGGCGTGGGCCGTGCAGAATGCCGTGGATTATGTGGTGGTGGCGCCGGACGACCCCCTTGCCCTCGGCATGGTGGACGCGCTGGCGGAAAAGGGCATCCCCGCGTTTGGGCCGGATAAGGCCGCGGCGCGCATTGAGGCCAGCAAGGTGTTCTCAAAGGATTTGATGAAAAAATACGGCATCCCCACCGCGCGCTACGAGGCATTCAGCGATGCGGAAAGCGCAAGGGCATATATCCGCGCGCAGGGCAAATACCCGGTGGTGGTAAAGGCGGATGGCCTTGCCCTGGGCAAGGGCGTTCTTATCTGCGAGGACGAGGCGGCGGCCATGGCCGCTGTGAAAAGCATGATGGAGGACGGCGCCTTCGGCGCCTCCGGCAGCCGCGTGGTGGTGGAGGAATTCCTCACCGGGCCCGAGGTGTCTGTGCTGAGCTTTACAGACGGGCAGACGGTGGTGCCCATGGTGTCCAGCATGGACCACAAGCGCGCTCTGGACGGCGACAGGGGCCTGAACACGGGCGGCATGGGTACCATTGCCCCGAACCCCTGCTATACGCCGGAGCTGGCGCAGGCCTGCATGCGCACCATTTTCCAGCCCACCATCGAGGCCATGCGGGCCGAGGGCTGCCCGTTCAGAGGTTGCCTGTACTTTGGCCTGATGCTTACGCCGGACGGCCCGAAGGTGATAGAATACAACTGCCGCTTCGGCGACCCCGAGACGCAGGTGGTGCTGCCGCTGCTGGACGGCGACCTGCTGGAGATTATGCAGGCCACCACGAACGGCACGCTGGCCGGCGTGCCGGTGAAGTGGAAGGCCGCCAGCGCAGCCTGCGTGGTGCTGGCATCGGGCGGGTACCCGCAGAAATATGAGAGCGGAAAGCCCATCACAGGCCTTGTGAACGGCCAGCTGTCCGGCGGCGGGGCCACGGTGTTCCACGCGGGCACAAAGCTGGAGGATGGCGGCCTTGTTACGGCGGGCGGCCGCGTGCTGGGCGTGACGGCCGTGGCCGAAACGCTGCAGGCGGCGGTGAAGGCCGCCTACGCCGCGGCAGAGAACATTCATTTTGAGGGCATGCACATGCGCAGCGACATCGGCGCGCGGGCACTGGCCGCCGGAAAGGAAGGGAACTGAACCATGGCAGTACAGCGTATTTATGTGGAAAAGCGGCCCGAGCACGCAGTGGAGGCAAAGGGCCTTCTGGCAGAGTTCCGCGGCCTGCTGGGCGCAAAGGGCCTGACGGGCCTGCGCATTCTGAACCGTTATGATGTGGAGGGCATGGCGCCCGAGCAGTTCCGCCAAGCGGTGCCCGTGGTGTTTTCCGAGCCGCAGCTGGACGATGTGCATACAGCTATCCCTGAGGGCAGCTTTACGGTGTTTGCCACCGAATACCTGCCCGGCCAGTTCGATCAGCGCGCCGCGTCGGCGGCAGAGTGCGTGGGCCTTCTGTTCGGCGGCGAGCGCCCGGCTGTGGCCACGGCGCGCGTGTTCCTGCTTTCGGGCAGCGTCAGCGCGGCCGAGCTTGCGGCCATCAAAAAATACGTCATCAACCCCGTGGAGGCGCGCGAGGCCTCGCTGGAGGAGAAGAAGACGCTGGCGGCGGAATACCCGGCGCCGGACCATGTCGCCACGCTGACGGGCTTCATCGGGCTGGACAAGCCCGCCCTGGCGGCTATGGTGCAGCAGTACGGCCTTGCCATGGACGCGGATGACGTCGCCTTCTGCCAGGCATATTTCAGAAAAGAGGGGCGCGACCCCACCATCACCGAGCTGCGCATGATAGACACCTATTGGTCCGACCACTGCCGCCACACCACGTTCGGCACCATTCTGGACGAAGTGGTGCCCGGCAGCGAAACGCTGGAAAAGGCGTATGCGCGCTATCTTGCCATGCGCAGAGAGGTGTATGCGGGCGGCAGGGAAAAGCCCATCTGCCTGATGGATATGGGCACCATGGGCGGCAGATACCTCAAAAAGAGGGGCGTCCTGAAGGGCTTGGACGAATCGGACGAGATAAACGCCTGCAGCGTGAAAATCAGTGTGGACAACAACGGAAAGCAGGAGCCCTGGCTGCTTTTGTTCAAAAATGAAACGCACAACCACCCCACGGAGATAGAGCCCTTCGGCGGCGCGGCCACCTGCATCGGCGGCGCCATCCGCGACCCCCTTGCGAACCGCGGCTATGTGTTCGGGGCCATGCGCGTCACCGGCGCGGCAGACCCGCTGAAGCCCGTGAGCGAGACGATGCCCGGCAAGCTGCCGCAGCGCAAGCTGGTGCAGACGGCGGCTGCGGGCTATTCCAGCTATGGCAACCAGATCGGCCTTGCCACCGGCGTGGTGGACGAGATCTATCACCCCGGCTATGCGGCAAAGCGCATGGAGATAGGCGCCGTGCTGGGCGCTGTGCCCGAAGAGAACGTGCGCCGGGAAGAGCCGGCGCCGGGCGATGTGGTCATCCTTCTGGGCGGGCGCACGGGCCGCGACGGCTGCGGCGGCGCCACAGGCTCCTCCAAGGCGCATAAGCTGGAGAGCCTCGAGACCTGCGGCGCCGAGGTGCAGAAGGGCAACGCGCCCATCGAGCGCAAGCTGCAGCGCCTGTTCCGCACAAAAGAGGCTACGCTGATGATAAAGCGCTGCAACGATTTCGGCGCGGGCGGCGTCTCTGTGGCGATTGGCGAGCTGGCGGACGGCCTTTCCATAGATTTGGACGCCGTGCCCAAGAAGTACGACGGGCTGGACGGCACAGAGCTTGCCATCTCGGAAAGCCAGGAGCGCATGGCCGTAGTGGTGGAGGCAAAGGACGCGGACGCCTTCATTGCCGCTGCCAACAAAGAGAATCTCGAGGCCACAAGGGTGGCCCTCGTCACCGCCGAGCCGCGCCTTGTCATGCGCTGGAAGGGCCGTGTGGTGTGCGATATCGCGCGCGAATTCCTGAATTCGAACGGTGCGGAAAAGCATGCGCGGGCCGTGCTGGCTGCCCCGCAGCTGGCAAAGGCGCAGGTGGCGGGCGCCACGTTCAGCGAAAAAATGCACAGCCTTGTGGCCGGCCTGAATGTCTGCTCGAAAAAGGGCCTCGCAGAACGGTTCGATTCCACCATCGGCGCGGGCACGGTGCTGATGCCCTTCGGCGGGCGCCGCCAGCTCACGCCCATTCAGGCCATGGTAGATAAGCTCCCCATCCTGCACGGCGAAACGCGCACCTGCGCGGGCATGGCGTGGGGCTATAACCCGTTCATCAGCGAAAAAAGCCCCTATCACGGCGCGTATCTGGCTGTGGCAGAAAGCATTTCGAAGCTGGTGGCCACCGGCCTGTGCGCCGAAAATGCCTATCTTACCTTCCAGGAGTATTTCCAGCGCCTTGGCGCGGACGCCGCCCGCTGGGGCCAGCCCGTGGCGGCGCTGCTGGGCGCGCTGGACGCGCAGGCCGATTTCGGCGTGGCCGCCATTGGCGGAAAGGATTCCATGTCCGGCACGTTTGAGAATATCGACGTGCCGCCCACCCTCGTCAGCTTCGCTGTGGCCGCGGGCGAAACGCAGGATATCGTCAGCCCGGAATTCAAGCTGCCCGGCTCGAAGGTGGTGCTGCTGCGCCCGGCCATGGCCGACGCGCTGCGCCCCGAGGCGGAAAGCCTGAAAGCCGTGTGGGCACAGGTGCATGCGCTGATGCGCGAGGGCAGGGTGCTGGCGGCCTATACGCCCGGCATGGGCGGCGTGGCCGAGGCCCTGTTCAAAATGTGCGCAGGCAACGGCCTGGGCTTCCGTTTGGCGCCGGGCGTGGATGTAGACAGCCTGTTTGATTACGCCTACGGCAGCTTTGTGCTGGAGCTGGCAGGGGACGCCTCTGTGGGCACCCCGCTGGGCGAGACGACGAACGCGGGCGCACTGGAGGCGGCCGGCGAGGCTGTGCCCATGGAAGAGCTTCTGCAAGCCTGGGAGGGCAAGCTGGAGCCTATTTTCCCCTACCATGCCCCGGCCCGGCAGGAGGAGGTTCCCTGCGTCACATATAAGGCGGAAACGCGCGTTGCCCCGAAGGTGGGCGCCGCAAGGCCGCGTGTGCTTATCCCCGTGTTCCCGGGCACGAACTGCGAGTACGATTCCGCCCGCGCCATGGAGCGCGCGGGCGCACAGCCGGACGTGTTTGTCATCAACAACCTCACGCCCGCACATGTGTCCGAGAGCGCAAAGGAGCTGGCAAAGCGTATCGGGGAAAGCCAGATGGTGTTCCTGCCGGGCGGCTTTTCCGGCGGCGACGAGCCGGAGGGCAGCGCCAAATTTATTGCAGCCTTCTTCCGCAACCCGGCCATTACCGAGGCGGTGCACGCGCTTTTGAAGCAGCGCGACGGCCTGATGCTGGGCATCTGCAACGGCTTCCAGGCGCTTGTGAAGCTGGGCCTTGTGCCCTTTGGCGAGATTGTGAAAACAGACGCCTCGTGCCCCACGCTTACGTTCAACGAAATTGGGCGGCACCAGTCCATGCTGGTGCGCACCCGCGTGGCCTCAAACAAATCGCCCTGGCTCCAGTTCTCACAGCCGGGCGATGTGCACACCATTGCCGTCAGCCACGGCGAGGGCCGCTTTGTGGCAAGCGGCGAGGTGCTGGCAAAGCTGCGCGAAAACGGGCAGATTGCCACCCAGTATGTAGACCTTGCAGGGGCGCCCACGCTGGACATGCGCTACAACCCCAACGGCAGCGTGTGGGCCATTGAGGGCATCACCAGCCCGGACGGCCGCGTGCTGGGCAAGATGGGCCATTCCGAGCGCTTCGGCAACGGCCTTTACAAAAATGTGGAAGGCAACAAAGACCAGCGCCTGTTCGAGGGCGGCGTGGCGTATTTTGCGCTGTAAAGCGGCTGCTTTTCGCAGCCGCGCGGCCCGGACAAAATAGAATAAACAGAACAGCCCGCTTTCATGCAAACCCTGCGGCAGCGCGTGAAAGCGGGCGGCCCGTCTTATGCGGCGGGCAAAGAAAGGCCTGCACAGAAAATGCGGAGGTGGATGCCCATGCAACGGGAAGAAAATAAGGCGCAACGCTTTCTGCGGCGCTGTATATGTATCCTGTTTTGTTTAATGTTCAGCCTTTTTCTGTTCAACTTCCTGTTCCGGGAACATACCCCCGTGCGGGATGAGCTGTTGTGGGCGGCTGCTTTTCTCCTTCTGACAGGGGCGGCGGGGTGGCTCGCACACCGTTTTCGCTATTTTGTAAGCAGATATTTTATTTTGCTTGTAATGGTGGCTTCTGTCATCTATTTCGCAGTGGCGCTGCTGCTGGCTGCACGGCTTCGGTTTGAGCCGTCTTACGATCTGGAGGCCATTTACCGCGGCGGGCTCGATTGGGCTTTGAAAGGAGATTTGACGCATACCCGCACGCCCACGTTTGATGCGCGCACCTATTTTTATTATTATCCGAACAACCTAGGCGGTGCCGCCATTCTGGCCGTATTCTTTTCTATTGTGCACTGGCTGGGGTTTGAAGACTATTTCTGGGCGGCATGCTGCCTGAATGCCTGCCTGACCGCCTGCACTATTGTAGTTACGGCTTTGGCGGGCAGAAAACTGGGCGGAGAACAGATGGGCTTTGTGGCTGCCGTGGGGCTTTTGGCAACGCCGCCGCTTTGGTTTGCCGCAGCGGTGTTTTATACGGATTTTCTAAGCCTGCTTTTCCCTGTGCTGGCATTCTGGTTCTTTCTGAGCGGCCTGGAAAAAACGGATGTCAAGCATGCGGCAATGTGGTATCTGGGCGCCGGGTTGTCGGCTGGCATGGGGATGCTGCTCAAACCGACGGTGGGCATCGTTTTGATAGCGGCTTGCCTCATCCTGTTTTTGTGGAAAAGGCCGCTGCATGGCGCGGTTTTTCTTTTATGCGCCCTTTGCGGGGCGGGCATGTTCCAAATTTTGCTTGATAAGGCGGTATACCCCGCGCAGCTTGATAAAAATACGGCTCAGCAGATGGGAACCCCTGTGCTGCACTGGACGATGATGAGCATGCAGGGGTATGGCGGCTTCAGCCCGGAGGACGAACAGTTTACCCGCAGCTTTCAAGACCCAAAGGAACGCCGAAAACAGGTCGCCATAAGGCTGAAAGAGCGCGTTCAGGCGATGCGGATGCCCGATATGCTGCGCCTGATGCGCCGGAAAATGGAGAAGTGTTTCTGCAACGGTACCTATGATCTGCATGCATTTCTGGATGATTACCCTGTGCATGAGACAAAACTTCGAAACTTCCTTCTTCTGGGAAGCGAGGGATACCCGCCCTACAAACACCTTTGCAACGGCGTGGAACTGGGCTTATTCCTGCTTTCGCTTTTGGGCAGCGCGGCGCTGTGTGTGAAAAAACGGGTGGATTACCGGGTGCTGGTGCCGCCGCTGTGCATACTGGGGCTTGCCATGTTCCTGTGCCTGTGGGAGACGAACGCCCGCTATATCGTGAACTATCTGCCCATGCTGGCCTTGTGCGCGGCGCAGGGGATGCGGCAGGCGGCAGGGGCGGTGAACCGCTTTTTTGCGCGGCGGGCGGGTGAAACGCCTGCCGGAATATGAGGCTCTGGATGGCCGGCGTGCGGAAAGGCTGCGGTACAGTCAGAAAAAGGAGAAGAAGGCCATGAAGCGAAAAAGAAGTGCAAAGATATGGGCCGTGCTGGCCGAATGGGGCGTCATTACGCTGGGCACAGCTATTGTGGCTGCGGCGGTGTTCTTTTTTCTTGTGCCAAGCAGATTGTCGGTGGGCAGTGTATCCGGCCTTGCCATTGTGCTGGCCAATTTTATCCCGCTGCCTGTATCCGCCATCACCATGGCGCTGAACGTGCTGTTTCTGGTGCTGGGCTTTTTGTTGATTGGCGGTGAATTCGGCGCCAAAACGGTATATACCTCTATTCTGCTGCCGCTTTTGCTGGGTGTGCTGGAAAGGCTGTTTCCAAACAACGGCTCCATCATGGGCGACCAGTTTCTGGATATGCTGTGTTACACCATGCTGGTGAGCCTTGGCCTTGCGCTGCTGTTTGTGCGCAACGCCTCGTCCGGCGGGCTGGACATTGCCGCCAAAATATTGAACCGCTATTTTCACTTGGAGCTGGGCGCGGCACTGGCGGCGGCCGGTATGGTGGTGGCGCTTTCCTCGGCGCTTGTGTACGACGCCAAAACCGTCGTGCTCAGCGTTATCGGCACATATCTGGGCGGCATTGTGCTGGACCATTTCATCTTTGGCATGAACACAAAGAAAAAGGTGTGCATCTTATCGGGCCGCATTGAGGAGATACGCCGTTTTGTCATTGAAGAGCTGCACAGCGGCGCCACGCTGTACGAGGCTGTCGGCGCATATGACTATGCCCGGCGGCGCGAGCTTGCAGTGATTGTGAATAAGGCCGAATATGCAAGGCTGATGGGTTTTCTGGCGCAGGTGGATAAGGACGCCTTTGTGACAGTGTATACGGTGCACGAGATGTTCTACCGTCCGAAACCTGCGCAGGGGCCCGGAAAAAAGGCTTGACAAGCCGCGAAAAGCCTGTATAATAATAGCCAAACAGAAAAAGACTGTGAAGAGAAGAGTACGCTTTCGCGAACTTTCCAAGAGAGCCCCGGCAGGTGAAAAGGGGTAAAGGGACGAAAGCCGAACATGGCCTCTGAGTCGCGCGGGCAAACCCCACGGCAAGCCTGCGACGGGTGCACCCGTTACAGTGCCGCGCTGTAACTTTGTTTCATCCGCAAAGCGCAGCGGCAGAGGCGCGTTCCCGCAAGGGGCGTGCGAATTCAAGGTGGTACCGCGGTTAATTTATCGCCCTTGAAGCGAAAGCTTCAGGGGCGTTTTTGTTTGCCCAAAGGAAAGGAACGGGAAAAGCGTTGATAGACATTCAAAACCTCACAAAAGTGTTCGCAGACGGCAGCGCCCGCGTGGTGGCGCTGGAGGATGTGAGCCTGCGCGTGGAAAACGGCGAGGTGTTCGGCATCATCGGCATGTCCGGCGCAGGCAAATCCACCCTTCTGCGGTGCCTGTCCGTGCTGGAAAAGCCCACGCGGGGCCGCGTGCTGCTGGACGGCGAAGACCTTGCCGCCCTTTCGGGCGAGGCGCTGCGCCGCGCAAGGCGTAAAATGGGCGTCGTGTTTCAGGGCTATAACCTGCTGATGCAGAAAACAGTGGCCGAGAACGTAGCCTTTCCCCTGAAGCTGGAAAAGGGGTACGACAGGCAGGCTGTGGCCGCGCGCGTGCAGGAGCTTTTAAGCCTTGTGGGCCTTGCAGATAAGGCCGGGGCCTACCCGGCACAGCTTTCCGGCGGGCAGAAGCAGCGCGTGGCCATTGCCCGGGCGCTGGCCACAAACCCTGAAATGCTGCTGTGCGACGAGCCCACCAGCGCGCTGGACCCCCTTACCACCAAGGCCATGCTGGCGCTTTTGCAGGATATCAACCGCAAGCTGGGCGTCACCATTCTTATCATCACGCACGAGCTTGCCGTGGTGCAGGCCATTTGCAGCCGCGTGGCCGTAATATCGGACGGCCGCGTGGCCGAAACCGGCGAGGTGGCGCAGGTGTTCGCTGCGCCGCGCTCTGCCGAGACAAAACGGCTGCTGGGAAGGGAGGGCTGAACAATGGCACAGTTCTTTTCGCAATATGGCCCGCTTCTGGCCGAGGGCGTGTGGGAAAGCGTGTACATGACGCTGGCCACCACTGCGCTGGCCTATGTGCTGGGGCTGCCCATGGGCGTGCTGCTGACGGTGACAAAGCGCGGCGGCATTGCGGCGGCGCCGCGCTTCCACGCGGTGTTCGGCTGGGTGGTGAACATTCTGCGCAGCCTGCCGTTCCTCATTCTGATGTTTTTCGTCATTCCCTTTACGCGCCTTGTGGCGGGCACCAGCATCGGCCCCACGGCGGCGCTTGTGCCGCTTACCATTTCGGCGTCCCCGTTTATTGCCCGCATGGTAGAGCAGAGCCTGGAGGAAATAGACGCAGGCGTGGTGGAGGCCGCCGAGTGCATGGGCGCGACAAAGTGGCAGGTGGTCACGCGCGTGCTGCTTGTGGAAAGCGTGCCCAGCCTGCTGCGCGGGCTTTCCATCAGCGTCATCACTATTTTGGGCTACACCGCCATCACCGGCGCGTTCGGTGCGGGCGGGCTTGGCAACCTGGCCTACCGCTTCGGCTACCAGCGCTACCAGAAGGACGTGATGTACGTGTGCATCCTTCTGCTTATTTTGCTGGTGTGCGCCGTTCAAATCATATTTGACCTTGCGGCCCGCAAAGCGGATAAACGCAACCGCTGAGCACAAAGCCGTTTGGAATAGAGAGGGAAAAGGAGAGTTTACCATGAAAAAACTTACCGCACTTTGCCTTGTTTTGTGCCTTGCGCTGGTGCTTGCCGCCTGCGGCGCGGCGCCCGCATCCTCCGCCGCCTCCGGCAGCGCTGGTTCTTTGGGGGCCGCTGCCTCCGGCGCAGAGGGAACCGTCACCCTGAAGGTGGGCGCCTCGCCCTCGCCGCACGCCGAAATTTTGGAGCATGCGGCCGAGCTGCTGGCCGCCGAGGGCATCACGCTGGACATTGTGGAGTTTGACGATTATGTCATGCCCAACACCGCCCTGCAGGAGGGCTCGCTGGATGCGAACTATTTCCAGCACGAGCCGTATCTTTTGAACTTCAACGCCGAAAACGGCACCAACCTTGTGTCTGCTGGGGCCATCCATTACGAGCCGCTGGGCGTGTATGCGGGCAAATCTGACGATATTGCCAATGTGCCGGACGGCGCGGTAATCGGCATCCCGGCCGACGCCACCAACGGCGGCCGCGCGCTGCTGCTTTTGCAGGAGTGCGGCGTGCTCACCCTGAAGGACGGCATCAGCATCGACACCTTCCGCGATGCAGAGGCGAACGCCGAAGCCATCAATTTTACTGAATACGACGGCATTGCGGAAAACCCGCACAATGTGAAGATAGAGGCGCTGGTGGCCGATATGCTGCCTGCCGCCCTGCCAGATTTGGATTTCGCCGTCATCAACGGCAACTATGCCCTTCCGGCCGGCATTTCAGACAAGCTTCTGGCGAACGAGGATGCCGGGGGCGAGGCGGCCGGCGTGTTTGCCAACATCATAGCCGTGCGCGCCGGGGACGAGACGCGCGAGGATATTCAAAAGCTGGTGAGCGTGCTGAAAAGCGACGAGATGAAGGAATGGATTACCTCGAACTATGAAGGCAGCGTGCTGCCCGCGGCGTAACGTGCAGAAAGCGGCCTTTTCCGCAGCGGCTGGCAGCGCGCCGGGGCGTTCCCCGGTACGCTGCCAGCCGTGCAGGCAGGGTGCAGGGCCGTTTTGGTAAAGCCATAAAAAACGCCGGGTTTCATGTGCCCGGCCAAAGAAAGCAGGAGCTTTATGAAGAAAAAAACGTATTACATCACCACCCCTATCTATTACCCCAGCGACAAACTGCATATCGGCCACAGCTACACCACGGTGGCGTGCGACGCACTGGCGCGCTACAAGCGCATGCAGGGCTATGACGTAATGTTCCTCACGGGGACGGACGAGCACGGCCAGAAAATACAGGATAAGGCCGAGGCCAAAGGCGTGACGCCGCAGCAGTATGTGGACGGCATTGTGGCGGGCATCAAAGAGCTTTGGAAGCTGATGAATATTTCAAACGACCGCTTTGTGCGCACCACGGATGCTTACCACATCGAAAGCTGCCAGAAAATTTTCACCCGGCTTTACGAGCAGGGCGATATTTACAAGGGCTGTTACAAGGGCCATTACTGCAAGCCCTGTGAAAGCTTCTGGACAGACAGCCAGCTTGTGGACGGCAAATGCCCGGATTGCGGCCGTGAAGTATACGAGGCCGAGGAAGAGGCCTATTTCTTCAAAACCAGCAAGTATGCCGAAAGGCTTTTGAAGCTGTACGAGGACGTGCCGGATTTTATTCAGCCCGAAACGCGCAAAAACGAAATGATAGCCTTCATCAAACAGGGCCTGCAGGATACCTGTGTGTCCCGCACTACAGTGCCCTGGGGCATCCCCGTTCCGTTCGACACCAAGCATACTATGTATGTGTGGGTGGACGCGCTTTCAAACTATATCTCTGCGCTGGGCTACGGCAATGAGGCGTATGACGATTACGAAAAGTTCTGGCCCGCGGACATCCACATGGTGGGCAAGGAAATTCTGCGCTTCCACACCATTTTGTGGCCCGCCATGCTGATGGCGTTGGGCCTGCCTTTGCCCAGGCGCGTGTTCGGCCACGGCTGGCTGCTTTTGGAGGGGGGCAAAATGTCCAAATCCAAAGGCAATGTGGTGGACCCTGTGGTGCTGTGCAGCCGCTACGGCACGGATGCCATCCGCTATTTCCTTTTGCGCGAGATACCCTTCGGCAACGACGGCGTGTTCTCGAACGAGGCGCTTATCGCGCGCATCAATTCCGATTTGGCGAATGACCTTGGCAACCTTTTGTCCCGCACGGTGGCTATGGTGGAAAAATATTTCGGCGGCACGCTGCCCGAGGCGCGGCAGGCCGGGGAGTTTGACGGCGAGTTGGCGCAGCTTGTAGACGCAATGCCCGCCGCCGTGACGAAATGCATGGACAGCCTGCAGCTTCCACAGGCGCTGGCCGAGATATTCAGGGGCATCCAGCGCGCCAACAAATATATTGACGAAACGGCCCCGTGGGTGCTGGCGAAGGATGAGGCGAGCCGCCCGCGCCTTGCCGCCGTACTGTATAACCTGTGTGAGACGCTGCGCTTCGCGGCTACGCTGCTGCAGCCCTTTATGCCGCAGACGGCGCCCAAAATGGCCGCTCAGCTTGGGCTGGACGCCGGGGCGCTCACCTATGATGCTCTGGGCGCCTTCGGCAGCCATGCCGCCTACACCGTGCACAAGGGCGAGGCGCTGTTTCCGCGCATTGATGCAGAAAAGGAACTGGAGGAACTGAGAATGGAAGAAGAGAAAAACAGGGCCGCGGCCGCCCCCGCCGCCCCGGCGCCTGCGCCTGCCGCCAGTGAGGGCGAGCCCATTGAGCACCTGCCTGAGATAACCTTTGACGATTTCAGCAAGGTAGAGCTGCGCGTGGCAAGGGTGCTCACCTGTGAAAAGCTGCCCGAAAGCAAGAAGCTTTTGAAGTTCACCTTGTTTGACGGCGAGCGCGAGCGCACCATCCTCTCCGGCATTGCGAAATGGTACGAGCCGGAAGAGCTTATCGGCAGGAATGTGGCCATTGTGGCCAACCTTGCTCCGCGCCCCATGATGAAGGGCAAATATGTCAGCGAGGGCATGATTCTTTCCGCCGATATGCCGGACGGCGGCGCGAAGGTGACTATCTACCCCGATGATGTAAAGCCCGGTGCGGGCATCTGTTAACAGAAAAAATACCGAAGGCGGGCAGGCGCGGGGCGCTTGCCCGCCTTTTGGCTGGGGGCGT
The DNA here is from genome assembly GCA_018380115.1 of Oscillospiraceae bacterium. Taxonomy (GTDB): domain Bacteria; phylum Bacillota; class Clostridia; order Oscillospirales; family Ruminococcaceae; genus Ruthenibacterium. The sequence goes on along the minus strand of JAGZUF010000006.1, from coordinate 160 downwards.
ATGCCTTGTTTTCTTGTGTGCATATTGAAAACAGGGCACGAAATATGGTATAATCTGCACCGGCGGTGCCCCAGATAAGCCATAGCGCGGCAAGGGGCGGCGCCGAAGAAAACAGGAAGGAGAAATGTATATGAAGAAGAGAGCGGCACAGCGAGCCTGC
>JAGZUF010000058.1 GCA_018380115.1 Oscillospiraceae bacterium | reverse complement strand
CGGTGGCGCTTGCCATTGCCTGCAGCCATTCGGGGCATCCGCTTGTGCTGTGCGTGCCGGGCAGCATTGGCCCTGCGCGCCAGAAACTGCTTACAGAGCTTGGCGCAAAGCTGGCCTTTACCACGGGCGGGCGCACGGGCGCCGCTGCCCGCGCACAGGCTGTGGCTATGCGCACTGGCGGGTATTTCCTGAACTATTTCGACAATGATATTAATGCAGAGTTCCACCGCCGCGTGACGGGCCCGGCCATTGTGAAGGCCACCGGAGGCGAACTGGACGCCATTGTGGTGGGCGTGGGCTCCGGCGGCACCATCACGGGGGTGGGCGAATATGTGAAGGCGTGGTACCCGGATGTGCGCATCATTGCAGTAGAGCCCGCTGAAAGCCAGGCCCTTGCGGGCGGGGTGGTGGGCCGGCACAGCATACCGGGCATCGGCGCGGGCTTTGTACCGGAAAACTATAACCCTTATATTGTGGACGGCGTGGTGGCTGTGCCGTCCGCGCGCGCGGGTGTGCTGGCGCAGGAGGTGCTGCGGACGGACGCGGTGCCTGCGGCCCCCTCGGCGGGCGCCGTGCTGTGCGCCATGCACAGCCTTGTGCAGAAGGAGCCGTCCATCCGCCGCGTGCTGGGTGTGTTCTCCGGGGCACAGGCGGTGGAGTAGCAAAAAAAGTCCCGGCCGGGCGGGGCCCGTGCCGGGACAAAACATTGACTGCTCAGGCGGTAATGAGCTTTATGATGGCATTTTCACCCTGCGCCGTGATGGAAAATTTATTATCGGAAGAAACCAGATAGCCGCTGCGGCTGCGCATACTCTTGAGCATATAGTAAACGTGGTTTCGATCGTAATTTTCCCCCAGAAAGCTCATGGCGCTTGTGAGAAAATTGCAGCTTACCGCGGGCTTTCCATTCTGCCCCGCCCAGTATATGATAAGCAAAAGCAATTGTGTTTTTGTGAGCTGGCCATGCTGGGTGCAGAAATTGTACAGGCTTCGCTGCTGATCACTTGTCAGGCCAATTGAATCAGACACCTGCGCCCTTGCCGTATTGGGTCGGCGCTTCTGTGCGGGTTTGTCCGGTGCGGCACCGCATATGCTGGGAGCAGTGTGCACGGCCTGTGCGCTTGGCAAAGGCTCTTTTGGTGTTTCTGCAAGAGTGCTCTGCGCATTTGTGCAGGCGCCGTCCAGCTCGCTTAAATGGCTGCGGATCAGGCCCCAAAAGGCATCCACGTCCGCCTCACTGCCGCTTAAGGTAACTTTTTTCCCTTTTCGCTCTATTGTCATTTTGAAAATATCAGGGTTTCCGCCCAAGGCCAATTCCTCCCATAGTTGTATCTGTGTCCCATTATAAAACGGGAATGTCCCGGCGTCAAGATGGGAGAACTGCATTTTGGACGGGTTTTGTGGGGGAGAATTTAATTCAGGAAGGAACACGCTGAATGGGAGACGCAAAGCAGCTTCGCAGAAATTTTTTATGGAACACCTTTGGCCAGATTGTCTATATGGTGTGCCATTTTTTGTTCGGCATCCTTATTCTCAGTCTGGCAGGGGCGGAACAGTCCGGCATCTTTACCACGGCTGTCAGCGCAACGGGAATTTTCCTCTCCATCGCCTCTTACGGCATGTACAATTTCCAGGTGTCGGATGCACATGAAAAATATGCGCAAAGCTGCTATATCCGCAGCCGTGCCTATACGGTGGCGCT
>JAGZUF010000057.1 GCA_018380115.1 Oscillospiraceae bacterium | reverse complement strand
CTGCTTGTTTACGCCCGAAACGCCTGTATTATAGTTCTGTTCCAACTGCCCCAGTGTGGAATCATAGTTGCTGTTCAGGCCGTTTTTCATCGTATTGTAGGAATTATTCAGGGCTGCCATGCTGCGGTCATATGCAGCCTGCGCGGCGGCGCGGCGCTGGGCCTCCAATGCGGCTGCCGCTGCCTGCTGCTGGGCGTAGATGCTTTGTAGAAGTTCTGCTTGGGAAGGGCCACGATAATAGTTCGAGCTACTTCCACTAGGTCTTTTATTCTTATCACCATAGGCTTGTTCTCTTGCAGCCTCTATGGATGCTTGAATTTCATCCTTGTTCCCCGGCAAGAAATGAGCATGTGGCTGAGGGTCTTGATTTGATGTTCTTATCATATTTCTTCTCCTCTCTACTAAAATACCCGCCCCTCTTTCCGAAGGGCGGGCACAACGTTTTGTTTTGCGCGGCTGCGGCAACCAGCCGCAGAAAATGCGCCGTGCAAAGCGGCAGGGCCGGGCACGGGGGATGTGCGCTTCCCCCGCCCGGCCCGCGCAAAAGCCCCGGCGCGTTCCGCGCCGGGGCCCCCTGGGTTAGGGCTCTTCTTTTTTCTCTTTCGCCTGCTTATACATCTGGTGCAGGCCCACGCTGGCCAGCGCGCACAGCCCGCCCTGCACAATGGCCGTAAACACGGCCAGCGCCACGCTTTGCCAGCCGTCCAGCTGGGCGGTGGCCGCGCCGTACAGCGCCGCCAGCGCCATGCCCGCCACGGCCAGCGTATACGGGATGTTGGCGCTGGGGAAGCGTTTATCTGCCTTCAGCGCGGCCCCCAGGCCGAACATCAGCGGCACCAGCACCAAAAGTTCCGGCTTAATGTATTCCTGCAATGCCTGCATCATTTCCATGGTTTCATTCCTCCTCAAGATGTTTGATGCGCTGGCCGTGCTCGGCAAGCGCGGTGTCGTGGCCGTCCAGCCGCTTATAGATGTCTTTGTGGCTGTTGCGGTTTTCGCTGTCCAGCTTATCCAGAGATTTCTGAAAGCCCTCCACCGCCACCGTCAGCCGCGTGATGGCGCCGTTCAGCTTCAGCAAGGGCCCGGCCGTAGCGGCCAGAAAGCCCACCAGCGCAATAATAACGCCTACCACACCCCATTCTGTCATGCACAGGCCCCCTCCAACGCCGCGCAGGCGGCCTTTATTTTGGCCTCTGCCTGCTCGGCACGCTCTGTTGCGGCCTCGGCCTTTTCCCCGGCCTCCCGGGCCTGTTGCAACGCTGTGTCGCGCTCTGCTGTCACACTGGCCAGGCTGTTGCGCAAAGCCTGCGCCTCGGCCTTGCTCGCCTCCAGCTCCGCACGCAGCGCCTCTAGCTCATCTGCCGCGGGCTTGTCCGGCGCTTCCGGCTCCTCCGCAGGCGGTGTATAGATACCATAACCCAGCCCCAAGGCGGCGGCCTTTGTCAGCACGATGCGCTGGTCGCCAGCAGATGCCGGGCCTATGTACACAAGCGCATTGCCGCTGCCATCCACGGCCCCCTCGTTGTAGCCAAGGCCCAGGCTCTGCGCTTGCTTTTTCAGCGTCGCCCTATCTCCACTACTGGCAGGGCCTATCTGCATCGTGATGTTAACCGGTGATAACGGCTGCTCCATTTCACTTTCCTCCTCTTCGGCGGCACCATATGTGCCCACCGCATTTTCAAAGCCCATGTACTGCGTAGGGTCAAGCCCCTTGCCCGTGGATGTGGCCCGCACC
>JAGZUF010000028.1 GCA_018380115.1 Oscillospiraceae bacterium | reverse complement strand
GCAGGCTCGCTGTGCCGCTCTCTTCTTCATATACATTTCTCCTTCCTGTTTTCTTCGGCGCCGCCCCTTGCCGCGCTATGGCTTATCTGGGGCACCGCCAGTGCAGATTATACCATATTTCGTGCCCTATTTTCAATATGCACACAAGAAAACAGGGGGCGGCAGGCAAACGGCTTTTGCCCCGGCCGCCGCCGAAGGCTGCAAAAAAGCGCGCCCCCTATGGGGCGCGCCACTGGTGCAAGGGCTTATTCTTCGGCAAAAGCAGGCGTCACGTCCTCGCCGTCGGCCCACAGATGCTCAAGGTCGTAAAAATCCCGCGCATCGGGGCTGAACACATGCACAATAACGCTGCCGTAATCCAGAATAAACCAGTTTTTCGTGGAAAAGCCTTCCGTGCGCACGGGCGCCGCGCCCGCCTCTTTCATTTGAAACTCCGCCTCTTCAGCCAGGCTTTTCACATGGGTGGAGGATGTGCCGGAGGCAATGACGAAGTAATCTGCCAGCACGGTAAGGTCATGCACGCGCAGCACCTTCACGCGCGTGGCTTTTTTATTGTCTAAAACCTGGGCGATGCGCATCGCCAGCTCTTTTGGCTCCATAAAATTCTCCTAACTGCCTGCGCGTCAGGCCGCAGGCTGGCTTGTGCTGCTGTCAGCGGGCTGGGCGGCGTCGCTCACCGTGCCGTCCGTGCCCATCTGGCTCAGTTCGGGGTCTATCACAGCGCCAAGCTGCGATACATCTGCCGGAAGCTGGATGTTCAGCTCTGCGGCGCTGACGGGCGCCTCTGCAGGGCGGAAATACTGGTTGAGGAAATCGGCAGTTTCCTGTATGGCAATGCCGGAGACAAGGTCGCTTCCGTTGGCCTTCACCTGTGTGCCGTAAACTGGCAGGCGGCCTATGAGGATATTCTCAGACGGCACATTTTTCACCGCAATGGCAAGGGCCGCGCAGTCGATGGGGCTGATATCCGTCTGCATGTGCTGTAAAAACACCGGCATCAGCTTCACCATTTCCTGCCAGCTCATAGTGAGCATGTAGCGGAACAGCGCGGCATAGAAATAGCGCTGGTTATTCAGGCGGTCGATGTCGCCGCGCGGGGTGGCGCTGGAGTCCTTGCGCTGGCGCAGGAAGAATTCAAGCTCTTCACCCTGCAGCCAGCGGTAGCCTGCCTCCAGGCGGCTGCCGTTGTACTCCATAGTGACGGGCACATACACCTGCAGGGCAAACTGGTCGCCCAGCGCCGTCATCATGGCCTTCAGCATCTGCATGTCAATGACTACATAATCATCCACAGGCAGCTTGAGCTGGTCGTACAGCACCTGCGCAATATTCTGCACGCGGTTTTCCTGATCCGCCCCGTGGGCATACAGGGCGTTGATGCGCCCGGTGCCGCCGGTGGGAAGGTCCAGCCCGACAAAAACATCGCGCGGAATTTGCAGCATGTGCACCGTATTTTCTTTTTTATTGAACTGCACATACAAAATCATATCTGTATTGCCGTTCTTGCTGCGCTGGATGCCCAGCGCCTGTTCTTCGGGGTTATCGTCATAGTCGATGCCCAGCACCAGAATGTTGGTGAGGTCTTTGCTGTATTCAGGCGGGGTGGCAATGTCCTGCGTGAGCGAGCCGCTTTCGCGCGGGGCCAGGGAATGTGCCACATACCAGTACAGCGCGCCCACGCCAATGGCCATCAGGCACAGAACAGCCACGAAGCTGACGGCTATTTTCTTGCCGAGGCTGGCCTTTTTCTTTCTGCGCCTGCGCCCGGCCTGCTGGGTACGCGCAGAAGAGGTGCGCCGTGTGCCGGCATAGGCCGTGTCCCGCTGCACAGCGTACGCGCGGCGGGCGCCCTGGCCCGCCGCAGGCCTGCCCTGCCCGGCGCGGGCAGCAGGGCGCTGCATATCCTTCTGCACGTCGTATGCGCTGCGGCGCGGGGCCGCAGTGGCCGGGCGCCGCGCGCGCCTTGCGCGGGAAACGTCTATATTTCGGCTGTTATGCTGGTTTCTCAAGGCGTTCCCTCCGAATTTCTTTGTTCATGTTCATGCGGGGCCTTCCCCCGCGCTTTGGGGCGCGCCGCTTTGTGCGCCCGCGCCCTGCTCTACCATGCCGTCGCCGCCGATGTGGCTCATTTCAGCGTCAATCACAATGCCGTTTGACGCCTCGGCCCCGCCGTTTGCGGCAAAGTGAAGCTCCTCTGCCGGCACGGGCGCCTCGGCCGCCCGGAAATACTGGTTCAGGAAATCTGCCGCTTGCCGGGGCGCTACATCCGACACATAATGGTATGTGTTGTAATACGTCTGCGTGCCGTACATGGGCAAACGGCCCATGGAGATGTTCTCGTCCGGCACCTCCATCACACTCAGCGCCAGCGCCACGCACTGCACGGGGTCGATGTCCGTCTCCACATAATTCAGCGCCCATGGCACAAGGCGCATCATCTCGCCCACGGACATGGTGCGCATATAGCGGAACAGGGCCGAATAGAAATAGCGCTGGTTGTTCAGGCGGTCAAAATCGCCGCGTGGGGTGTTTTCAAGGTCTTCGCGGCAGCGCAGGAAAAACTCCAGCTCCTCGGCCTTCAGGTACTGGTAGCCCGGCTCAAGATGGCTTTGCAGCACGCCGTCCTTGTAATAGTTCAGCTCGGTGGGCACATATACCTCCAGCGCCCACTCCTCGCCGCCGAAGGCCGCGAACATATCCTTGAAATGCTCCATATCAATGGTGATATAGTGGTCTACCGGCAGTTTCAGCTGCTGGTTGAACACATCCACGATATTCTGCACCTTGTTTTCATTCGGGCCGTGGGCGAACACTGCGTTTATTTTGCCCGTGCCCATGGTGTAGCCGTGCCAGCTTTCGTCTGTTACCACAAACATGTCGCGCGGCACCTGCAGCATGCGAAGCTGCTTTGTACTCTTATTATACTGCACATACAGCAGCATATCCGCCATGGGGTTTTCCTTCGAGCGCACCACACCCAGCTCGGCCTCGTTTGCGTTCTGCTCGTCGTCATAATCCAGGCCAAGCACAAGAAGGTTCATTTGTTCTTCCTGCAATTCAGGCGGCACCAGCTCGTTCACGCCGCTGGCGTTCTGCACCGCGGCGTTGCCGCCGTTCAGCTTTGCCTTGGCATAAAGATACAGCCCGCCCGCACACAGGCACAGCACGCACAGCGCGCTGGCAGCCGCCGCAAGGGCCGTTTTGCCCCTGCCGCGCCGCCCTTTTCCGCGCCGCGCTGCGGGCCGCGCACCATTCCGTGCCGCGGCTGTGCCGGGCGCCGGGCGCGCGCCCGGCCGGGCCGCCTGCTGCGGGGCGGGGCGGCAGCTCTGCGCGGCGCGCACTGCGGGCGCCTGCATGGCGCCGCGCCTGCGCGCACGGGAAATGTCAATCTGCCTTGGGGCCGGCTTCGGAGCTTGGCGTTGTTCCACTGGCGTTTCCTCCGTAAAGCTCTGCACGAAGCTGTGCATAGGCCTGCAGAGAGAGCTCGTCCACAGGCTTGCCCGTCTCTTTCAGCCAGCTGATGGACATGCCCAGCGCCTCTACCATGGTTTTGTCCAGGTCTTTCAGCGCATGCTCCCGCAGGGCGGCAGCCTCGGGGTATGTCCGCTCGTAGCTTGCCATATCCGCCAGATACAGCACTTTGTCCAGCTTGGACATATGGGGCTTGCCGGTGGTATGGCAGCGGATGGCGGAGAGAATTTCTTCATCCTCCACGCCGTATTCTGTTTTTGCAAGCACGGCTGCGGCCGCACCGTGCCACACAGGCGGCAGGTGCCTGGCCGCATCCTTCGCTATTATAGCATTTTCCGTGATTATCTGCAACATTCTGTCTTTCGGCAGCTCTTTGGCAATGTCGTGCAAAAGGGCGGCAAGCGCCGCCTTTTCCTCGCTTACGCCGTTGCGCTCTGCCAGGCGCACGGCCAGCTTTTCCACATTGCGCGTATGCTCGTAGCGCCGCTGGCTGAGCGTGCGCTTGGCCAGCCGCGCGGCTTCCTTCCGTGTAATCAATGGCCCCGGGCCTCCTTGTGGATGATATGTGCGCCGCCGCAGTACAGCCCTTCGCGCAGGATGACGCGCCGCACCCCGGGCGGCACAAGGTGCGAAATATCCCCGCCGCGCGCCGCCAGGGCGCGCACCTGCGTGCTGGATATTTCCAGCACCGTGCCGGGCGCGAAAATAACCTCGGCCCCTTGTGCCTCAAGCGCCTGCGCGGCGGCAGAAAGGGCGGGCCCGTCGCCGTTTTCCCGGCTGTGCACCACCAGCGCCGAAAGGCGCAGTATCTCGCGCCAGCACCGCCATTCGCAAAACGAAAGCAGCATGTCGCTGCCAAGGCACAGGTGCAGCCGCGCGCCCGGAAAGGCATTTTTCAGCATGCGAAGCGTATCTACCGTATAATTCCTGCCGCCCTGGCCCAGCTCCCACCGGCTCACCTCCACACAGGGTGAAAGCGCCTTAAAGCAGCCGCACATCTCGGCGCGCAGGGGGCCGGGCGTGGCGCTGGCCTGCTTGTGGGGCGGCACGCCCGCGGGCATTACCAGCGCCCTGTGGGGCCGCACGGCGGCAAGACAGGCCGAAAGCAGCGCCATATGGCCGTTGTGGGGCGGGTCGAACGTGCCGCCGAACAAAAGCAGCTTTTCCATTGTTCAGCCCTTCAAAAGCGCAGCGTATTTCGACTCTTTTTTCTTTTGCAGGTACAGCACGAACTTCGAGCCTATCACCTGCACGCAGTCTGCCCCCGTCTTTTCGGCCAGCGTGTCCGCCGCCTCGCGCGGGGTATACATGCTGTTTTCCAACACCTTCATTTTGATAAGCTCGCGCGCGGCCAGGCATTCGGCCGTGCTTTTTACAAGCGCCTCGTCTATTTCGCCCTTGCCCACCTGAAACACCACGGGCAGGGCCTGCGCCTCTTTTCGCAGGATGGCGCGCTGTTTGCTTGTCAGCATAAATGGCTTCCTTTCCAGCTTTGCAGCCTGTGTTTTATTCTTTCGGCGGGCAGGCAGGGCCGCACACGGCCCCCAGAATACCTGTATCCGCAAGGAAGGCGGGCAGTTCCCGCTCCATCAGGGCCAGCGCGCGGGCGCGGTGGCTGATGGCGTCCTTTTCGTCCGCCGAAAGCTGGGCGTAGGTGCGCTGCGCGGCGTTTGCCTCGCATGCCGCGCCCCGGCCCGGCAGGCCCACCTCGTCCGGGATGAACAGCGGGTCGTACCCAAAGCCGTTTTCTCCCTTTTCCTCAAAGCCGATGGCGCCAGGGCACCGGCCCACATACACTGCGTGGCGCCCACCCGGCAGCCACACGCACACGGCGCTTGTAAAATGCGCCGCGCGCCGCGCAGCGGGCACGCCCTCCAGCGCGGCCAGCAGCTTGCGGTTGTTGGCGCCGTCGTCGCCGTGCACGCCCGAATAGCGCGCCGAATACACCCCCGGCGCGCCGCCCAGCGCATCCACGCACAGGCCGGAGTCATCCGCAATGGTGGGCTTTCTGCACGCCTCGCAGACGGCCTGCGCCTTGATGGCGGCGTTTGCCTCAAAGGTGGCGCCGGTTTCCTCCGGCTCCAGCAGGACGCCCGCCTCGCGCTGCGAGAGCACGGTGTGCCCCATGCGCACAAGGATGCGGCGCATCTCCGCCAGCTTGTGGGCGTTGTTGGTGGCTGCGACAAATTCCATATTACACCTCAAATGTGAAGATTTCTTTGCGGCCCTTCAGTCTTCGCGCAAAAACAGCGCGTCCACAAAGGCCCCGGCGTCGAAGGGCATCAAATCGTCCATGCCCTCGCCCACGCCCACAAAGCGCACGGGCAGGCCCAGCTTTTCCTTTACGCTGATGGCGGCGCCGCCCTTGGCCGTGCCGTCCAGCTTGGTGAGCACCACGCCCGTGGCGCCCGCGGCGTCGATAAACTCCTGCGCCTGGCTGATGGCGTTCTGCCCGGTGATGGCGTCCAGCACCAGCAGCGTCTCCACGCTGGCGGCCGGGCAGGCCTTGCCCACGGCGCGGCTTATTTTGGCAAGCTCGGCCATGAGGTTCTTTTTATTGTGCAGGCGGCCCGCCGTATCGCAGATGACGATGTCCGTGCCCTTTGCCGCGGCGGACTGCACCGCATCGAATACCACGGCGGCGGGGTCTGCCCCCTCCTGGTGGCGCACCATGGGCACGCCCGCGCGCTGGGCCCACACGCCAAGCTGTTCGGCCGCGGCGGCGCGGAAGGTGTCGCCCGCGGCCAGAAGCACCGTTTTGCCCGCGTCCCTGTAATAGTGGGCCAGCTTTGCAATGGACGTCGTTTTGCCCACGCCGTTCACGCCAATGATGAGGATGACCGCCGGATGGCCGGAGAGGTCGAACTGCCTTTCGGCCTGCATATGCTCTTTCACAATGTCCTTCAAAGCGGCCAGCGCCTCGTCGCCGGTTTTCAGCCGCTGGCTGCGCACGCGCGCGCGCAGCTCGTCCACAAGCTGCACGGCCACGCCCGCGCCGGTGTCGGCCAGAATGAGCTGTTCCTCCAGCTCGTCATACAGTTCGTCTGTGATTTCGCCCGCCGAGACCATATCGGCAATGGTGCCGAAGATGGAATCCCTCGTCTTTTTCAGGCCCTGGCCCAGTTTTTCAAAAAAGCCCATAGTGTTCTTCCTTTCCCTTGGTTCAGTTCACAAGGCTCGCGTCCACGTGGTTCACGTCCAGCCGAAGCAGCTTTGAGACGCCGTCCTCCTGCATGGTGACGCCGTACAGCACGTCGGCCTCCTCCATGGTGCCGCGGCGGTGCGTGATGACGATGAACTGCGTGGAGCCGCAGATGCGCCGCAGATACTGCGCGAAGCGGGTGACGTTCACGTCGTCCAGCGCGGCCTCTATCTCGTCCAGCACGCAGAACGGCGCGGGGTTCACCGCAAGGATGGCAAAATAGATGCTGATGGCCACCAGCGCCTGTTCGCCGCCTGAGAGCGCCGACAGGTTCTTGATAATCTTGCCCGGCGGGGCCACCTCTATTTCGATGCCGCTTTCCAGCACATCGGCCTCGTCCTCCAGCTTCAGGCTGGCGCTGCCGCCGCCGAACAGCTCGGCAAAGATGCGCCCGAAATTGCGGTTGATGGCCTCGAAGCTCTGTGTAAACATGCTGCGCATCTCGGCCGCAAGCGAGGCTATCATCTTTTCCAGCTCCGCCTTGCTCTGCTCTACATCCGCCACCTGGGCGCGCATGTAGTCGTAGCGCGCGCGCACCTCGGCATACTCGTCGATGGCGCCCACGTTCACATTGCCCAGCGCGCGTATTCTGGCGCGCACCTCGCCCACGTCGCGCCGAAGCTGGGCGGCGCTTTCAAACGGCACGCACAGCGCCTCGGCGTCAGAGAGGGTGAGCTCGTATTCCTCCCACAGCTTGGCCGCCGTTGCGTCATACTCTGCGTCCTTCTGCTCTTTCTGCTCGGCAAGGCGGGCGGCCTCGCGGCCAAGCGCCTCGCGCTCGTCCGTCAGCCTGCGCACAAGGGCCGTGTTCTGGGCGGTGGCGCCCTCTTTTTCCAGGCGCTGCTGCGCAAGGGCGCGTATCTCCTCTTCACAGGCGGCAATGGCCTCGCGGCTTTGCTGCGTCTGCGCGCGCACGGCCTCAATGGCGGCGCGGTGCTGTTCGTTCTGCTGCTCCAGCGCGCGCAGGGAGGCCTCTATCTGGCGCGCGCGCTCGTCTTTTTCGCCCGTGCGGCCCCGCAGGGCCTCCAGCGAGGCGGCATGGGCCTCGGCGTCCTTTTCAAGGCCCAGCTTGTGCAGCTTGCACTCGCTCAGCTCGTCCGCCAGCTTTGTGCGCGCGGCAAGGAAGTCGCCGTCCGTGCCGGATACGCCGGCCAGCTCTGCCTCCAGAATATGCGCCTGCTCTTCGGCGCGCTGCATGCCCGCCTGCGCCTCGGCCCCGGCGGCGGCCTGCCGGGCCTGCGTCTGCTCCAGCTCTTTCCGGCCGCGCTGCAGCGCGGCCAGGTTTTCGCGCGCGGCGGCCAGGGCCGCGTCCACGCGCTTTGTCTCCACCTCGCCGCGTATCTTATCGCCCCCGGCGGTGATAAGCTCGCTTTCCGCCGCCGTAAGCTGCGCCTCCAGCTGCGTCACCTCGGCGGCGGCGGCCTGCGTGCGCTTTGCCGCGCCGGCCCGCTCTTCTTCAAGGCCGGCCAGCTTTTTGCGAAGCTCTTCCAGCTCCTGCTTGCGGCTGAACAGCCCTGCCGAACGCGACACGCTGCCGCCGGTGAACGAGCCGCCCGCGTTGATGACCTGCCCGTCCCGCGTGACCACGCGGTTGCGGTAGCCCAGCGCGCGCGCCACGCGCGAGGCGGTGTTGATGTCGTCTACCACCACAATGCGCCCCAAAAGGTTGGACACAATATTTGCATACCTTGCCTCTGCCTGCACCAGGCTGGAGGCGCACACGGCCTCCTGCGGCAGGCTGCGGGCGTCAAAGCTGGCGGGGCGCACGGTGTCCAGCGGAAGGAAGGTGGCGCGCCCGCCCTTTGTCTCCTTCAAATACGCCATGGCGGCCTTGGCCGCCGTCTCGTCCTCTACCACGATATTTTGCAGGGCAAAGCCCAGCGCCGTCTCAATGGCCGTCTCATAGCCCGGCTGCACTGTGAGGATAGTGGACACCGGCCCCGTGATGCCGCGCAGGCGGCGTGCCTCCGCGGCCTTCATCACGCTTTTCACGCTACCCTGAAAGCCGTCCATGCTGTGCTCCAGCTCGCGCAGCAGGGCCGCGCGGCTGCGCGCTGCCTCCTCGGCGCGCGCGCACGCCTGCTGGGCGGCCTGCGCCTCGGCCAGCAGCCTTTTGCGGCTTTCCAGCTTGAGGGAAAGCCCTGCCTTGATATTTTCAAGACGTGTGACGGCTGCGGCTGCGTCCGCCAGAAAGGCGTCCGTGTCGCGCTTTTGCTCTTCCAGCCCGGCAATGGCCTGCTGCGCGGCGGCCTCCTCGCCTGCTTGGGCGGCAAGGCGCGCAGCGGCAGACTGCGCCGCCGCCTGGGCGGCGGCGGCCTCCACCTTCAAATCAGTCGCCCTTGCGGCAAGGGCCGTCAGCTGCGCTTCCAGCTGGCCGCGCCTTTCGCCCGTGGCGGCGCTTTTTTCCGTCAGCTCTGCCAGCGAGGCCTCCAGCCGGGCAATGCGCTGCGCGGCGGCCTCTATCTCGGCGCCAAGGGCCGCGCGCTGGGCCTCATGGGCGGAGCGCTCGGCCTCCAGCGCCTTTGCGCCCTCGCTGCCTGCGCGCAGTTCGCCGCGCAGGGTATCGGCCGTGGCCTCGTTGTGGCGGATGTCGTTTTCCAGCACGGCGATGCGCGCGTCCGCCCCTGCGGCGGCCTGCTCCAGTGTGCGGATGCCGGCGTTCTTTTCGTCGATGCGCGCGATAAGCGCCTCTATCCCGGCGCGGATGTCCGCCGTGGCCGCCTCTGCAGCCTCAATGCGCCGCGACACGTCTGCATAGTCTGCATTTGCTATCTCTATTTTGCGCTGCGCCTCGCGCACGGCCTCTTTCGCGCGGCGCACTGTGTCCGTCCAAAGCGTCACTTCCAGCCCTTTGCGCCGCCCGGCCAGCTCTAAGTATTTTTTCGCCTTTTCGCTCTCTTTTTCCAGCGGGCCCACGCGCCCCTCAAGCTCGGCCAGAATATCGCGCAGGCGCACCAGGTTTTCCTCTGCCGAGGAAAGGCGGCGCTCGGCCTCGTTTTTGCGGTAGCGGTATTTGGCAATGCCGCTGGCCTCCTCGAATATCTCGCGGCGCTCGGCGCTTTTGGCGCCCACAGTCTCTGCAATGCGCCCCTGGCCGATGACGGAATAGCCGTCGCGGCCAAGGCCCGTATCCAGAAACATTTCATAAATATCCTTCAGGCGCACGTTCTGGCCGTTGACGGTGTATTCGCTCTCGCCCGAACGGTAATAGCGGCGGCCCACCACCACCTCGTCCGCGTCGATGTCGATGCCGCGGTCTGAATTGTCGATGATGAGGCTTACGGCGGCAAAGCCCATGGGCCCGCGCTGGGCCGAGCCGGAAAAGATGACGTTTTCCATCTTGCCGCCGCCGCGCAGCTGCTTTGCACTGGTTTCGCCCATCACCCAGCGGATGGCATCCGAGATATTCGATTTGCCCGAGCCGTTCGGCCCCACCACGCCCGTGATGCCGCGCTCTACTGCAATGCGCGTTTTATCCGGGAACGATTTGAACCCCTGTATCTCCAGCGCTTTCAAAATCATAGGGGAAATTTCCTTTCCAAGTGTTTTCACAAAGCGCGCAGCGCGCTCAGTAGCCCATCAGCGCCAGCGCCTCTTTGGCGGCGGCCTGCTCGGCCTGTTTTTTGGAATGGCCCTCGCCGCTGCCGATGCAGTTCGAATTCAGGTGCACTTCCACCACAAAGTGCTTGTCGTGGTCCGGCCCGGTCTGGCTGGCCACCACATAGCGAAGCCGCTCAGAGGGGTTCTGCTGCACAATCTCCTGCAGCTTTGTCTTATAGTCCTCTTCGGCGCTCTGCTTTGTGAGCGCCGAGGTGACGAAGGGCAGAATGAAGGCGCGCGCGGCTTCGATTCCGCCGTCGAGATACAGCGCCGCGATAACGGCCTCGAACGCATCGGACACCACGCTGGGGCGCGTGCGCCCGCCGCCCAGCTCTTCGCCGTGGCCCAGCCGCAGCCAGCGGCCCAAGTCTATCTTCTGCGCAAAACCGAACAGCGCCGCCTCGCACACAAGGCTGGCGCGCATGCGCGTCAAATCGCCCTCCGGCAGGCTGGAATGGGTGAACAGATATTCCGCCACCACGATGCTGAGCACGGAATCGCCCAAAAATTCCAGGCGCTCGTTGTGCTTTGTGCCGTGGCGCGCCTCGTTTGCAAACGAAGTATGGGTGAGGGCCGTCTCTAAAAGGGCCCTGTTCTGAAAGGTATGCCCCAGCACGCGCTCCAGCGCTTCATACTCCATCACGCCTGCTCCCCCTCTGCTTCGCTCAGCGCGCCCAACTTTGCGCGCATGTCCTCCACCACGCCGCTTTCCACGCACTGCTTTGCCTGGCGGATGGCGTTCTGGAAGGCGCGCGCCTTTGATGAGCCGTGCGCCTTTATCACGGGCTTTGCAACGCCCAGCATCAGGGCGCCGCCGTGCTCGTCGGCGTCCATTTTTTTCTTGAACTCCTTCATGCCGTCCTTCACCAGCAGGTAGGCCAGCTTTGTGCCGAGGCTTTTCAAAAACACGCCCTTCAGCTGGCCCACCAGCGTTTTGGCAAGGCCCTCGGTGAGTTTCAGAATGACGTTGCCTGTGAAGCCGTCGCACACCACCACGTCCACAGCGCCCGCGGGCACGTCGCGCGGCTCGATATTGCCGGTGAAGTTCACAGCCCTGTTTTCGCGCAAGAGGCGGTGGGCCTCCACATAGACGGGGGTGCCCTTCGTATCCTCTGCGCCGTTGTTCACAAGGCCCACCGTGGGGTTTTGGCGCCCCAGCACATTCTGGGCATAGGCGCTGCCCATCACGGCAAAGGCGTTCAGCATTTCAGGGCGGCATTCCACATTCGCGCCCGCGTCCAAAAGCAGGTACGGCCGCTGCCCGCCGGGTACCACCACGCCGATGGCCGGGCGCTTGACGCCCTTCAGGCGCTTGACAATGAGCGTGGCCCCCGCCAGCAGCGCGCCGGTAGAGCCGGCCGAGACAAAGGCGTCGCCCTTTCCCTCGGCCAGAAGGCGCAGGCCCACCGCCATGGAGGAATCCTTTTTATGGCGGATGGCCGCCGTGGGCTCGTCGTGCATGGAGATGACCTCGCCCGCGTGCACCACGGTGATGCCCTGCATGGGGATGCCGCCCTCTTTCGCGGCCTTCTCAATGGCGGCGCTGTCGCCCACAGCCGTCACCGCAATGCCGTATTCGTGCACGGCGCCGGCGGCGCCGCGCAAAATTTCGCCGGGGGCGTTGTCCCCGCCCATTGCGTCGATGATGATATTCATGATAAAGCTTCCTCCTTGCTGTGATGCCCCGCTGCGGGGCAGTAATGGGGACGGCGGGCATCCGGCGCGCCGCAAAAGGTATTTACCCGGCCGCCAGCGCCGCGCGCATGGCCTGCACCGCGCGCTGGGCCACAAGCAGATAGCGCTGGCGCTTGTCGCGCACGCGCGCCTCCAGCGGCGGCAGAATGCCCATATTGGCGCCCATGGGCTGAAAATCCTTCGAGGGCGAGGTGATATAGCGCAAAAGCGCGCCGCACATCGTCTCGGCCGGGTATTCCGGCACGGGCCTGCCCGCAAGGCGCGCGGCAATGGCGCGGGCGGCCAGAAGGCCGCTGGCCGCGCTCTCCATATAGCCCTCGAAGCCCGTGATCTGCCCTGCGAAGAAAATATCCGGCCTTGCCTTCAGGCACAGCCCGGCGGTGAGCACCCTTGGGCTGTTCAAAAAGGTGTTGCGGTGCATTACGCCGTAGCGCGCGAACTCTGCATTTTCAAGGCCCGGTATCATGGAGAACACGCGCTTTTGCTCGCCAAATTTCAGGTTCGTCTGAAAGCCCACCAGATTGTACAGCGTGCCCGCGGCGTTTTCCGCGCGCAGCTGCACGTTGGCCCACGGGCGGCGGCCAGTGGCCGGGTTTGTAAGGCCCACGGGCCGCAGCGGGCCGTAGCGCATGGTATCCGCCCCGCGGCGGGCCATCACCTCAATGGGCATGCAGCCCTCGTACACGCCCGGCTCGCCGTCAAACTCATGCAGCGGGGTGCGCTCGGCCGACACCAGCGCCTCGTAAAACGCCTCGTAGCCCGCTTTGTCGAACGGGCAGTTCAGATAATCCGCCGTGCCGCGGCCATAGCGCGAGGCGGCGAACACCTTTGTCATATCCAGGCTTTGCGCCGTGACAATGGGCGCCGCCGCATCGTAGAAGGAAAGCTCTTCACCGCCGGTGACGGCCCCGATGGCCTCCGCCAGCGGCCCCTGGGTAAGCGGGCCGCTGGCCACCAGCGTGATGCCCTGCCCCGGCGCAGGCAGGGCCTTTACCTCCCCGCGGCGCACGGTGATGCCCGGCTGGCCCTCTACAAGCTGTGTGACGCGGGCGCTGAATTCATCCCTGTCTACGGCCAGCGCACCGCCCGCAGGCACGCTGCACGCGCGCGCGGCCGGCAGAAGCGAAGATCCCAGCAGCTCCATCTCCGCCTTCAGAAGGCCGCTGGCAGAATCCAGCCGTTCGGCCTTGAGCGAGTTGGAGCACACAAGCTCTGCAAAGCCCGCCGAATGGTGCGCCGGGCTGAACGTATGGGGCTTTTGCTCGTACAGCGTGACGGGCACGCCCCGCTTTGCAAGATACAGCGCCGCCTCGCAGCCTGCAAGGCCCGCGCCGATGATGTCGATGCGCATATTACTCCTTTTTTTCCGCTGCGCTGCGCGAATAGCCGCAGCCCTCTTTTTCGCACACCAGAAGGCCGCTGCGCCCGCCCTTTTTGAACAGCGTGCTGCCGCACTGCGGGCATTTTTCCGCCGTGGGCTCGTTCCACGTCATGAAATCGCACGCGGGGTTCTTCTCGCAGCCATAGTACACGCGCCCCTTTTTCGAGCGGCGCAAAAGCACCCTGCCGCCGCACTTGGGGCACAGGCCGCCGGTGTCCTTCACAAGGCGGCGCGTGTTTTTGCATTCCGGAAAGCCCGGGCACGCCAGAAACTTGCCGTAGCGCCCGGTTTTGATAACCATTTTGCGCCCGCACAATTCGCACACCTCGTCCGTCTCTTCGTCCGGCACCTTTATCTTTTTATCCTTCATGTCCTCTTCGGCCTTTTCCAGCGTGGCCGAAAAGTCCTTGTAGAAATCGTCGATTGTCTTGTGCCAGTCGGCCCTGCCGCTCTCTACCCTGTCGAGGTTCTGCTCCATCTGGGCCGAGAAGTGAACGTCCACGATATTGGGAAACTCGGCCTCCATCAATTCGTCGATGGCACGGCCCAGGCGCGTGGGCACCAGCTTTTTCTGCTGGCGCTCTACATAATCGCGGTCGATGATGGTGGTGATGATGGGCGCGTAGGTGGACGGGCGGCCGATGCCGTTTTCCTCCAGCGCCCTGATCAGCGAGGCCTCGGTGTAGCGCGCGGGCGGCTGGGTGAACTTCTGCTCGCCCTCCACGCTTTTCACCTTCAGCACGTCGCCCTCGGAAAGGGGCGGCAGGGCCGTCTCTTTCTTTTCCTTCTCGTCGGCAGATTCCTCGTACAGGCGCGAGAAGCCGTCGAACGTGACGGTGTAGCCGCTGGCCTTGAAGGTGTACGCGCCCGCGGCGATATCCGCGGCCACAGTGGCCTGCTCACAGTCCGCCATCTGGCTGGCGATAAAGCGGCTCCATATCAGGCGGTACAGCTTTGCTTCCGGGCCGGAGATGCTTTTTTCCACCTCGTCCGGCGTCAGGCCGGGCACCGTGGGGCGGATAGCCTCGTGCGCGTCCTGCGCGGCGGTGGCGCTTTTTGATTTATAGGTGCGCTTGTGCCCGCACACATACTGCCCGCCGTAAGCGGCTGCGATGAACTCCTTTGCCGCGGCCACGGCCTCGTCCGCCACGCGCAGCGAGTCGGTTCGCATATAGGTGATAAGGCCCATGGTGCCGCGCCCGGCAATGTCCATGCCTTCATACAGCGTCTGCGCAGCGCGCATGGTGCGCGTTGCGGTAAAGCCCAGCTTGCGGCTGGCCTCCTGCTGCATGGTGCTGGTGATAAACGGGGGCGCGGGCACGCGGCGCCGCTTGCCGCGCGAGACGGCAGCCACCGTAAATGCCTCGCCCTTCACGTCCGCCAGAATGGCGTCGGCCTCGGCCTTTGTTTTTACCTCCAGCTTTTTGCCCGCCTTTTCGGCCAGGCGCGCGGTGAACTTTTTGGCCTGCCCCGGCGGGCACAGCACGGCGTCGATGTTCCAGTATTCCTCGGGCTTGAAGGCCTCTATCTCCTTCTCCCTGTCCACAATGAGGCGCACGGCCACGCTCTGCACGCGCCCGGCCGAAAGCCCGCGGCGCACCTTGCGCCACAAAAACGGGCTGAGCTTATAGCCCACCAGCCTGTCCAGCACGCGGCGCGCCTGCTGGGCGTTGAACAGGTCCATATCAATGGCGCGCGGCGCAGCCATGCCCTCCTGCACGCCCTTTTTCGTAATTTCGCCGAAGGTGACGCGGTTGTGGGCCGCCGGGTCCAGCCCAAGCAGCTTGGCCAAATGCCAGCTGATGGCCTCGCCCTCGCGGTCCGGGTCGGTGGCGAGGAACACCTCGTCGCTCTCCTTGGCAAGGCCCTTCAGCTCTCGAATGACCTTTTCCTTGCCCTTGATGTTGATATATTTCGGCTCGTAATTTTTTTCCACGTCGATGCCGAGCTGGCTTTGCGGCAAATCGCGGATATGGCCCATGGAGGCCGTCACCTCATAGCCGCTGCCCAGATATTTGCGGATGGTCTTGGCTTTCGCCGGAGATTCCACGATGACTAATTTCGACATAGCACATTTCCTTTGCAAGATATGTTGCCCGCGCCGGGGCGGGGTGCCGCGGCCCTACACGGCCAGCACGAAGCGGCGGCCCGCAAGCTGGCGGCAGGTGCCGGCAAGCTCAAGCTCCGTCAGGGCGGCCATGGCCGCGGGCGGGGCAAGGCCGCTTTCGGCACAAAGCTGGGCCAGCGTTTTCGGCGTGCAGCCCAGCGCCCTTTTTGCGGCAAGGGCCGCCTCGCTCAGCGGCTCTTCACAGGGCGCGCCCGCCTGCGGCGCCCCGGCGCCGCGCGCACGGGCTGCATCGCCCTGCGGCAAAGCGCCGTAAAACTCCAGAATATCCGCCGCGCTCACCGCGGCCACAGCCCCGCGGCCCAGAAGATGGTTCGCGCCCTCGCTCAGCGGCGAGAAGATGCTGCCCGGCACGGCGAACACGTCCCTGCCGTAGCCCAAAGCCGCGTGCACAGTGTTCATAGTGCCGGAGATGCGCCGCGCCTCAGCCACGCACACGCCGCGGCTGAGCGCGGCGATAAGCCGGTTGCGCTGCAAAAAATACGGCCGCAGCGGCTCTGTGCCGGGCGGATATTCCCCTATGACAAGGCCCTGCTTTTCTATCAGGCCCTTCAGCGTGCGGTTTGCCGCAGGGTAGCACATGTCGTGCCCGAAGGCGATGCACGCCACCGTGGGCGTACCCGCGCGCACAGCGGCCTTGTGTGCCTCGCTGTCAAGGCCGCTTGCCAGGCCGGACACCAGCACCACGCCCGCTTCGGCAAGGCCGCTGGCAATGGCGGCAGTGGCCTCCAGCCCATAGGCAGAGGGGCGCCGGGCGCCGATGATGGCGAACGTGAGCACCTCCGGCCGCAGCACGCCGATATCGCCCTTATAGTATACCACGGGCGGCGGGTCTTCTATCAGGCGCAGCGCCTCGGGGTAGGCCTCGTCGTCCCACGCGGCGATGCGCACGCCAAGCTGCCCGCAGCGCGCCAGCACGCCCGCAGCGCTTTGGGGCTGTGTGCTTTGCACCGCATGCAGCTGCCCCGGTGAAAGCAGGGCCGAAAGGTCCTGCGAAAAGCGCGCCTCATACAACGCCTGCGGCGTGCCGAAGGCGTCCAGCACATCGCGCACATGCACGCCGCCCGGGCCAAGCGCACCGGCCAGCCACACCCAGTAAAGCAGGGTATTTTCGCTCATGTGCCCACCCCTCTGAAATGCCACAGCAGCACGCTGCCCGCCACGGCGGCGTTCAGCGACTCCACCGCGCCCGTCATGGGGATGCGCACGGCCATGCCGGCAGCCGCTACGGCCTCCGGCGAAAGGCCCGCACCCTCGTTGCCGATGACGACGGCAAGCCCCCCGCCTGCGGGCGGCACGGCCTCGGCCAGCGGGCGCGAGTTTTGCAGCGCCGCCGCATACACCGCACAGCCCTTTTCACCCAGCTCGCGCAAAAAGGCCGCGAACTGCGGCACCACAGCCACGGGCACCTTGCCCGCCGCGCCCATGGAGGCGCGCAGCGCCTTCTGGGAAAATGCGTCTGCACAGCCAGGCGAAAGGGCCACGGCGTCAAAGCCGAAGGCCGCCGCGCTGCGCACGAGCGCGCCAAGGTTGGAGGGGTCCTGCACGCGCTCAAGGCACAGGTAGCGCCCCTTGCCGGTGAACGCCTGCCGGGGCATGGGCGCCGGGCACGGGAACAATGCAAACAGCCCCTGCGGCGTGCGCGTGCCCGCCAGCTTCTGCGCCACCGGCAGCGACACCTCACACGCCTCGCCGCCCAGCGCCGCAGCCTCGGCCCTTTTGGAATCAAGATAATATACCTTATAGGGCCGGAAAGCGCGGGCCAATTCCTCGCACAGGCGCACGCCCTCGGCAAAAAACACGCCCTCGGCGCGGCGGAAGGCCGCGTCGTCCCGCACCCTGCAGGCGTATTTGACAGCCGCATTCTCCCGGCTTGTGATGCACAGCGCCATGGCACAGCGCCCCCCTTCCGGCATGCACACGGGCCCCGCGCCCTGCAAATGCGGGCGCGAGGCGCGTGCAGCTCAAATACAAAGCGACGCCCGGGCACGCGTGCACGGGCGTAAGCTTTTGTGCTTTATTTCGCAGCTTTTGCCGTTTCCACCAGCGCGGCGAAGCTCTTTTCATCGTGAATGGCCATCTCGCTCAGCATTTTGCGGTTCAGCTCGATGCCGCTTTTCTTCAGGCCGTTCATAAAGGCGGAATAGCTGGTGCCGTTGGCGCGGCAGGCAGCGTTGATGCGGGTGATCCACAGGCGGCGGTAATCGCGCTTTTTCTGCTTGCGGCCGGCAAACGCATAGTTGCCGCCCTTCATCACCTGCTGTTTTGCCATTTTGAAATGCTTGGATTTGCTGCCGAAATAGCCCTTGGCCAGCTTCAGCACCTTTTTCCTTCTTTTGCGCGTCATCATAGCGCCCTTGATACGTGCCATATTCTACAATCTCCTTTTATGTCGAGTAAAAAAAGCTTATGTTCTCACACAAATCAGCCGTACGGCAGCATGTCCTTCACAGCGGCCGTGTTGGTCTTGTCCGCATAGGCGGGCTTGCGGTAGCCGCGCTTGATCTTCGTGGTCTTGCCGTGGCCGTTCAAAAGGTGGCTGCGGTATGCGTGGCCGCGTTTCACCTTGCCGGTCTTTGTGAGCTTGAAGCGCTTTTTCGCTCCGGAGTGTGTTTTCATCTTAGGCATTTTGGATTTCCTCCTTCAAATTACTGCGCCTTTGCGGGCGCAAGGAACATCTGCATGCTGCGCCCTTCTAACTTCGGCTGTTTTTCCACCACTGCGTCCGGCAGGGCCTGGGCGAAGCGCTTGTGCACCTCGAGGCCGAGGTTCGTGTGCGCCATCTCGCGGCCGCGGAAGCGGATGGAAACTTTCACCTTGTCGCCCTTGGCAAGAAACTTCGCCGCCTGGGCCACCTTGGTGTTGAAGTCGTTCGTGTCGATGTTCAAAGACAGCCGTATCTCTTTGATATCCACGATTTTCTGGTTCTTGCGCGCTTCTTTTTCGCGTTTCTGCTGCTCGAAGCGGAATTTGCCGTAATCGAGAATCTTGCACACGGGCGGCTGCGCCTGCGGGGCAATCTTCACAAGGTCCAAATTGGCCTCTTCCGCCCTGCGCAGCGCATCGCGCACCGGCACAATGCCGAGCTGGCTGCCGTCTGCGCCAATCAGGCGCACCTCTTTGTCGCGAATGGCTTCGTTGATCTCCATTTCTTTTTTGCCGCTGATGGTAAAGCACCTCCAAACCATAATTCTGCCTGCGGGGGCTGCC
Source organism: Oscillospiraceae bacterium (assembly GCA_018380115.1). Taxonomy (GTDB): domain Bacteria; phylum Bacillota; class Clostridia; order Oscillospirales; family Ruminococcaceae; genus Ruthenibacterium. The sequence continues at coordinate 7,495 of JAGZUF010000028.1, read as the reverse complement.
CGCCTGCATCGTGTGAAAAAAGCGGCCGCCCGGATGGGCAGCCGCCAAACATACGCAACATGCGCGCAAAGCGCCTTTGCTGTTTTAACCCGGCCCCTGCGGGGCGCAAGGTGAGCACGGCTGCCGGCCGGTGCTGCTTTGTTTACTAAGCTAGTATATGCCATGCGGTGTGTATTTGTCAAGCGGTTTTTCGCTGTGCGCGCAAAAAATGCCGCTGCCGCCTGCGCAGGCAGGGCCGCCGGGCGCGGGCCGGCCAAGGGCGCCGCGCGGCGCGCTAGCCCTCCGCCAGAGGCACGTCCACCTCCTGCCGCAGGGAAACGGCGTAAAGCGTCAGTTTTTTTACCGAAACGCCGAGGCGTTTTTCCACCGCGCCCTTATAAATGCGAAGCTGCCGGGCATAGCTCTCCACAAGGGCGGCGGGCGCCTTGGCCCGGTCTGTTTTATAATCCACAATCTCGGCCTCGCCGCCGTTCACCAGCACGGCGTCCGCAATGCCCTGCACCAGCACCGTGCGCGTGGCAAACTGGGACGGAATATCCGGCTGCACATATTTCGCGCTCACAGAGGTGAGGAAGGCGTATTCCCGCAGCAGTTTCTGCGCGGAAAGCATGCGCGCCAGAAGCGGCGAGGAAAAAAATGCCGCAAGGCCCGCCTCATCCAGATGGGCGCGCAGCTCGGGCGCAAGGTAGCCCTCGCGCACAAGGCGCTGCAGCTCGGCGGCAAGGTTCTCTCTTGCCGCGGCAAGGTCTGCAAATTGCAGCACGCTGTGGGTGGCGGTGCCGCGCTCAGCCCCGGTGAGCCCCTCTTTGTACAGGAAGGCAGGGCGCGAAAGCACTCTGGCCGCACCCGCGTGCGAAAGGGCCGACACGCTCATCTTCACAGGCAGCATTTCCAGCGCGGCGTTCGGGCGCGGCGCGGCAAAATTCTGCCTCAGCGCGCGCAGGGCGTCTTCGTCCGGCGAGCACTCCGCCTGCGGCTGGGGCCCTGCCGCAGGCACGGCCTGCCCGCCCCCGCCGCACAGCACCGCCTCAATGTGCCCCTGCGCCGGAAGGGGCGCAAGGCCCGCCGCGCCCGCCAGCTTGCGCAGGCTTTCGCAGTCCGGGTGAAGCAGGGCCGCCGCACACAGCCAAGTGGAAAAGCTGGCCGCGCCCGCCAGCGCCTGCGTGCGCGCCGCCGCACCGCCGCGCAGGGCCGCCGCCAGGGCGGCCAGCGTCTTTTCCGGCGAGGGCATGGCGCACTGGGCAATGAGCTTATCCTTCGCGCGCGTAAGGGCCACATACAAAATGCGCATCTCTTCGTCCACCGCCTCGCGCAGGCCTGCAAGGCGCACGGCCGCGTGGGGCGCAGTCTCGTACAGGCCGCCCTCTCCCGCGCGCAGGCGCAGGCCCAGGCCCAGCACAGGGTGCAGCAGCACGGGCTCGTAGCTGTCGCGGAAATTAAAGCGCCGCTGGCATTCGGCCAGCACCACGATGGGGAATTCCAGCCCTTTTGAACGGTGGATGGTCATGATGGACACCGCGCCGCCTGCCGCGCCCGGCGCCGCCTGCGCCGCACCGCCCGCTTCGAGGGCGGCGTCCACCCCGCGCAGGAAGGCGTCCAGGCTCAGCCCGCGGGCGTCCGCCGCAGCCATATAGGCCGCGAAGGCGCGCAGGTTTTCGCGCCGCTGCGGGCCGTTTTCCATGGCGCCCGCCACTGCGGGCCAGCCCGTGCGGGCGTATGCGTCCCCGCACACCTCGTACAGCGGGGCGCAGGCCGCCCTGGCACGCAGGGCGCGCAGCACGGCGGCAAGGCGCTGCTCTTTTTCGCCGCCGCTTTGCAGCACGGCGGCATACAGCGTGCCCTGCGGGCAGGCAAGGCGCAGGCGCGCAAGGTCGTCCGGCGAAAAGCCGAACATGCCGCTGAGCATCACGGCAGCCATATGGATGTCCTGCGCGGGGTTATCCACCACGCGCAGCAGCGAAAGCACGCACCCCACCTCCGGCTGGGACAGCAGGTCTTCGCCTGTGTCCGCCGTGGCAGCTACGCCCGCGCGCTCCAGCGCGGCCTCGTACTGGGCAAAATTGGCACGGCTGCGCAGCAGGATGCAGAAATCCTCCGGCCGGCACGGGCGCGTGCCGCCCTGGCCGTCGCGCACGGCAAAGCCCGCGGCCAGCATGCCGCGGATATGCCGGGCCACCACGTCTGCGTCCGTGCCTGTGTCTTCGCCCGATAAAAGAAGCTGCATGGGCCCGCCGTCATAGCCGTCCGGCGCGCCGCAGCGAAGCTGCTCGCGCGCATAGTCGATGCCGCCCACCTCACGCGACATCACAGCGCAGAACACATCGTTCACTGCGCCCACCACATTCTGCGCGCTGCGGAAGTTATCCTCCAGCATCAGGGCGGCCGGGTGCGGCCCGCCGGGCCTGTACGGCGCACAGGCCGCGCGCTTTTGCAGAAAGCTTTCCGGGCTGGCAAGGCGGAAGCGGTAAATGCTCTGCTTTGCGTCGCCCACATAAAACAGGTTTGAGCCGTCTTCATTTGCAAGGCATTCGTAAAGCCTGGCCTGCAGGGCGTTGGTATCCTGATATTCGTCCACAAACACGGCCTCAAAGCGGCGTGATATCTCTTTTGCAGCAGGCGTTTTTTCGCCGTTTTCGCCGCACAGAAGGCGCAGGGCAAGGCGCTCGAAATCGCTGTATTCCAGCTTTTTTTCAGCCAGCTTTTTTTCGGTGAACACCTGCTCGAACAGCTCTGCCGCGCCCAGCAGGGCGCGCACATGGGGCGCGGCGGCGGCGCGGTCCGCCTCGAACTCGGCCTCGCTGCACACAAACACGCTCTCGCGCAGCTTTGCCAGCAGGGCCTTCACCTGCGCGCGCAGGGCCTTCACCGTGTCCATATCGCCGCCCTCGTAGCCGCGCACGGGCCGGAAGGCGGGCGGCGCATAGCCGTGCACGCGCACAGCCGCGGCGTCCCACCGCCCGGCGCGCACATCCTGCAGAAGGGCGCCGAAAAAGGCGGCGTCCTCCTCCAGCGCCGGGGCATAGCCCGCCAGCGCCTGCTCGGCCTGCACAATGCCGCGCGCCTCGGCCGTAAGGGCCAGCGCCGCCTCGCACAGGGCCCCGGCGTGCTGCAAAAGCAGCCTGCCCCACGCCGTTTCGCACAGCGGCGCACCGTTTTCATACATGGCAAGAAACTGCCCGCGCACTGCGCCGGGGTCCGGCAGAGTGCGCAGGAAATCGTACAGCGAAAGCACGGTGGCTGCGGCGCGCGCGTCTGTGCGCGCGCGCCCGTACAGCGCAGAAAAGGCGCAGAAATCCGCCTGGCCGTAAAGCTGCTCCAGGCCGTCTGCCAGCGCCTCCTCGCGCAGGGCATAGGCCTCGGCATCGTCGGCAAGGTCGAAATCGGGCGCAAGGCCCAGGCGCGCGAAATTTTCGCGCAAAAGCTGCATGCACAGCGCGTCGATGGTGCAGATGGCCGCGCGCCCCAAAAGCAGCTTCTGCCGCTTGAGGAAGGTGCTGCCCGGCTGCGCGGCCGCGCGCTGGGCCAGCGCCGCCGCAATGCGCGCGCGAAGCTGCGCCGCGGCCGCGCGGGTGAAGGTTACGGCCAGAATGCGGTCTGCCGGGATGGGCGAGGGCCCGTCGCACAAAAGCGACACCACGCGCTGTGTAAGCACCGCCGTTTTGCCGCTGCCCGCCGCCGCGCTCACCAGCAGGGTGCCGCCGCGGTCTTCTATAGCGCTCTGCTGCGCCTTCGTCCAGTTCACAGGCACGTCACCTCCCCTGCCTTCGGCTCGAATACATCCTTGGGCGCGCTGGCGCACGCCTCGTCTGTGCCGTCCTCATGGCGGCATACGGGGCGGTAATCGCACACGTCGCACGGGCAGTGCCCGCCCGCGCGCAGCGGCCGCGCGGCGATGTCGCCGCCGTACAGGCCCTGCGCCATCTGCAGCACAAGGCCCGTGATGTGCCGCTCGATATTGCCCAGCTTTTCCAGGCTGGCCAGCTTGGCCGATGCGCGCGGCGCGCCGTTTTTCGAGTAGCCGAAGGGCACGAACACGCCGGTGGCGTCTTTATCCATGCCGCGCACAATGACGGGGTCGTTCACCACAAGGCCGTCCACCTCGTACAGCGGCGTGCCCGCCGCGTCGGCGCGGGCCGCCGTTTTGGGCGCCGGGTCGCTTAAAAGGTACAAGACGCCCGCGGCCTGCGCCCCGGCGTACTGCCCCTGCGGGGCGTGGCACAGCGTGAACAGATAGAACAGCATCTGTGTATTCAGGCCGCAGTACACGTCCTCCAGGCTGAACTTTTTGGTGCCTGTTTTATAATCCACCACGCGCAGGTATGTTTCGCCCCCGCGGCGCATCACGTCCACACGGTCTATTTTGCCCACCACGCGCACGGCCTTGCCGTCCGGCGTTTTCAGTTCCAGCGGCGGCACGGCGCCCGCCTCGCTGCCGCCGATGGCCTGTTCAAGCGCCACAGGGCGGAACGAGCTTTGCGCCTGCTCGCTTTGCAGGTACAAAAGCAGGTTCGCCACGCTGCGCTTCAGCCGCCCGATAAGGTGTGCAAAGCGCGCGCCCGCCGCAGGCATGTTCTGGCGCACATATTCGTCCGCAATGCCGTCTGCAAGGGCCGTCAGCTCCTCCTTTGTCAGCTCGGCAAAGCGCGCGCCTGTGCGGCGCAGCGCATGCTCGAGAATATAGTGCACGAGGCTGCCGCTTTCCAGTGGCGAGAGCTCGGCCCTCCGGCGCGGCCGGATGTGCAGCACATATTGCAGAAAATAGGAAAAGCGGCAGCGGTAATATTGCTCCACCTTTGTAGGGGAAAGCGTGAGCTGCGTGCCCAAAAGCTGCTCCAGCGCCTTTGTATCCGCGGCATGGAAGGGCTGCGGCGCGGCGGCCGCGTCCATGGCGGCCAGCACACGGGCAAAGCCCCCCTCGCTTTGCAGCGCCGCGCGCAGGGCCGCCGCAAGGGGTGTTTTCCGGCCGTAGTGCTCGCTGTAAAGCTGCAGCGCAGCCGCACGCGTAGGGGCAAGCTGCACGGGGGAAAGCACGTCCTTTTCCGGCCCAAGCGCCAGCACGGGCGCCAGCGCCGCACACGGCTGTGCATCGCCCGCCGCCGTGCAGGAAAGATACAGCCGCCCGCGCGGGGCGGCAAGGGCGCGGTAAAAGTACATCTGCTCCAGCAGGGTTCGGTTTTCGTAGCTGCCGGGCATTTCTACCCCGCGGCGCACCAGCAGCTCGCGGTCTGTATGCGTCAGCAGGCCCGATGCGCCCGCCGCCCGCGGGAACTCGCCCTCGGCCAGCCCCAGCACAAAGCACACGCGCGGGCCGGAAAGGCGCATGCGGTCCGCCTGGGTAAAAATGGCGGCCTCCTGCGTCTGGGGCACGCGGCCCATCTCGCCGCCGCGCAGCAAAAGCGCGAACAGCTCGGCATATTCGCCGGGGGCCGTCTCGTCTTCGCCCAGAAGCTTCTCCATCTCGTCCAGAAGCTGCATCACATGGTCCCACGCATCGTACACGGCCGCGGCGCCCTGCGCGTCGCCCGCGCCGGCAAGCTGGGCGGCCAGCTTTTCCGTGCACGCCGCGCCGCCGAAGGAATCCAGAAGGAAATACAGTGCGCGGGAAATGCCCGCCGCCGTGCCGCCGCGCACGCTTTGCAGAAAGGGGGCCAGCTTTTCCATCACGCCCGCGCGCAGGGCCTCTGTCTGCGCCAGCTTTTGCTCCTGCTGGGGCGAAAGCTGCGCGCCGAAGCCCTCTGGGTTCTTTTCAAAGGGGGCGCGCCAGTCCGCCGCTTTGAGCTGCCAGGTGTAGGCGTAGTCCTCCAGAAGGGCGATGTCGTCCGGCGCAAGGCCGCACAGCTGTGTTTTCAAAAGGCGCAGCACGCGCTCGGTGGAAAGGCCCTTGGCGGCCAGCTCCAGCGCGGCAAGGAAAAACGAGGCCACGGCAGAGTGCTCCAGCGTGAGCGACGCGTCGCGGAACACGGGCACGCCCGCCAGCTCCAGCGCGGCAAGAAGCGGCGCGGAATACTGCTGCATATCGCGGCAGATAAACGCCATATCGCCGTAGGCCATGCCCTCGCGCGCAAGCGCGGCGGCGCGGCAGGCGGCAGTGCGGCACTCTTCATACAGGGTGGGCGCGGGGGTGAACCACACCTCGCCAGCCAGCGGGGCGGGCGGTGCTTCGCCGCCGCTTACGGCAGCCACTGCGGCGGCGAGGCCCGGCGCGCCGGCGTGGCGCAGGTCTTTCTGCAAAAGCTTCGGCCCCTGCACCGGCACGTCAAGGCGGCGCGCGGCGCGCACAAGGCGGGCCGCCGTGCGTTTTACGGGGCTGAACAGGCCAAGGCCGCTTTCATCGTCCGCAAGGCCGTCGCAGCAAAGGGCCACGGTGCAGCTTTCGGCCTGCAAAAATGCATCCAGCAGGGCGTACTGCGGCTGTGTGAAGCCGTCGAAATCGTCCAGGAACACAGCAGTGTCCGCCAGCTCCGCCGCCGGCAGGCTGCGCGCGGCAAGCAGCAGGCGGTCGGAGGGGTCCATGGCGCTTTTTTCTATCACCTTTTCATATGCCGCAAACACAAGGCCCAGCTCGCGCAGCTTTTCGCCGTCCGCGCCTTCGGCCTCGCCGATGGCCACAAGGTCCTGCGGGGCGGCGCCCGCAGTTTTCAGCTCTTCAATGGCCTGTGCGCACATATTGCAGAAATTAACGCCGCGGCGGTGCCTGCGGTAAAGCTGCACCGCATCGCCCAGGCTGTCCATGGCGCGGCGCACCGCCACGGTGCGCGCCGCGTCGGAAAGCGTCGCCACCGCCACACCGCCGTGCGTTTTCAGCACCTTTTCGGCATAGCTTTTGAAGCTGTACACCTCGGCGTATGCGCCGAGGCTGTCCCCCAGTGCGGCATACACCATGCTTTCCGCAGAGGACGAGAACTGCTCCGGCACCAGCAGCATGCTTTTTCTGGCCGCAGCGGCGCGCGCCTTCATGCGCGCCAGCACAAGGCCCGTCTTGCCTGTTCCCGCTGTGCCCAGCACAAGCTCCAGCACACGCTGCGCCCCCTTTCGCCAAAGTTTGATACAGTATAGTATACCTCATTCCGGCGGTGAAAAAAAGCCCGGCCCCAAAATGGGCCCGCGGCACGGAGGGGCCTCCATTGTCATGGCTGCCGTCAGGGCCATCGGCCTGCACCTGCCCTGCAAGGGGCTGGTGGCGGCACGCGCCTCAAACCGTACGGAATTTTATTTCACCTGCATCCCCCCGGCCCGCAAGTGGGCGGCCGCTGTGTCAACAGAGCCTTCTGCCTTTGGCAGCCTGCGGCCAGAGCCACGCTTCGCGCTATGCTTAAAGCAAAGCTCTTTTGTGAGGCGGGCTGCACACCGGTCCTGCCGCTTATTTTCCAAACCGGCCATAACCGCAGGCCGGGCGGCGGCCTGCACCTGCCCTACAAGGGGCTGGTGGCGGCACGCGCCTCAAACCGCACGGAATTTTATTTCACCTGCATCCCCCCGGCCCGCAAGTGGGCGG
>JAGZUF010000005.1:134029-164874 GCA_018380115.1 Oscillospiraceae bacterium | reverse complement strand
GCTGGGTGTTTTCGTTCTTTGGTTGACATTTTTCATTACCCCTTTCCATTATACAGATTGTTTTTCTGTCCGGCAAATCGGGTATGGGGGCACCCAATTGGGCTTCGCTATGTTTTGAACCAGATATGGAATTTGTATCATAAGCCGATTTTTATTGTGGAGAATGGTTTGGGGGCCCATGACCAGCTCGTTCAAAAGAATGGAACATTCACTGTAGAGGACGATTACCGTATTGATTATCTGAGGGAGCATATCCGCCAGATGGGATATGCCATAGATGATGGCGTTTGTATTTGGGGTTATACCATATGGGGGTGTATCGATTTGGTCAGTGCTTCTACTGCGCAGATGTCGAAACGGTATGGCGTTATTTATGTGGACAGGCACGATGACGGTACAGGGAGTCTGCGCCGTTACCGTAAAAAAAGTTTCGAGTGGTACCGTACAGTAATTGCTTCAAACGGAGCAGTGCTGTGAATTGAAAAATAAAAAGGAGAGGGAATATGAACAAGGTTCAGCCGGGCATATGTTCGCAGCGGCCACCCAAAAAGTATCTGAAAAAATCGTTGCATGGGCGTGTACGCGGAATGATGATACCCTATGATGAGTATGAGCGTGCAAAAAAGTTTTATGTATATGTATTTGGCTGGGATGTCATGCGTGTGCCTCAAGGGGTATTCATTGAAGACACCGATGAACGCCCTTCCCTAATGTGCGCGACAGGGCCCTCTCAGGTTTCGTGGGAGGCTTCACAGCCTGGATATGTATGGGCACAGCTGGTTGCCCGGGAGCATTGCGAAAAACCGCAGGTGTTTATGGAAGTAAGCATGGATGTTCCACTGGAAGATACTATCACCACCCTTACAACATGCGGCTGGAAAGTGGTGAGCCATACGCAGATCAAAGGGGATTGGGCAAATTTTGTGGTGGTGGAAGACCCGGATGGAAACCGGGAATTGCTTTGGAAATGTCCGGATTCCCGAACCTGGGAAGAACCGGAAGCGGATTATGATAAAGAGTGATAGTTGAAAGGAGCTTGACATGTTAAGGCTTTATACTTGTTATAAATGCTGTTTTCCCTTCAAAGCAGATGATGACAATATCCCACCGAGGTGCCCCGCGTGCAACTGTACGCCAGAATGGTTTTTGTCGGAGCCATACAACGAGCAGGAAAAACGCCGCATTCATGTGGATCCGCCGGAACCCGATAAAACGGGCAGGGATCCTTTAGACATTTCTTATCATGTTGCAAAAAAATTTCCTTCCCGCAGCAGAAATGGGAGACTCAGACGCTTTGTATTTCAGTACCATGATGCTGCCACAGCGAAGCAGAATTACGAAAATCTCTTTGACTGGGATATTGTTCCCAGTGAGGGCACAGATGAAAAAAGCCCCTTGCTGTATTGCGCTACCGGCCCAGGCAATCCAAACTGGGAACCCAGAGTGCCTTCTTTTATCTATGGCTACTTCAAAGATGAAAAAACAGATGAAACTGGAAAAGCGCCCTTTTTCATGGTCGAAGTCAGCAATATTGAGGAGACGCTGCAAAAGGTGGAAAAATACGGCGGGAAAATTCTAAAACGGCGTTATACAGAATGTGGCAATGATTATGCGATTGTAGAGGACAGTGAAGGAAATGCACTTTACCTGTGGGAAACACCTTCCACTGTAACCTGGGATGAACCGGAATCTCAGGGCGGATAAGTTCCGCCCTGAAGGCAAGAAAGCGGGCGGACAGGCTGAATTTTAAAAGGCGGGAAACACATGGAAGCATTGCTGAAAGTTACCAATATTTGCAAACAGTTTGGTGCAACAAAAGCGCTGAGCGATGTATCGATGGAGCTTTATCCCGGAGAGGTCAGGGGGCTTTTGGGGGAAAACGGCAGTGGAAAATCCACCTTGTCTAATATCATTGCCGGGATATATGAACAAAGCAGCGGGCAAATGTTTTTTCAGAATGAACCTTATTGCCCCAAAAGTGTCTTGGATTCCAGCAGAAAGGGCATTTCTCTACTTGCTCAGGAGACGGGGACGATTGCCGGAATGACAGTTTGCGAAAATATGTTTTTAGGAGAAGAGACACAGAACAGCCGCTGGGGACTGGTGAATTTTCGCAGATTGTGCCAAAGCACGGCAGAGATACTCAAACGTCATGGGCTGGAGCATATCAATCCGGAAGAGAATGTAGAACGGTATTCATTTGAAGACAGAAAGATGCTGGAGGTCGCCAGAGCGGTACACCACTCACCTCAAATACTGATTATAGATGAAACGACGACGGCGCTTTCTCACCATGGACGCCAAAAAATATATGAAATCGTCTCAGAAATGAGAGCACAGAGAAAGAGTGTCATCTTTATTTCTCACGATTTAGATGAAATTATGCAGGTGTGCGATTCTGCCACTATTCTGCGCGATGGCCATTATATCGAAACACTTGGCAAAGAACAAATGAATAAAGATGCGATACGTGCTTTGATGATAGGCCGGGAATTTGACGGAAGCTATTACCGACCGGATTGGGAGGGGCACTTTGAAGAAGAGGTAGTGCTGAAAGCAGAAAATATCTGCTGTGCAGGCTCCCTTCATGACGTTAGTTTGGAATTACACAAGGGTGAGATATTGGGCATTGGCGGCTTGACGGAAAGTGGTATGCATGAACTGTGTAAAGTGCTGTTCGGCGCTATTCACCCCGATAGCGGCAGCGTGACCTATCAGGATGGAACAAAAATCACTTCTCCGCAGGAGGCATTGAAAAAGCATATTGCATATATCCCGAAAGACCGAGATACAGAGTCACTATTCATTACAGCAAATATCCGGGATAATATAGTTGCTTCTTCTTATGATACGCTTCAAAAAGGCGGTTTTATTCGACAGAAATCAGAAGATGAATTGGCAGAACGATATGCTGATTCCCTTCAGGTTAAAATGAGCGGTGTTCGCCAGCATGTAAGCGAACTAAGCGGAGGAAATAAGCAAAAAGTGGCACTCTGCAAATGGCTGGCGAATGATTCACAGATATTCTTGATGGACTGTCCCACGCGCGGCATCGATGTAGGTGTAAAAGCCAATATCTATCTGCTGATGCAGTCGTTGAAGCAACAGGGCAAGGCGATTATTATGGTGTCTGAAGAGCTGACTGAACTGATTGGCATGTCAGACCGCATCATTATTTTGAAGAACGGCATGTGTACAGGTGAATTCATGCGTCAGGAGAAACCCACGGAACAGGCTATCATTCAAAAAATGCTGTGAGCGCGAAGGGAGGCATACTATGCTGAAAAAGGTAAACAGTAATTTTATGAAAAAAGTTATGCCGTATGCCGGCCTGATAGCGCTTATCTTGATATTTTCCCTCACCACACAGGGGCGGTTTGTTGCGGCAAGAAATTTGACGAATATTATTGGTCAGTCGATGGTTACAATGATTGCCGCATGCGGCTGCATTTTTGTGATGGCCCATAACAATCTGGACTTTTCACTCGGTGGAGGTTGCGCTCTGATTGCGGCACTCAGCTTCCTTGTTACGAAAGGGCAAAACCTTATTCTGATGCTTTTGGCATGTATCTTGTTTGGTATACTGTGCGGTTCAATCACAGCTGTGATTCATATCAAGGGCAAGATTCCCGCATTTATGGCAGGCATGTGCATCATGTTTGTGGGGCGAGGCGTGGTGGAAGGGCTGGCAACGAATCATGTTATGAATCTGCCGGCTTACTCTGCGCAGTATGCAAATAATTTATTCTATTTGCTGTTTCTTTCCGCTGTGTTTATCATTACGGCAGTTGTTTTCAATTATACGAAAATAGGAAAGGCGCAAAAGCTGATTGGTTCAAACCCAAAAGCTGCCGAACTAAGTGGTCTGAATGTGGGTAAATATAAGGCAATTGCTTTTGCTATCAGCGGCATGACGCTGGGGGTATCGGCATTCCTCACGATGATTCGCATCGGCAGCGTGACCAAAACTATTGGAAGCGGCTTAGAGACAGATGTGTTAATTGCCCTTACACTGGGCGGTATCCCTCTGACAGGAGGGACGGGGACTAAAATTAAAGCTGCCTTTATAGGCACCATTACCTATTATATTTTGGGAAATGGGCTGACGCTCTGGGGGCTGGATGCGAACTTGATTTATATCGTAAAAGGGATTATTTTCCTGGCCACTGTATTTGTCACAATGGACAGAAAAGGGCAGAGGTATGTCTTATAGTACGCCAAGTACTTATAATGAAAGAAAAGGAGAAGACAAGATGAAAAAATTTATTGCACTTGTATTGGCCATGCTTTTGTGTGCTGCGCTCCTGACGGGATGCGGCAGTACGGGCACATCTTCCACCGCCAGTACGCAGGCAGCGGACGCCATCCACAAAATAGGCGTGATCTTCTATGGAAAAGACGATGACTTGGGGCAGTGTGTCTATGCAGAGATCAACCATGCCGCGGAAGTGATCGGCGTAGAAGTGGAATGGGCTCTTGGCGATTATGACACAGAATCTCAGTTGACATCGGTGGAAAATTTGATATCTGCTGGTTGCGAGGGTATTATGTTTATGCCCATTGAAGACGCCAGTGCACAGAAGGTAGGTCAGGCGTGCGAAGAAAGCGGCGTTTATTTTGCTATCTGCTTCCGTGATATTTTGGATGCCGATATTAAGAGCTATGTGGAATCCTGCGAATATTATGTGGGCAGTTGCTGGGAGGACGATAAAGGTGCGGCCGAGGAATTGGTTGCTGTCCTTGCAGAAGACGGCCGAAGTGTGTTTGGCCTCGAAAAGCTGAACCCCTCTATTGCATTGGCCGTACGAAATACAGGGTTTGAAAATGGCGCCGAGGCTGTCGGCGCAGAGATTGTAGCAGAATACGAGGTACCCAATGATGGAAACAGCCAGACGCACATCAATGGTATCACCAATTTTCTGAATTTGTACCCTGATATGGATGGTATCCTTATGACGACATCTAGTCAGGGGGCGGCAGAGTCCATTGTTAATACGGTGAAACAGAATACGGCAGTGGGTGACGTTAAGCTGGTTATGTTTGATTTGTACGACGGCATTGCAGAGGATTTTGAGGAGGGATGGGTCGCAGCTGCTTCTGCAGGCAATTCCCCTGATGCTCTGTTTGTGTTTCTGATGCTGTTCAACTCAGTGGATGGCACACCGCTTTCCGAGGATTTTATCAATCTTTCCCAGAAGCAGGTGATTATTACCAGCGCCGAAGAATGTGAGGATTATGAAAAATATATCGATAACCCAGATTATCAAATCTACTCTGATGAGATAATCAAAAGCCTTGTGGGCAAGTATAATCCGGATGTCACATTAGAGGACTATACAGAGCTCATGGACGCCTTCTCCCTGGAATGGGTAAAGGAGAACGCCAACTAACTGAAGGCTGGGAAGGTAGCTGCTATGCAAGTGATAAAGAAATATGTGAAAAATTATATCCTCATGGTTGGTGTGACAGCATTGCTCATCTTGCTGCTTATGCTTTTCGCACCGGCTACCAGATCTGTCACCACATTGATAACACTTCTCAAACAGGGTATCGCCCCGGCAATCCTCGGATGGGGCGTGCTGTTTAATATCAAAGCAGGCAACTGGGATTTTGGAGTAGGCGCCGAGGTGCTGGTCGCAGCGATTGTCGGAGGCAATATTGCAAAGATGCTGAACTTGGGGATATTCGGCGTGATTCTTTGCTGTGTAGCAGTTGGGCTTATTACTGGTGCGGTCTCCGGGTTGTTGTACAAATTACTTCAAATTCCCACAATTATTATTTCTATTGCTGTCATGCTGATATATGAAAGCATCTGCGGCATTGTATTCAGTGGTAAAGGCGTTTCACTGGGGTTGGAATATCTGGTGCTGGGAGGCTTTCCAGGCAATATCCTGATTCTGATATTTGGATTTTTGCTGGCCTATGTACTGTACTTTAAAACAAAGCTCGGGTACAATATCAAGGCAGTTGGAAGCAATGCGAAAGTTGCAGAGGACAATGGTATTCATGTCGTCCGCACAAAGGCCATAGCTTTGATGGTAGCAGGGATGTTTGCTGGGCTTTATGCTGCAGTGAACCTTGGCTCTTCCGGTGTTACCCGAACTGTCAGCGCTATGGGGACGATGGGGACATGCTTTAATGCCATGATGTGCGTGTTCATTGGCCTGTCGATTGTGGGAAGTGGGAATATATTCGTCTCCATTTATTTTGGTGCAGTCATCATGCAAATGATACATGTGGCGTTGATGGTATTCAGTATTCCCACTCAGTACAGCCAGGTTGTAGTTGCAGTATTTGTAATTATTTTTATGCTGATCTCAACCAATGCGCCGGATATAAAAGCACATATGAACCGTGAAAAGAAAGGAAAAATGAAAACCTGAGAATACCGCGCTGAAGCCAGTTTTCAGCGCGGTATTTTTTATGACAGATGGTGGAAGCCTAGCAGGCCTGTTCACGGCGGTGCAGCCCTTTTCCGGTACACAAAAAATTATATCTGGCGCTGTACAATATGAGGGCCGGTGGTGACATACTGAACAAGAGCATTGCTTATCCGCCATTTTGTGCTATGATAGGGAATGCAGCAGCGTGGCTGCTGCTGCAGAACCCGGCGCCGGGGGCGCCGAAAAATGAGGAGGAAACGGGATTGAGAAGATCCTATGAAATGAACATGTGCAGCGGGCCGCTGTTCAGCAAGATATTGCTGTTTGCGCTGCCGCTTATGTGTTCCGGCATTTTACAGCTTTTGTTCAACGCGGCGGACATTATCGTGGTGGGGCGCTATACGGGCAGCACGGCGCTGGCGGCGGTGGGCTCCACTACTTCGCTGATCAACCTGCTGGTAAACCTGTTTATCGGGCTTTCTGTGGGCGCCAATGTGGTCATTGCGCGCAGCTACGGCGCGGGCGACACGGCTGCCGTGCACCGCGGCGTGCACACCGCGCTGCTGGCGGCGGGCGTGTGCGGCACGGCGATGATTTTCGTGGGCATCGCGCTGTCGCGCCCCATGCTGGAATGGATGGGCACGCCGGACGATGTGATAGATCAGGCGGTGACATATCTGCGCATCTATTTTGTGGGCATGCCGTCCGTGCTGTTGTATAACTTCGGCGCGGCCATCCTGCGCGCCGTGGGCGATACGCGCCGCCCGCTGTACTTTCTCACAGTGGCCGGGCTTGTAAACGTGGCGCTGAACCTTGTGTTCGTCATCCGCTTTTCCATGGGCGTGGCGGGCGTGGCGCTGGCTACCATCATTTCGCAGACAATTTCTGCATGGCTTATCCTGCACTGCCTTATGCACAACACGGGCGCGTGCTGCTTCATCCCGGCCGAGCTTCGCATTCACAAAGACCAGCTCATGGCTATCCTGCGCATCGGCCTGCCCGCAGGGCTGCAGGGCGTTATCTTCAATGTATCCAATGTGCTCATTCAGTCCTCTATCAACAGCTTCGGCTCTGCCGTGATGGCGGGCAACACGGCGGCCAGCAATATCGAGGGCTTTGTATATACCTCCATGAACGCCGTGTACCAAACATCGATGAGTTTTATCAGCCAGAATATGGGCGCGCGCAATTTCAAGCGGGTAGACCGCGTGCTACTGGAATGCCTGGGCCTTGTCAGCGTTGTGGGGCTGGTGCTGGGCAACGGCGCATATCTGCTGGGGCGCCCTCTGCTGGGCATTTATACGCCGGAGGCGGAGGTGGTCACCTACGGCCTGTACCGGCTGAGCGTGGTGAGCAGCACATATTTTCTGTGCGGTTTAATGGATGTGCTGGCGGGCAGCATCCGCGGGCTGGGCTACTCCATCCTGCCCATGCTGGTCTCGCTCACGGGCGCATGCCTTTTGCGCATCGTGTGGATTATGACGGTGTTCCAGTGGAACCGCAGCCAGCTCAGCCTGTATATCTCTTACCCGGTGTCCTGGGTGCTGACGGCGGCTGTGCACCTCATCTGCTATCTGGCCGTGCGCCGGCGCGCGTTTCAAAAGGCGGAGCAGCGGGCCGCACAGGAGGCGGCCTGACGCCTTACACGCGGCGCTGTTTTTCTGTACGGCAGCCGCCTGCTGTGTTATAATAAAAGCAGTGCAGGAAGAGGGGAGAATGTCAATGAAGATTATGGCTGTAGATTACGGCGACGCGCGCACCGGCCTTGCCGTGTGCGACCGCACCGAGTTTCTGGCAAGCCCGGTGGGCACCATCGAGGAAAAGAGCTTCGCCAAGGTGGCGGAAAAAATTGTGTATGCCACGCGGGAATTTGACGTGGGCATGGTAGTGATAGGCCTGCCGAAAAATATGGACGGCACCGAGGGGCCGCGCGCGGAGAAAAGCCGCAGGCTGGCGGACACGCTGCGCGCCATTATCCCCATTCCCGTGGAATTGTGGGACGAGCGCCAGACGACCATTGCGGCGGCAAACATTCTTTCTGAAAACGGCACCTATGGCAAAAAGCGCAAAAAGGTGCTGGATTCCGTGGCGGCCACAGTGATATTGGAAAGCTACCTGGCCTTCCGGAAAAACAGCGGCCGGCAGGGGTGAACAGCGGCTTGTCAAAGGAAATAAAAAAGGCGTGCGGCTTTTCACAAAGCCGCACGCTCTTTTCGTCTGTCTGGCCGCCGTGCCGCGGGCCTTTCTACGCGTGCTGCGGGCGGCGCGTCAAACGCCCTGCTCCAACAGGCAAAGCACCTTCCGGGCGGCGTCCTCTATCAATTCCCCCAGCGGCTTCGGGGCAAAGCCTGCCACCTGCACGTTGCATTTGGCAGCAGGCACCAGCACCTTGACGGCGGGGCTCTGCGCAATGGCCGCCGCCATGGCCGGGGTGCACTCGCCCAGCATGCTGTTTGCCATTACAAGGCCCAGCGGCCCGGTGACAATGTCCGCCCGCGCGGCGTTTACGGCGGCGGCATTTTCGCCGGTGGCCCCGGCGCTGGCGCCCGCCTTCAGCATGGCCGAGGTGGCAAGAGCATTCGTGCCTACTGCGAGGATGTCGCCCGCATAGCCCTTGGCGCGCAGAGCCTCGATGATGGCCTTTCCGAAGCCCCCGCCCTGGCCGTCTATTACAACAAGTTTCAATTCTGTTTCCTCCTTTTGCCTGCGCGTTCTTGTGCCGCGGCGCCCTACATCAGGGGCGCAAACAGCCGTAGGAACATCTGCGCCAGCCATTTATACAGCGGCACGCGGCGAATATCCTCGGCGGTCACCTCATGGCACATGGCCATGGTAGCCTCGAAATCTGCCTTTACATCGCCCACAATATGCCCGCCGAAGAACTGGCAGCAGTTTTCATAATGCAGGTACAGGCTACGGTAATCGGTGTTGGCGCTGCCCACAATGGCCAGCCTGTCGTCTGATACAAACATTTTTGCGTGCACAAAGCCGGGGGTGTATTCGTAGATGCGCACGCCCGCGCGCAAAAGCTCCGGGTAATAGCTTTGCGTCACATAGTACACATAGGGCTTGTCCGGGATGCCGGGCGTGATGATGCGCACATCCACGCCGCTTTTGGCCGAAAGGCACAGCTCGGTGGTCATCTCATTATCCAAGATGAGATACGGCGTCATCAGGTAGACATAGCGCTGCGCGTGGCGCAGCACATTGAAATAAGCGTTTTCCGCCACGTTCTCGCTGTCCAGCGGGGAATCGCAGTAGGGCTGCACAAAGCCCTCTGCAGAGGGGTAAGCGGCTTCCGGCAGGTAATCCAGATACCGGGTGCGCGTCTCGGCCACATAGTCCCACATTTTCAGGAAGGTGACGGTAAGGCTGAACACCGCCGGCCCCTCCAGCATGAAGCCGGTGTCCTTCCACACGCCGAAGCGCTTCTTGCGGTTGATATATTCATCGGCAAAGTTCATGCCGCCGGTGAAGCCCACTTCGCCGTCTATGACGGTTATTTTGCGGTGGTCGCGGTGGTTCAGCAGCTTGTAATCTGACGGATGCCATGAAAAACGGATGGGGCTGACGGCAAAGCACTGGATGCCCTGCGCGCGCAGCGTCTCGGCATAATCGGAGGGCAAAGTGAACAGGCAGCCGAAGCCGTCGTACAAAACGCGCACGTCCACGCCCTCTTTTACCTTCTGGCGCAGCACCTCCAGCGTGCGGCCCCACATCTCGCCGTCCTGCACGATGAAATACTCCATAAAAATATAATGGCGCGCGGCCTTCAGCTTTTCCAGAAAGCGGGGAAAAAAGTCTTGCCCGAAGGGGTAATACTCTACCTTTGTGCCGTCATACAGCGGCGCGGCAGCGTTGCGCGCCAGATATTCCATATGGGGGCGGTATTCCGAATATTGGGTGCAGAATGCGCGCTGGGCAGCTTCGTCCTGCTGCATGATTTTATTGGCGCGGTGCTCGATGCGAAGAAAATCCTCCGCCTTTTTGGGCTTGATGCCATGGCTGCCCCACAAAAGATAAAACAGCGCGCCAGACATGGGCATCGTCACCACAATTAAAAGCCACATGATGCGGTAGGCTGGGTTGGTGTTCGTCTTTTCCAGCACGGCCATCATTACCACTACGACGGTGAGGGTGATAAGCAGGTAAGCCACGCCGCCCACGCGGCTGAACGTGACCATGAGGGCGATGAACAGCGCCAGCTGCAACAGAATCATCACCGAGAAAAAGAAAGAGCGCGACATCAGAAATTTCAAGATGCGCCGCATGGCTGCCGCCCCCTTCCTGCATAAAAATCCTGTTACAATATAGCATATTTTACCCAAAAAGAAAAGCGCGCCGGGCATTTTCGGGCCGGGGCGCCGGGCAGAAACACACCCAGCAGGCGCCGCAGGGCTGCAAAAAATAAGAACACGGCACAGAAGCTTGCTTGCTCATTTGGTCTGTGACCACAACTGTGCGTTTTGAACAAAAAATAAGAGCAAAAGGTGTATAAATTGCGAAATTTCATATGTAAGGTACGAAAATATGTTGACACTAAATATAGAATATGCTAAATAATTAAGTGTATTAAATCTTTTTTGGAGCCTTAGGCAAATTAAAATGAAAAGGTTGCAGGTGCTGTCTGGCCCAAGAGCGGCAGACAGCCTGTAATAAAAAGGAAGGAATGGACAAAGCAATGAAATACGATTTTACTTCTATTATGGACCGCCGCGGGAAAGATGCAATCGCAGTGGACGCGCTTGGCCTTATGGACATGGCACCAACGCCTCCGAAGGAAGGCTTTGATGCAATTCCGATGTGGGTAGCGGATATGAATTTCCCTACGGTTCCAACAGTGCCTCAGGCCATGATAGAGCGTGCAAAGCACCCGGCATACGGCTATTTTCTGGAAAGCGATGCCTATTACGACACGATTATCCGCTGGCACGAAAAACGCAATGGCGTCACAGGGCTGAAGCCGGAGCATATCGGGTATGAAAACAGCGTGATAGGCGGCCTGATCAGCGCCCTGAAGGTGCTGTGCTCTCAGGGCGACAATGTGCTGATCCATTCGCCCACCTATGTCGGCTTTACCAAGGGCATGACGAATAACGGCTACCATATGATCCACAGTCCGCTCGTGCTGGATGAAAACAACATCTGGCGTATGGATTTTGAGGACATGGAAAAGAAGATTGTGGAAAAGAAGATTCACGCGGCTGTGTTCTGCTCGCCGCACAATCCCTGCGGCCGCGTGTGGGAACGCTGGGAACTGGAACGCGCAATGGAGCTGTTCCGCAAATATGATGTGTATGTGATTTCGGATGAGATTTGGTCGGACCTTGTGCTGGACGGCTATAAACATATTCCCACACAGTCTGTTTCCGAAGACGCGCGCATGCGCACAGTGGCGCTGTATGCCCCCTCCAAAACCTTCAATATGGCGGGCCTTGTGGGCAGCTACCATATTATCTATAACAAGTGGCTGCACGACCGAATCAACAAAGAGGAATCGACCACCGACTACAACTATATGAATGTGCTGTCTATGCACGGGCAGATAGGTGCGTATCAGCCGGAGGGCTATGAGTGGGTGGACGAGCTATGCCAGGTGCTGACAGGCAACGTGAAATATGCCTGCGATTACATCGAAAAGCATTTTGATGGAGTGAAATTATCCCGTCCGCAGGGTACCTATATGCTGTTTCTGGATTGCACCGAATGGTGTGAGAAACATGGGAAAACCATTCATGAACTGGAAACAGCTGGCTGGGATGTGGGCGTCGGCTGGCAGGACGGCCGGATGTTCCACGGCCCGTGTCATATCCGCATGAATCTGGCCCTTCCTCTTTCCCGCGTGAAAGAGGCGTTCGAGCGTCTGGATAAATATGTGTTCAACGCCTGAAGGGCGGCGAGTCTGCCGCATGGACGAAAATGAGCGGGCCGGGCCGTTCGCTGCGCCGTCCGGCACGGCCCGGCAGTTAGGGGGAAGATGACATGACCTTTGATATGGTGCTTCAAAATTGCAGGCTCATCCCGGAGCTTTCCGGCGGATGGGACGGCGGGCTGGCAGACATTGCGGTCTCCGGCGGCTTTATTCAAGCGGTAGAGAAGGCCGGCAGCGGGATGCAGGGCCGCAACGCGGTGGATTGCTACGGAAAAACGCTTCTGCCAGGTTTGTATGACATTCACCAACACAGTGACGCGGTGACCGCGAATTTTATGGATAACTGGGCGATGGACGAATACGAATTGTTCAATCGTTCGTGCCTGTGGGCAAAGCGCATGATGAGGCTGGGATATACCACAATGCGTTGCATGGGCGCAAGAAACCGCCTTGGAATACATGTGCGGAACGCCATACAGGCCGGCGTATTTCACGGGCCCAGGCTGCTGGCCTGCGGAAACGGCATTACCGTTACCTCAAAGGCGCCTATGAACGACAACCCTCAGTATGACGGCCCGGATGGCTGGCGCAGGGGAGCGCGTAGCGATGCGGCGGAGGGCGCGGACTTTTTGAAGGTGTTCGTCTCCGGCAGTGTGATGGGGCAGCGTGGCAAGCCGGGCCTGATGGTATGCACCCGTGAGGAGGTAGCCGCCGCTGCCGCCGCCGGGCGTGCGCTGGGATTGGAAACAGCAGCGCATTGCCACAGTGCGGACAGCATAGAGGCGGCGCTGGATGCCGGCGTTTATACCATAGAGCACGGCACCTACGCCAACGCTGCGCTTCGCAGGCGAATTGCGGAAAGCGACGGACGGCATTATCTGGTACCTACTATTGCCGTGATGAAATGGTGCGCCGATATCGCCGCAGATGAAAGCCCGCAGCTGGCATATCTGGCCGAGCGCGCCGGATGGGTGATAGAGGCGGCAAAAAAGAACATTTCCGCCGCTTACCGCGAAGGTCTGGAGCTTGGCTGGGGTACCGACCTTGACATTGAATCGCTGGAGAAAGACCCTGCTCAGGAATTCCGGCTTCGCCAGCAGTGGTGCGGCATGAGTAATATCGACATGCTGCGGCAGGCCACGGTGACCAGTGCGAAAATTTTGCATCTTGAAGGTGTCAGCGGGCAGATAAAGCCAAGCTATGAGGCGGATATGGTGCTGTTTGACGGAAAGCCGGACGAAGACATTTCCGCCATGGGGCAGCTGCCGAAACTGGTGGTAAAGGGCGGCAGCATTGCCGCTCAGGCAGACTAAAATACTTTTCGGGCACATGTGGGACGCTGTTTTTGAAAACAGCCTGCATTGAAAATCAAAAGGAGGAATTTTAAAATGGGTAATGGTTTGATGCAACGGAAAGGCGGAGGGCTTTTGGGCCCCGGTATGCTGAAAAAGTATTGGCTCGTCATGTTCGCTACGTTTTCCAATACATCGTTCCTGATAAGCCAGCTCAGTCAGGTATTCTATGTGCAGTTTCAGGACATCTTCCAGCTCACCAATACACAGATGGGCTTTTTGGAAGGCTTTGGCAACATCGGCGGTTTTGTGGGAGGTATCATCGGCGGCCTCTTGGCCGACAGATTCAGCCCGAAGAAGCTGACGGCCATCGGCTGCTTTGTGGCGGCGTTCTCCGCCCTGCTGGAATCGGTGGCACACTCCTATTTCCTGCTTCTCATTATCTATTTCTGCCTGGCGCTGGCAGCTAACGTACTGCTGCTCACACCTTACTTCAAGCTAATCAAGCTGCTTGGCAACAGCGACGAGCAGGGCAAGCTGATGACATTCTCCGAGGCGGCATACGCAATCGTGACGCTTGTCATCCAGTATGGGTTCCTGGGAGCTATCACTGCACTGAACCTCTCCTTCCAGATGGCACTGCGTGGCGTGGGTATCCTGTGCATTCTGGTGGGCATCGGTATCTGGGTATTCCTGAAATCGCCGGGTATTGAGGCGGAAGAAAAACGCCTGAAGGAGCTTCGTAAAAATTCTACGGTATCTAAGAAAGAAAATACAGAACCCAAGGTAGGGCTTTTGGAGATACTGAAAATGCCCGTTACATGGTGCAATGTAGTGGCTACGTTCTGCCTGAACCTGATGGCGCAGATCGTCTTCACCTATATGAACCCTTATCTGGTGGGTGTAATGGCGTTTACGGCCGGCACGGCTTCATTTGTGGCAATTACGATGAAAAACTTCTTCCGCATCGTGGTCAGCCCGTTCGGTGGCATGCTGCGCGACAAGCTGGGTGATTCTACCATCGTATTTAAGGTTGCCTGTGTTGCCATGACGGTGATTGCGCTCGGCATGGCACTGCTGCCGCTTGGTGGCGGTACGATAGCCGTCCTGTATCTTGTCCTGGTTGCACTTTTCTCTGTGGGCATGTACGCTATTACGGGCCTGCAATATACTTTGGTGGAAGATGCCAAAGTGCCTATCAAATACACTGGCCGCCTATGGGGCGTGGTGTTCACTGTGAATGCCACCGGCTATATGATCCGTGGCGCTATTTGCGGTCAACTTCTGGACAATTTCGGCAATGCGGGGTACCGCTATATTTTCATCTTCCTGGCTGTGACAACGGCGCTGTGCGGCGCATCGGCCTTTGTGCTGAAAAAGCTGATAGACAAGAAAAAGGCGCTGGGCAAGCGCGTGCAGGCGGAAGTGGACGCGCAGATGGCGCAGCAGGCCGAGCAGGCACAGTGAGGCGCAGTATTTCATAACAGATGCGGGAGGGAAGAAGATGGATAAGGTAGAACAGAAAATACTGGATATTATCGACAGCAGAGCACAGGATATCATCGGCTTTGCGAATGATATCTGGGCACACGCGGAAACGGGGTTCAAAGAGTTTCGCACTTCACAGCGGTTTGCCGAAGAGCTGGAAAAACTGGGCCTTGACGTACAGCGGGGAGTGGCCTATACGGGCGTTAAGGCATATCTAAAACCGCCCTGTCAGGAGAAAAAAGGGTATACAGTGGCGCTGATGGGTGAAATGGATGCGCTGCCAATGCCAAGCCACCCCGAAGCAAATAAGGAGACGGGCGCAGCACATGCATGCGGCCATAACGCGCAGTTGACGGGGGTGCTGGGCGCGGCCATGGCCCTGACAGACCCGGAGGTGCGAGGCGCGCTGAATGGGAACGTGGCTTTCATCGGCGTACCCTCTGAAGAATTCAGCGCAGACGTCGCCTATAAGTTGGATCTTATCAGACAGGGAAAGATTGGCTGTTGCGGAGGAAAATCGGAGATGATCCGCATCGGTGCGCTGGATGATATCGACATCACGGTGGGGCACCATAGCTGGGAAGCCGAAGTGGCCGTGCTGAACGACAGCACGAACGGCTTTGTCAACAAGACCGTCCATTTCAAAGGAAAAGCGGCGCATGCCACGAACGCGCACGCGGGCATCGATGCGCTGGAAGCGGCAACTCTGGCGGTCAACGCAATCAATGCGCAGCGCGAGACTTTCCGTGACGAAGACGTTGTGCGCATCCATGGGCGTATCGTGCACGGCGGAGACGCCTCGAACATTATTGCCGATGATGTGGAACTGGATTACAGCATCCGCGGCAAGACGATGGCCGCGATTAAAGAGGCCAATTACAAAGTAGACCGCGCGCTGAAAGGCGCTGCTATGGCGCTGGGCGCGGGGTTGGACGTTGAGACGGTGGCGGGATATCTGCCTACGGTACCGAATAATACAGTTGAGCTTCTGGTAGGCGTTCTGCGTGATGTGGCGCCAGACAAAGAACTCATGCTGATAGACTCTGCGGCAGACCCCACCATTCATTCGGCAGGCTCTTCTGATTACGGCGAGCTTTCCAGCATCATGCCACTCATCCAGTTTGGCACGGGCGGCTTTCGGGGCGCCGCCCATACGACGGAATATACCTGTGTGGACCCGCAGCTTGCCTATGTGACAACGGCCAAGGTGTTCGCCCTGTGCGCATACCGCCTGCTAAAGGGCGATGCTGCAGGTGCAAAGCAGATGCTGTCTGTGTTCAAACAGACCATCGATCGCGAAGGCTTTGTCAAATATATTGGTGAAATGCAAAAGCACGAGACTGTGGAAATGCTTCCTGTGCCCGATTTTTCGAACAAATAAGGTCGGTAGTATAATAGCAAAGGTGCAAAAAATGGGCCCGCCCCGGCTGGGGGCGGGCCTAACCGCATTTTGTCGGACATATGCTCTGTTTCGATGGCTGCATTGTAGAAAAAACGGCGGCAGTATGATATGCTGTATCTTAACAGAGGGCTCTCTGATTAGGAATGATATTGCTGCGGAGGACGGACAGATGTGCGAAGCTTCCTTTTTCAGAAAAAACAGTGTTCGGCTTTCCTATGTAAAGCTGCGCTTTGCGGCGGTGCTGTATGCCGCGGTGCCGGTGGCGGTGTTCCTGCTGGGCTGGCTGAAGCCGTGGTGGGGCGTGCCGGCCGCGGCCCTGCTGGCGGCGGGCGTGCTTTGCCTGCGCCCCGGTAGAAAAGGGCCTGCGGCGCTGCAGGAAAAGGCCCTGTGCGTGCCCGCATGGGTGCTGGCCGCAATGCTGGCCTTTGCGCTCATCTGGTGCTTTTGGGGCGGGCAGGGCGGCTATTTTTACCAGAACACAGATTTTGCGAACCGCAACGGCGTTCTGCACGACCTTGTAAATTATCCCTGGCCCGTGTATTACCAAAGCAGCAGCGGCGGCTTTGGCAACCACGGCGAGCCTTTTGCTTTGGTGTATTACATCTGCCACTGGCTGCTTCCGGCCCTGGCGGGCAAAGCGGTGCTGGCAGCGACGGGCGCCGCGGGCGCTGCGTGGCTGGCGGCAAATTTTGTGCTGTTTTTATGGACAAGCCTTGGCGTCTTTCTTGTGCTCTGCCTGCTTGTGGTCACGTTGCGGCCGCAGGGGTGGCTGGCTGTGCTTTTGGTGTGTGTGGGCTTTATGGCCTTCAGCGGGCTGGATATCGTGGGCACGGCGTGGATGCATCAGGACGTCGGCTTTCATATAGAGCGCTGGGCGGGCACAAATGAGTACAGCTCTATGACCACCTGCCTGTTTTGGGTGTTCAACCAGACGGTGGTGCCGTGGCTGATGACGCTGTGTGTACTGAATGAAAAGGGCGTGGAAAACTATGCGCTTTTGGGCCTGCTGGCGCTGCCCTTCGGTCCGCTGCCCTTCGTGGGGCTTGCCGTAATGTGCCTTGGCCTTGGCGCGGTGCGCCTTGTGCAAAGCGTGCGGGCAGGGCGCCTGCCCGCCTTCTGGCGTGAGGTGTTCTCACGCCAGAACCTGCTTGTGCTGGCGGCCGTTCTTCCGGTGTTTTATCTCTATTTTTCCTCCAATGCGGCTACCACCATGGAAGAAGGGCGCTTCTGCTTTTACCTTTCCGGTAGGCAGGAGGTGGATGCGGGCAAAGAACTGTTTGAGCTTGTGCGCTTTTACATGCTGGAGTGCGGTGTGTATCTGGCCCTTATCTGGCATGACTATAAGAAAGACGCCCTGTTCTACCTCACTGCGGCCAGCCTGATGGCATACCCGCTGTTCCGCATGGGCGCCGCAGGCACGGGCGATTTCACCATGCGCGCCTCCATCCCGGCGCTGCTGGTGCTGGCCTGCATGGTGCTGGGGTATCTTGTCCGCAGGAAAAGCGTATTCCGCACTGGAAAGGCATGGGAAAGGGCGCTTTATATTTTGCTGGTGGCGGCGCTCTGCGTCGGCACCGTGACGCCGCTTGTGGAATTGTGGCACGGCTTTATCGTGGTGTGGAATGCCGGGCACTTCGGCATTGCCTATGACCCCTACGGCACGGTGAACCATGTGGACAACGTGTATATCAACAATTTTGTGGCCTGGTATTTGCAGGACAGCCCCTTCTTCCGCTTTTTTGCACGGTGAAAGGCACAGCGGCCCCGCCCCGGCGTTAGGCCGGGGCGGGGCCGCTTTTTCTCTGTATGCTTTGTTCAGAAGCCGAGGGTTTCGGCCACCAGAATGACGCGGATGCGCCCCTTCTGGCGCTGCTGGCGAAGCACAAGGTAATCGCAGCAGATGCGCGCGGGGCTTTGGCAGTTGGCACACACGCCCGTCTGCGCGCAGGGCGTTTTGCAGGCAAGGCGCTGTGCGTTTGCAGGCGCGGCCAGTGTCTCCAGCCGGTGCTGCGCCTCGGCAAGGTCTTTCACCAGCTTGTTGCAGCCCGCCACCAGCGCCACGTTGCGCGGGCCGAAGGCCAGCGCGGCAATGCGGTTGGCAAGGCCGTCCACATTGAAGATTTCGCCTTCTTCTGTGATGGCGTTGGCGCTGCACAAAAACCAATCTGCCGAAAAATGGGCGCGCAGCACGGCGTCTTTTTCCGCCTCCGTCAGGCCGGGGGCCGCCCTGTCCAGAAACCTTACCCTGCCGCTGTGCAAGAACTGTTCCACGCCGCACTCGGCCAGCGTGACAGAGCCGCCCATGCCCACGGACGAGCCCGGCGCAATCCAATGCTCCAGCAGGGGAAGCACGTCCGCCGCGCTGTCTACGCACACGGCCTCCATGTTGTTTTTTCGCAGCGCCTGGGCCGTGCGCTCCATGCGCTGGCGAATGACGTTTCTTGCCGCTTCATGCATTTCAAACCGCCTCCACTTCAATAACCTTCTTTTGTCAGCCCGCCCCGGCAGGCTGCCGGGCAGGCCCTGCCTTTATCATATCATAAACCATCCGTTTTGGAACAGAGAAATTGACGGCAGGCGCATAAAAAGCAGCGCGCCCTTGCAGCCGGGGTAAAAAGGGGATATGATGAAGCATAAAGCGGCATGGCCATGCCGGAAAAGGGAGGCGGCTTTTTATGGCGGAATGGACGCCGGAACTGGTAAAGCTGGAGATCTATGCGCCCTGTGCGGCTCTGGAGGGCCTGCTGGAGGCCCTGGCACAGGCGGGCGCAGGCGTGGTGGGGAAATATACGCATGTCTGCTCTTACGCGCAGGTGGAGGGCACCTGGACGCCCCTGCCGGGCGCTTCGCCCTATGACGGAAAGGCCGGAGAAATGAGCCGCGGCACAGAATATAAGCTGGAGGTGCGCTGCCCTGTGCAGGCCGTGCCGGAGGCGCTGGCCGCCGTGCGGGCACACCACCCCTACGAACAGCCGGTGGTGAACATCCTGCCCCTGTACAACGGCATGTGGGGCGAAGAGCTGTAAAAAGGGGAGACATGCTCCGGCGGCGGGCGTGCCGCTTGGTTGGGGACGGGCGGCATCTGCTTTGCACTGTAATTTCGGCTCCATGGTACAATCAGGCCCCCATGGCGGTGCCATAGGGGCTTTTAGCAGCAATGGAAAAAGGGAATGCCGCCGTCAGAGGGCACCCCGGCACGCGTTGGCTGCATTTTCAAGCTCGGCCGGGTGGGCAGCCGGTCGCCCTGCGGCCTTGTCATCCCATGCAGGGGATGACAAGGCGGCGCTTTGCGGCTTTCAGCCCATGACCGGGCCGCCGGCA
Organism: Oscillospiraceae bacterium; assembly: GCA_018380115.1. Classification (GTDB taxonomy): domain Bacteria; phylum Bacillota; class Clostridia; order Oscillospirales; family Ruminococcaceae; genus Ruthenibacterium. The sequence continues at coordinate 145,116 of JAGZUF010000005.1, read as the reverse complement.
GGGCAGACGGCGCAGCCCCTGTCGGAAGGCAGGGGGGAACACAGCCAGCGTGCTGCCACAAAGCCGAAAGCCAATGTTGCCTCTGCCTGCTGCGCCCGATACCACGGGAAAAATGGCCCTGCGCCGCTGCATGGCGGCGCAGGGCGTGCCAAAGCCGGGGTGGTTCTAACAACCGGCCCCCGGCACAGCCCGCCGGACGCATACGGGCATTCTGCTTTATAAAGCTTAATGGCTGCAAAAAACAACGCGGTTTTGCGCGCTGCGTCCCATTCGCTGGGGCCGCCTTGCCAGGCTCCGTTTTGTTCCCGGCCTGTTATTTCTGCCGCGGGCGCCTGCCGCCCTGCCGCTTTTTCTTTTTTACAGAAAAGCCGAAATCGCCTATTTTGCGTCCCAGTGCGAAATATTCGCCGTGCGCATAGGCACACAGCCCGGCCTTGGCAAGGCGCAGGCGGCCGTTCGCGTCAATGAGGGCTTCGTCCACCTGTACGCTGACGATATCCGCCAAAAACATGTCATGCGTGCCAAGCGGCACAATATCCGCCACACGGCACGCAAGGCTGAGCGGGCTTTCCGCAATGGCGGGCGCGGCAAAGCCGGGCACGGCCTCGGCCGTGAGGCGGGCAGCGGCCAGCTTGTTTCCATTGCGGCCGCTTTTTACGCCGCAGTAATCTACCGCGCGCACAAGCGCCGCTGTGGGCAGGTTGATGATGAATTCGCCGCTCTCCTTGATGAGCCCGTAGCTGTACCGCTCGGGCCGCACAGAGATATAGGTCTTTGGCGGCTGGGAATTCAGAATGCCCGTCCAGGCGACGGCAAGGGCATTCGGTGCTTCCAGCGTGCCACAGCTCACCAGTGCGGGCGGCACGGGCGCCAGCAGTGCGGCGCCCTTCCATTCTGTCTTTGGCATGGCGTTTCCTCCCTGTGTTGCAAAACAGGCGCCGGGGCCCGCAGCGGGCCCCGGCCTGTTTTTCGTACGCGGCGCTTTTATGGCGACGGCGCAGGCGGGCCGCCGAGCCGAAAAGCAGCCGCAGGCTGTTTTTACTTCCCGCTTTCGTCAAACGTGGTCTCGCTGATGATAAAGCGCGGGCGCTGCTTTGTCTCGTTGTAAATCTTGCCGATGTATTCGCCGATCACGCCCAGGCACAGAAGCTGCACGCCGCCCATGAAGAAGATGGCGCACAGCATGCTGGCCCAGCCGGATACCGTGGCGCCCAGCAGCTTTGTGAGCAGCACCCAGATAATACCGATAAAGCTGGCAAGGCTGATGAAGAAGCCAAGCCCCGTGATAAGGCGGATGGGCTTTACCGAAAGGCTGGTGATGCCGTCAAAGGCGAAGTTCAGCATCTTTTTCAGCGGGTAATGGCTTTCGCCCGCAATGCGCTCGGCGCGCTCGTAATATACGCTGGAGCTGCGGTAGCCCACCAGGGGCACAAGGCCGCGCAGAAACAGGTTCACCTCGCGGAACTGCGCCAGCCCCTCCAGCGCGCGCCTGCTCATCAGGCGGTAATCGGCGTGGTTATACACCGTGTTTGCGCCCAGCGCGTTCATCACCTTATAGAAGCCCTCGGCTGTGGTGCGCTTGAACCAGGTGTCCGTCTCGCGCTTCGAGCGCACGCCGTACACCACATCGCACCCGGTAAGGTATTCGTCTATCATTTTATCCATGGCGTTGATGTCATCCTGCCCGTCACAGTCGATGGAGATGGTGACGTCTGCCATGTCCTTGGCCGTCATCAGCCCAGCCAGCAGGGCATTCTGGTGGCCGCGGTTGCGAGAAAGGCACACGCCCAGAAAATGCTCGTCCTGCGCGGCAAGCTGGCGGATGATGCCCCAAGTGTCGTCTTTCGAGCCGTCGTTGACAAACATTACGCGGCTTTCCTCGCTTATCTTGCCGGCGGCAGCAAGGCTTTTCACCTTTTCCAGAAACATGCCGCTTGTAACGGGCAGCACCTCCTGCTCGTTATAGCAGGGAATCACAATGTATAAAACAGGTTTTTCCATCGGTGTCTCCTTTTTATTTTATTATCTAATTTTGAACGGGCAGCGCGCCTTCCGCCCGGAGTTCACGCAGAAAAGCAAAGCAGAACGCGCCGTACAGCGCAATGTTGAACACGGAAAGCGTGCTCATGCTGACAGGCATGGCGCCCTGAAGCAGGAAGGGGATGTAAATCATAGTGTCCATGGCTGCCATGCAGGCAGTAAGGGGGACAAGTCTGCCGGTAGCGGCCGTATGTACCACCAGAAGCACGAGCACAGCCATGCCATAGCGCTCGTGCATGCCAGGCAGGAAGATAAGGCAGGTGTAAAAGCTGAAAATAAACAGCAAAAGCGTAGTGTGCACGCCAAACTGCACCCGCCGGGAAATGAGCCAAACCGCGGCGATGCCCAGCACGCCGAAACAGAACAGCATCATGCCGGTGCGGAAAAAGGGGATGATATTGCCCTCAATGAAGCGGTAGGTTCCGTTATTCCATTCAAATGTGCTGGCGGCGCCGGAAAACCAGGTGGCGGCATTGGGGTAGCTGCTTGCAATATGTGCCTCGGCCCCCTGCCCAAGGTAAATGTCAAACGGCCGCCGCAAAGCCTCACTCACATTGCCGTGCAGAATGAGCGTGACAATAACGGACGGAATGGCGAAGATCTCCAGCATGGCGGGCATCCACAGAAAATTCAGAGCAGAAAACTTCTTTCTCACCACATACAGGATGAGCAGTGCCGGGCACAGGAATACAGCCTGCAGCTTCAAGCTGAACGCGACGCCCAGCCAGATGAAGCTGATCACATATTTTTCCTTATAAAAGAACAGCGTGCAAAGCAGAAGAAATGTGACATACATCATGTCGCACTGCGCCCACATGGCCCCGTTCATCACGACGGTGGGCAGGAACAGCACGGCGATGCCCGCCGTCACGGCCGCCCGGCGCGCGGCTGCGCGTGTGCGCCCGGCCTGCAGGCAAACTTCGCGCGCCAAAAGCGCCGCGGCCCCCGCGCCGATATAATCGAACAGAACAGACGGCAGCTTGATTGCAAGAAGCGGGTTGGGCAGATAGGAAAGCGCGGCCATCAGCGTGCGGTAAAGCATGTTATAGTTGCCCACATCCCGCGCAAGGGCGCGCCAGCCGCCGAAGCTGCGGAAGTTTTCGTACCACACTTCCAGCGAGGCCACATAGTCAATGGAATGATACGGAAGCAGAAAATAGCGTATTACGGCGGAAACCAGCAGAAGGCATGCAATGCCCAGCACGGCAATGTGCTTTTGCACAAAGTCCAGCAGTTTCTTTTCAATGCTCAGCATGAGAAAGCTTGTCTCCTTTGCGTCAGCGGCGTTTTTCGCCCAGAAATACCACCGCCACGGCGTTGGGGCCTGTATTGGTGGCAACGGCGGCGCCCAGCTCAAAAATCATTTCAGGTGCGCGGCCAAGTTCTTTTTTGCACAGCCTGGCAAGCTGCTTGCAGTTTTCCTTGTCGGTGCCGCCCACAAGGTAAAGCGCGCCCGGCGCAATGCGCTTTTTCAGGTGCGCCGCCAGGGAGGGCATCACGGCGTTGTCGCCGCGCACCTTGGCGGCTGTGGCGGTGTTGCCGTCGATGATGGTAATAACAGGCCGCAGGCCCAGAAGCTCGCCGGCAAAGGCCGCAGCGGCAGAAATGCGCCCGCTTTTTTTGATAAATTTCAGGGTGAACACGCTGAGGGCGATTTCCAGCCGGGCAAAAGCGTCCTCCAGATATTCAGCCACGGTGCGCATATCGGCGCCGCCCGCCAGCTTTCTGGCCGCCTCGCACACGAACCAGCCGTACCCCATGGAATAAGTGCGGCTGTCCACAATGGTGATATGCATGGGGCAGCCGGGGTGTTCTTCCAGAAAATTCCGGCGCGCCATCAGCGCCGCGCTGTGCGTGTTGGATCCGCCTGAATTGATAGAGACGTACAGCACGTCCTCCACGCCCGCGGCAAGGTAGGCCTCGAACTGCTCTTCAAAGCGCATCATGGTAATCTGCGAGGTTTTGGGAATGTCCGTGCATTTTGCCAGCATGTCGTAATACTGCTCGTTGGTAAAATCTACCCGCTCTATATAGCTTTCGCCGTCCACCGTAATGGTAAACGAAAGAATGTCGATGTTGTACTTTTTCTGCATGTCTGCGGGAATGTCGCATGCGGAATCCGTCAAAACGGCGAATTTTCTCAAACCATCTTCCCCCAATCGTAATTTCTCAGTCTGCCTTCGCACAAAAGGTCGGGAAACCCGTGCTGCCGCAGGGCCTCATACACGCCCACAGCAACAGAGTTCGAAAGGTTCAGGCTGCGCGCGGCCTGCCGCATGGGCAGGCGCACGCACGCCGCTTCGTTGGCATATAAAAGCGCCTCCGGCAGGCCGGCGTCCTCGCGGCCGAACACGAGGTATGCGCCGTCCGGGTAGGCCACGTCGCAATAGCGCCTGCGGGCCTTGGTGGTGAAATAATAGAACGGGCCGCTGTTGCAGGCGAAAAATTCCTCCAGCCCGCCGTACAGGGTGATGTCCAGCAGGTGCCAGTAATCCAGCCCGGCGCGCTTCAGCTTTTTGTCGTCTATGGCAAAGCCCATGGGCCCCACCAGATGCAGCCGCGCGCCGGTGGCAGCACAGGTGCGCGCAATATTGCCGGTGTTCTGCGGGATCTGCGGCTCCACCAGCACGATGTTCAACTGTTCCAAAACACATGCTTCCTTTTTCTGCATATACACATATAGTATACCATGCCGCGGCCTGAATGGGAACGGGCCCGAAGGAAAAATTTGCTCTGCAAGTTTGCCCGCAGGAGGGGCATAGTAACCCTATACAAAGCCCGAAAGGAGGGGTGTGTGATGAACCGCAGCACAAAAAACATGGCCAAGGGCGCCGCGCTGGGCGTGATGGCCGGCACCGCCGTGGGGGCCATTGGCGCATATGCCGCGCAGAAAAGCCCGAAAGAATGGAAGAAAACGATGAAAAAGGCCGCGCACACAGCCGAAAAGGCACTGGACAGCGTGGATAAAATGCTGCAAAGCTTCTAAAGCAGCAGTTTTTTCAAAAAGAAAGCCCGCCGCAGGCGCATGGATATGTGCGCCTGCGACGGGCCCTTTTTGTGTTGTATGCTTTAGCGAAATGACACCCCCAGCAGAGCTGGGGAGAGTAAAAAGGCTTTCTCTGCCAGTTCCGGGCGAAGCGGGATGGGGTATTCAATACCAAAAAGATGCAACAGGTAATGAGGAGAACTCCGCTTACGGGAGGCGGGGCAAGTGATGCAGGCGGCGGATTTTTTCAACGCTTCTTGGGAGGCTTGCCGGCAGTATACCCTTCTGGGGCTTACTCAGGCCTCCGGCTTAGCCGGGGGCCTGACTGGAATAAGGCGCGCTCACACCACGCGCACGCGCACGACATCCGGCAGCCGGGCTATGCCGCGGGCCATCTGCTCATCTGCCGGGCCGGAGAGGTCCAGCATGGTGTAGGCCCACTCGCCCTTCGATTTATTGGCCATGTTCTCAATGTTCAGCTTTGCCGCCGTGGCCGCCTGCGTGATGCCCGCCAGAATGCCGGGCACGTTGCGGTGAATGACGCATACACGCGCGGCGCCTGCGCGCGGCATGGAGACGGCGGGGAAGTTTACGCTGTTTGCAATGTTGCCGTCCAAGAGGTAATCGCGAAGCTGGCGCGCGGCCATTACGGCGCAGTTCTCCTCGCTTTCCGGTGTGGAGGCCCCCAGATGGGGGATGCACACGCAGCCGGGCAGGGCCAGTGTTTCCGGCGTGGGAAAATCCGTTACATAGCGCGCACAGCGCCCGCTTTCCAGCGCCTGCGCAAGCGCCGGGGCGCTGGAAAGCTCTGCGCGGGCAAAGTTCAAAATGCGCACGCCCTGCTTCATCTGGGCAAAGGCCGCGGCGTTCAGCATGCCTGTGGTTTCCTTCGTGGCGGGCAGATGCAGGGTGATGTAATCACTCTGGCTGTAAAGCTGGCTCAGCGAGGTGCAGTGGTGCACATGGCGCGAAAGGCTCCATGCGGCGTCAATGGAAAGGTACGGGTCATACCCCAGCACGTTCATGCCAAGGTGCACCGCAAGGTTCGCCACGCGCACGCCAATGGCCCCAAGGCCCACCACGCCCAGCGTCTTGCCCAGCAGCTCCGGCCCGGCAAACCGGCTTTTGCCCTTTTCCACCTGCTTTGCCGCATCGGCCTCGCCCGCCAGCGTTTTCGCCCAGGCGATGCCCCCGGCCACGTCGCGGCTGGCCAGCACAAGGCCGGCCAGCACAAGCTCCATCACGGCGTTGGCGTTGGCGCCGGGCGTATTGAACACCACAATGCCCTGTTCGCTGCACGCGGGCACAGGGATGTTGTTCACGCCCGCCCCCGCGCGGGCCACAGCCAGCAGGCCCTCCGGCAGAGGCGTTTCGTGCATGGAGGCGCTGCGCACCAGAATGCCCTGCGTGCAGCTTTCCGCCCCGCTGTTTACGGTGAATTGCTGCGCAGGCAGCTCGGCCAGCCCCTTTGGGGCGATGTTGTTCAGTGTTTTGATATGATACATCTCTGTTTCCTCCTCCTGCTATCTGTGCTGCGCTTCAAATTTCTGCATAAAATCCACCAGGGCCTGCACGCCCTCCATGGGCATGGCATTGTAGATGGAAGCGCGCATGCCGCCCACGCTGCGGTGGCCCTTCAGGTTCACAAGGCCGTTTTGGGCGGCCCCGGCACAGAAGGCCTTGTCCAGCTCGGGCGAGGGGGAGGTAAAGGTGACGTTCATCATGCTGCGGAACGGTTTTTTCACCGGGTTCTTGAAAAAGCGGGAGGCGTCCAGATAATCGTACAGCAGCGCGGCCTTTGCCTCGTTGCGGCGCTGCATGGCGGCCAGCCCGCCCATTTCCTTTTCCAGCCATTCCAGCACAAGGCCCATCATATAGATGCAGAAGCACGGCGGCGTGTTGTACATGCTGCCCGCCCCGATAACAGCGGCGTAATCCAGCATGGCAGGCGTGTCCGGCCGGGCACGGCCTATCAGGTCCTCCCGCACGATGACCACCGCCATGCCAGCAGGGGCCACGTTTTTCTGCACGCCGAAGTAGATGAGGCCGTACTGCGAGACGTCCACCGGCTCGCTGAGGATGCAGCTGGACATATCCGCCACCAGCGGCAGCGCGCCCGTCTGCGGCAGCCTGGGCCAGCGCGTGCCGTAAATGGTGTTGTTCTGGCAGATGTGCACATAGCTTGCGCCGGGGGTAAACTTCAGCGAGGCGGCGTCCGGGATATAGGTGAAGTTTTTGTCTTTTGAAGACGCGATGATATTCACCCTGCCGTACTTTTCCGCCTCTTTTGCGGCCTTGCCGGAAAATTGGCCCGTGACGATATAATCCGCGCTGCCTGTGCCCATCAGGTTCAGCGGCACGGCGGCGAACTGGGTGGAGGCGCCGCCCTGAAAAAAGCCTATTTTATAATTTTCCGGCACGTTCAGCACGCGGCGCAAAGCCGCCTCGGTGCCCGCGATAATGTCCTCAAACCAGGAGGAACGGTGGCTCATCTCCAGCACGGACTGGCCGGAACAGCCGTATTCGGTCAGTTCGGCCTGCGCCTTTTGTAAAACGGGCAGCGGAAGCATGGATGGGCCCGCGCTGAAGTTGAATACTCTTGCCATGGTGGGGTTCCTCCTGTTCAAAGTTGGTTTTATCACTTTATGAAAATAAAGTTAATTCATTATAACACTCCTTTATGTGTGCGTCAACAGAGAAAAAGTGTTTTCAACACACACACATCCTGTTCAAGTTGCACAGGCCGCGGGCTTGCGGTATACTGATAATGACAAAACATCCCGCCCTGTACAGGCGGGGAAGGAAAGAGGTGGCGGCATGGCTTACCGGGCGGACGAGGCGCGTTACAGCGCCATGCAGTATGCCCGCAGCGGGCACAGCGGCCTTGTGCTGCCGCGTGTGGCGCTGGGGCTGTGGCACAACTTCGGCTCGCAGGATTCCTTCAGCGCCATGCGCGAAACGCTGTGCACGGCGTTCGACTGCGGCATCACTTATTTTGACCTTGCGAACAATTACGGCCCTGTGCCGGGCAGCGCGGAGGAAAATTTCGGCCGTATCCTGCACGGCGAGCTGGCCGCCTACCGCGACGAGCTTATTATTGCCACCAAAGCGGGCTACCGCATGTGGCCCGGCCCCTATGGCAGCGGAGGCAGCCGAAAGGCCATGCTGGCCAGCCTGGACCAAAGCCTTGCCCGCATGCGGCTGAGCTATGTGGATATTTTCTATTCGCACCGCATGGACCCGGACACCCCTCTGGAAGAAACCATGGGTGCGCTGGCCAGCGCCGTGCGGCAGGGCAAGGCGCTGTATGCCGGGCTTTCGAACTATGACGGCGAGACGGCGGCGCGCGCCGCCGCGCTGCTGGAGGCCGAGGGCTGCCCCCTTGCGGTGTGCCAGAACCGCTATTCCATGCTGGACCGCACGGTGGAGCACAACGGCCTGCTGGCCTTTGCACGCGTGGCGGGCAAAGGCGTGGCGGCCTTCAGCCCGCTGGCGCAGGGGCTGCTTTCGGGGCGGTATTTGCACGGCATCCCGCAGGGCAGCCGCATCGAGCGCGGCAACAGCGTGCGCATGACGCCGCAGGCCCTTACGCCCGCCCTGCTGCAGGGGCTGGAAAAGCTGGGCGGGCTGGCCGCGGCCCGCGGGCAGACGCTGGCGCAGCTTGCCCTTTCGTGGGTGCTTTCGGCGCCAGGCGTCACCAGCGTGCTGGTGGGCGCCTCCAGCGCGGCGCAGCTGCGCGAGAATGCGGCCTGCCTTGCGGCCGGGCCGCTTTCCCGGCAGGAGCGCGAGGCGGCGGCCGCCGTTTTCGGCTGACGCGGTGCGCGGGCGCAAAACCGGCCGCTTTTGCGCGAAAACCTTGTGTCTGGTATAACCTTTTTGGCAGGAACGGAGGCGGAAAAGCCATGAAGCACCTTACTGTGGGAGAAATGGCAAGGCTGAACCACATTTCAGAACAGACGCTGCGTTTATACGACAAGCGCGGCCTGCTTTCGCCCAGCTTTCGGGGCGAGAATGGCTACCGCTATTACGACATCAAGCAGAGCGCCGTGCTGGATATCATCCAGTATATGAAAAGCCTTGGCATTTCGCTGAAGGAGATAGGCCGGCAGCTGGAAACCCGGGACCTTGGGCGCATTGAGGCTGCCCTGCGGGAAAAGCAGCGCCAGACGGAGGAGGAAATACGCCTTTTGAAGTGCCAGCGCCGCGCGCTGGAGCGCACGGTGGAAAGCTTTGCGCGCTGGCGCGCCGCCCCGCCCGACGGCACGGTGCAGATGGAGTATATCGGCGCGCGGCAGATGTATGTGGTGGATTCCGGCGTGAACGTGTATGCCCACGATGTGGAGACCTATGAGGAGATGCTGCGCGATTTGAAGGACAGCCTTGTGAAAGACCGCCTGCCGCAGATATACTTCTGCAACGCGGGCACGCGCATGGCGCAAAGCGATTTTGAGCAGGGCAGGCTGTTTGCCAGCGAGGTGTTCGTATTCGTAGACAGGGAATTTGTGCCCGAACAGCTTACCGCCACCGTGCCTGCGGGCAATTATGCCTGCATCTACTGCGACGATTTTTACAAAGAGCAGGAGTATATCGCGCGCCTGCGCGAATATATCCGCCAAAGCGGGTGCCGCGTGTGCGGGGACTATTTGTGCGAATCTATTGCAGACATCCCCGTGGCAGAGCCAAACGCCCGCGGGCTGTACCTGCGGCTGCAGGTGCCTGTACAGTTCTGCAAGGGCGGCGCGCGCGGGTGAGGGTTGTGCACGGGGCCCAAAGAACTCGTTAAATTTTTATCGAATTGGCCAACTTGACCTTATACCGCATATAACCTTTACACTGAAGGCAGAGGGCGGGCTGCCGTCCAAACGGGGCGCGCCGTGCGCCCCTGCTAAAGAAAGGATGATACCGGTATGGTGAATTTGGAAAAAGTTCGTGTTGTGCAGTATGGCTGCGGCAAAATGAGCAAATATACGCTGCGCTATCTGTATGAGAAGGGCGCCGAGATTGTGGGCGCCATCGACACAAACCCCGATATTGTGGGCATGGACGTGGGCGATTACGCGGGGCTTGGCGTGAAGCTGAACGTGCCCATCCGTTCGGACGCGGACGCCGTGCTGGACGAATGTGATGCCGACATCGCCGTGGTGACGCTGTTCAGCTTCATGGCGGACATGCTGCCGCATCTGGAGCGCTGCCTGTCCCGCGGCATCAACGTGGTCACCACCTGTGAAGAGGCCATCTATTCGTGGACGACCTCTGCCGCCATCACCAACCGCCTGGACAAAATGGCGAAAGAGAACAACTGCACCATCACCGGCACCGGCATGCAGGATATTTTCTGGGTGAACATGATAGGCGCTGTGGCGGGCGGCGTGCACAATATCAAAAAGATAGAGGGCGCCGTAAGCTACAACGTGGAGGATTACGGCCTTGCCCTGGCGCAGGCCCACGGCGTTGGCCTTACGCCTGAGGAATTTGAAGAGAAGATTGCCCACCCCACCACGCTGGAGCCCGCGTATGTGTGGAACTCCAACGAGGCGCTGGCCAACAAGCTGGGCCTTACCATCAAATCCATCAGCCAGAAATGCGTGCCCTATTTCTATGACAAGGATTTGTGGTGCGGCACCACGGGCGAAACCATCCCCAAGGGCAACTGCATCGGCATGAGCGCCGTTGTCACCACCGAGACGTTCCAGGGCATCACCCTTGAGACACAGTGCATCGGCAAGGTGTACGGCCCGGACGACGGCGATATGTGCGATTGGAAAATTATCGGCGAGCCGGACACCGAGTTCCATGTGGTGAAGCCGGACACCCCCGCCCACACCTGCGCTACGCTGGTGAACCGCATTCCCACGATCCTCAACGCCCCGGCGGGCTATATCACTGCTGAAAAGCTGGACGATGTGGAATATCTCACATGGCCCATGCACATGTACCTTGGCTGATAGCAAAGTAGAATTCTGCCCCCGCGGCTTTGCGCGGGGTGCAGCGTGAAAAGGCCCGGCAATTCTTTGGGATTGCCGGGCCTTTTTTGGCGCTGTGATTGCCCCGGTTCAGCCGG
>JAGZUF010000005.1:0-133990 GCA_018380115.1 Oscillospiraceae bacterium | reverse complement strand
ACAGCGCCTTTCGAAATGAAACAGGCCCCGGCGTCAGCCGAAGCCTGAGGCAGAGCAATTTGTTTTGTATGCTTTAGTGAAATGACACCCCCCGGCAGAGCCGGGAGAGTAAAAAAGCTTTCGCTTCCGGCATCGAGCGAAGCGGGAAGAGATGAACAACTTTACGATTGCCAGAAAGATAATCTTGGACAAACGGCGCCCATTTACGGGCCGCAGGGCAAGTGATGCAAGCGGCGGATTTTTTCAGCGCCTTTTGAGAGGCTTGCCGGTACGATGCCCATTCAGGGCTTACGCAAGCCCCCGGCTTTGCCGGGGGGCCTGACTGTAATAATGCAAGGGCTGCCTGATACGGCCCCGCGCAGGGGGCCTGCGGGACAAAGAGGGCGGTGGATGAACCATCCGGCGCCCTCTATGGCGGGCCCCCCTCTGAGCGGCAGCCCCATATCGGGGTGCGGCATAAGATTTCGATTTTATTTGGATGCCGGGCTGCTGGCACACGCCTGTACCGGGTTGCTGCAAAGGCCGGGCCCTTGCAGAGCCTACTTCGCCTGCCCGCCGGGCAGGCAGGCGGAATTTATGTGCGGCGCGCCGGAATTGCCCACCCAAAACCGGCTTTTTCCTGCACAGGCACGTCTTTTTGCCGCGCTGCTTTTGCATACATGCGCCCGCATAACGGGGAACAGGGCCTCTGCCGCAGCATGCCCCTCTGCGGAAAGGCCCTGTTCCCCGTAAGAAAGGCCAGCTATAAAAAGTCAAGAGAAAAAGAGCAAAATGAAAAAATGAAAATGGCAAGAGGTGGGTAGCAGAAAAAGGCCCGCAGAAAGCGGGCCAGCAGAAAACATTGAAAAGGAGCGAACCATGTCACTGTGCCCGGCCAAAGCGGGTATAGAGATATTCGTTCAGCAGCCAGATGCCGCCCAGCGCGGCGGCAAGGTAAAAGCAGGCGCCCACAGCGCCGCCGGGCGTCTGGAACATGGCGGCTGTGTGGAACAGCGGGTACACGCTGAGCCACTTTGCACCTGTAAGCCCGCACACGCACAGCAGAAGAGGCAGGCACAGCGGCAGCGCCGCCGCGAACATGGCGCCAAACGTGCTGCCTGTGCGCTGGCCCAGCGCCAGCACGCACCCAGCCATGAGGCGCAGCGCCGCATAGCGCGTGCCCAGCATCAAAAGAATAAGCAGAATAAGCGGAAGCTCCGGCATGGCGGCATAGGCGGGCAGGCTGTACAGCGGCGCAAACGGGCAGGCAAGGCCGTAATCCCGCAGGGCCACCCAAAAGCGCGGCAGCACGCCCAGCGCCGCCAGCACGCCGCAGGCCAGCGCGGCGGCGCGCAGCTTGCACTTCACCGTGTAGCTGCGCCCCAGCGGCGCGGCGCACACCACACGCGCCATGCCCGTCTGCTTTTCCATGGCAAACAGCCCGGCAAAGCACACGCAGCACAAAAGCGCCGCGGCCAGCGCGTCTGCGGCGTCGCGCGCATCCGCAGTATCAAACAGGCGCAGCCAGCCCGTGCCGTATACAAGCTGGCAGCGCGTAAGCTGCGCGGCGCGCTGTACCTCGGCCAGCACGCGCTGGTAGGTGCCCATTTCGCGCTGAAGGCTGTCATAGCCCATCATCAGGGCCGAATATTCCGCCTGAGAAATGCTGCCCGCGGCCAGCGCGCTTTGCAGCTGCACAAGCGGCTGAAATTTTTCACTCTCGCTCTTCAGCCAGCCCAGCGTTTCGGCCCGCAGGGGGCCCTGCATATTCTGCATGTAATAGCGGTAATAAATTTCGTCCGCGTCAATATAGCTTTCCGTCTGCACGGCGTCATACACCTGATAGGCGCCGAACAGGCACAGAATAAGCGCCGCGCCGCCCACACAGAACAGCTTGAACAGCTCGGTGCCGAAGGGCGTGGTGCCCGCGCGGGCGTGCCTGGCCCAAAAGCGCCGCAGGGGGGCGGGGGCGCGCAGGGCCAGCTTCTGCGCGGCCTGCAGCCTGCCGCGCGTGAATACAAGGCAGAACAGCGCGCAGAACGCCGTGCAGCACACCACCGCCGTGACGGCCGTTACCACGGCAAGCGCCAGAGGCCGCCCAAACCAGTATAAATTGTGGTAGCGCCCCAGAAACTCATTGGTGCGCAAAAGGCTTACAAGGTTTGCATATTTCAGCACGTTCCAGCGGCTGGTGGCGGGCACAAGGCTGCGCACCAGCAGGCTCAGCGCAAGAAACCCGCCTGCGGCCAGCGCCCCGGTGAACAGCCGCTTTGCCGCCAGCATGGCCAGCATCACCCACGCGCCCGCGGCCAGCGCCGCCGCCCACTTGGTAAGCAGGAACAGCCCGATATACTGCCCTACGGAAAGCGAAAGCGTGGTGCGCATCAGCGCAGGCACAGACTGCACGCTGCGCGAAAGCGGCCCCAGGCCATAGCACGCATGGCAGTAAATAAGGTTTACGCCGTATAAAAGCACCAGCACGGGCGCAAGGCTGAGGGCCAGCGCCGCCAGCTTTGCCAGCGCCGTTTTGCAGCGCCCGGCCCGCGCGCTGCGTATCAGGGCCAGAAGGCCGGTGTCGCGCTCAAAGCGCACCAGCACCGTGGCAAGCAGCAGCATGGCAAACACAGCCACCACGTCCGTCAGGGCAAAATCCAGCGCCGTCACAAGCCCGCGCTGGGGGTAATACTGAATGGGGATGCCCCGCATGCCCTCAAAGGCGCGGGCCGTGGCCTCGATGTTGGCAAGGTCGTACCCGTCGGCGCTGTTCGCAAAAATGGAAATGGACGAAAGCTGCTGCGCCTTCTGGGCAATGGAATCCAGAAAGGCGTCATAGCCGGCGGCCTCGTCGTACTCATACACAATGGTTTTCAAAAACGTGTATTCGCGTGGCAGGGTGTCGCCGTAGCGCAAATAGCCGCCCGCCGCATATTCCTCGTAAAATTCGCTGAACTCCTGCGCATACTGTGCGCGCATGTACTCGTCCTGCCTGCCGCCGTTCCACGCCTCGGTGCGCAGCACGTTTTCAATGCGGCTCATGGCCTCGGCACGGCGCAGGCTTTCGTGCAGAAATTCGCCCATCTGCGGCATATCCATGCCCTTGATGTCGGCGCACAGCGCATGGTAGGCCGCCGGGGTGAAGGCGCTGGAGGCGGGCTTTGTGCCCACCCACAAAAGAAACAGGTTGGCCCCCAGCAGCGCGGCCAGCGCCACCAGAAAAAAGCGGCTGTGCCACACCTTGCGCAGCTCGGCTGCAATAAGGCGCGTCATGGCTCGTCCTCCCCATATACGGCAAGGTACACGTCCTCCAGCGTTTTGCCGGGCGCGTGGGCCTCTATCAGCTGCGCGGGCGGGGCCTTGTCCACCAGAAGGCCGTCCTTCAAAAGCAATATCTCATCCGCCACATGCTCTACATCCGGCACCACATGCGTAGCCACCAGCACGATGCAGGTGCGCGAAAGCTGCTGCAAAATATGGCGCAGGCGCACGCGCTCCTTCGGGTCCAGCCCGGCGGTGGGCTCGTCCAGTATCAAAAGCTGCGGGCTGCCCAACAGGGCCGCGGCGGCCAGCAGACGCTGCTTCATGCCGCCCGAATAGGCGGCCAGCTTTTTTTCCAGCTCTGCTTGCAGGTGCACGGCCCCGGCCACGCGCTGCACCTCGGCGGGCACCCCGGCGCGCGGCAGCTCTTTCAGCGCCGCCATATACTGCAAAAAGCGGCGCCCGGTAAAGCTGTCGTATAAGCTCTGCTGCTGCGGCATATAGCCCAGCACAGCGCGGAACTGCCTGCCCAGGCGTCGCGCGTCGCGCCCGTTCCACAGCACCTTGCCCTTTGTGGCGGCAAGGTTGCCGATGATAATGTTTATCATGGTGCTTTTGCCCGCGCCGTTCGGCCCCAAAAGCCCGTAGAACCCCGGCCCCAGCGTGAACGAAACGCCGCCCAGCGCGCGCTTTTCGCCGCGCCGCCCGCCGTACACCTTCACAAGCCCCTGCACGCACAATTCCTGCATGGCTTTCACCTCCTGCGTGAAAAATAAAACCCGCCGCGGCCAAACCGGGGCAGGCCCGGCCCTGTGCTTTGGAAAGAAAAACAGCCGCCTGCCGGTGCGGCCGCACCCGGCAGGCTGGCGGCAGAAAAGGCGGTTTGCCCTTTGGCCCAGCCCTGCGGCCTGTGCCCGCCCTGCCGCATCTGGCAAACTGCGGCAGGGCGGGTGGCCATCAGAAGAAGGGTATAAAAGAAGAAAAGCATTTTGAAGCGCCCCTGTTCCGGGGCGGCCCCGCCGCACCCGCCGCGCACCGGTGGGCGCGGCGGGCAGGGGGGCCTAAAAGAAGAGTATGAAAAAAGAAGAAACGCAAAGCAGGTGAGCAGCGCCGCGTCAGGCAAGCTGCGGCATTTTTACTTCCTCATAGCTGGGCCTGCTGTTCAGAAAATCTTCTATGGAGATAAATGCCTGCGCAAGCTCCATTGATTCAAAAGTGACGGCCTGCCCGTCACTGGTGAAGCCTGTTGTCTCTGTAAAAATTTCACGGTTTGCAACCAGAAGGAAATCGCCTATTTTATCGTAAACGGGAATCAGCTTGTTGTCGGTAGGTGTTTCGAACAGGAACAAATCCACTTCATGTAACTCGCCGTTTTCCACATTGTATACCTCGTAATGGTATTTTCCGCCTGTATCAAGGGTAAAATGCTCTAAAAAGATATACGGGTAATACACATTTCTTAATGCCACATCATCTGCATCTGGAAACAGCAGGCCAGTGGCAATTTGCTGTTCCTCGGAGGAATCCAGCCTGCGGGCATAAATGCTTCCGTCCTCCAAGCTGTACCAATATATGGTGTTTTCGGTTACATAATAGCGGGGCGTTATATTTTGAAAGGGCTGTGTGGCAAGCAGCTCTCCGTTTAGACTGATGAGCTCGATATTAAAGCTCACCGATGCCTCTTTTGCATCCACAGGCAGCATCACAGAAAGCGTGCTGCCCTCGGCGCCCCACAGGTATGCGTCACAGTCCCATTCCCGCAGGGTTTGCAGGGCGCCGTCCTGCAGGGAAAGGGAGATAAGGTTTGTAAAAGTACGGATGCGCCCGTTTTCTTCAGCTTCTATTCTGTTGCACACGGTATACAGCTTTTCGCCGTCTGTGGCAACGGGGTTATTATAGTCAAACTCGCTGGGCAAGGTGGCAAGCTGGGTGCGGTTTTGGCCGTTCAAATCTATGCGGTACAGGGCGGGAAGGATATTTTCCTTTTCAGAGCCGGAAAAAATGATATAAAGATAATTGCCTACCACACAGGAATTTGCCGCGCCGTACCGGTAAGGGAAAAAGGCGGTGCAGGTTTCATCGTTATGCAGGCAATCTGGCTTTTCGCACACCACAATGGCCTGCCGCGTGGCATAATCCAGATACAAAAGGTTTGAGCCGTTTGAGTCATCATTTCGTAACTCTACAAAATACAGGCCATCGTTTGTTTTCGCTCTCTTTCCGACCTTTTCATCGCTGCTGTGCAGCATATGAAGGTTTTGTGTTGGAGAACTATCTGTGTTGTTTTGAGTTAAAGGCTTTGATGCCGTATTAGGTTGCTGTGTGCACCCACAAAGCATTATGGAGAAAACTAGAATAAGACAGAAAAGTTTTTTCAACCGGCATACACCTCTTTCGTATGTGCCATGCCCGCTGAACGCGGGCATGGCACAAATTTTAATTTGAATCAACCGGCGGTGTACCAACGCGCGTGTGTATCTGTATAGGGACTTACATATTGCCAACTGAGCTTTGCATTTGCACCCGGTGCATATAGGCACAGGCCTGAAAATCCGACAGATACAATGCCGACATCATAGCAGAAGGTTTTGTCGTTGTAAGCATTTCCGTTAGAGGGATATACTGTACATTGATACGGACTAGAACCGCGGTAAATATTCAAAGAATAAACTGTTCCATCAACTCCGGTTGGCGTGCATCTAAATTCACAAGGGGTACCATCCGAACTGAAATACCACATCTGGTCTTCGTCAGAACCACGGCTCCAAACAGAGACAGGAACAGAAGAACTGGTGATACTGCCACTACTACTGCGATAAAGATTCATATACTGAAAATCACCTGCCGCATTTGTAGCAAAAGTATTGCTTAGACGTGAATAAATCGTCCAAGTTCGGGGACTAATGTCTGCAAACGCCGAGGCGCCACAAACCGCCATGATGGCACACACCAGCACAACGGCCAATAGCTTTTTCATTTTCGTCATAGTTTTTGCTCTCCTTTCACATCATATATCAAATATTCTGAAACTTAAATTGGCACAACTGACAAATTTTGTTCGAAATATCTGGATATATGGATTAAATTGGAAAATAATGGGCATTTGATTACTTGTGGTTCTTATTGTTACTTTGGGGAATTGCTGCCGGGCGCTGGGGCTGATAAAGCGGGCCAGCACACCACGGCGGCCATGCCTGAACTTCTTTTTCAATCATGCGCTGCGTTTTGCGAAGAATCAGGCTTTTGGCGCTGGCTTTCCAGTTCTGAATCATGGCTTTTCACCTCCTGTCTGTTTATTTTTGCAGCGGCCACGGTAAGCAGGGCAAGAGTTTCGCCCCATGCAACAATAGCCGCTGTATAACCAAAAGAAAGAAAATAGAAAAGCAATGTGCCGCAAAACAGCACAATGGCCGCCCTTTTGGCACGCACGTGGTTCCACTTTGCCGCCGCTGGCCCTAAACCAGAAAGCGGATGAATGGCAGGGGAAAGCAAGAACACTGCCATGCAGCAGCAAGCAGAAAGCACCGGGCTTAGCCGGGAATAGCAGGCAGTGAGGGGAATGGCAAAGCAAAGGCAAAGCCATTCACAAAAACCAGAAACAGCAAGACACCGAAATGGGCTGGAAGCATGAAACCCGCCCATATAGCGCCGCATCCACATAAATACTGCAATGAACAGCAATGTGTGTGCAGCGCCTGCCTGCGGAATGCCAATGAAAAATAATAACGTCCAGGCTGCCAGCTTTATGGCGCGCCGCTGCAGACAATAGGAAAACCATTTTTCCTGTTCATGAAAAATGCAGCCCTTTTCTGCGAAAAGGGCTGCAATGCCGTTGCATATGCGTATCAGCAAAGGAACCATCCCTTTCCGACACCAACATAGCATTCTATGGGGAAACAAACAACAAAAGTGTTAAAATTAACAAGAAAATTGTAAAAATTAGCAGTTTTGGCATGCGAAATAAAGCAACGGCCGAACTTTAGCTTCCGCCTTTAAGCAAGGCGGAAAAATTAAACCATCCGTCATTGTAATGAAAGGCAAATTCCGAGTTGTATTTTTCCAAAACAGCGCATACATTTTTCAGGCCATAGCCATGTACTGCGGCATCTTTTTTGGTGGAAGAAAGCTGAGGCAGGGCGGTGTCCACCGGCGGCGAAGTGTTTCGCACAGTAAGCAATGTTTCTGTGCCCGTGCACCGAAGTGTTACAATAACAACGCGCCGCCCCTTTACCTTTTCGCAGGCCTCTATGGCGTTATCCAATAAATTGGAGAATAGTGTTACAAGGTCCTCGTTAGAAAAGGGAAGCTCGTTTATTCCTTCCAAATTAAATTCCATGCCAATGTTCTGCCCGCAGGCTTGTTGATATTTCTGGTTCAGCAAAGAATCAAAAACAGGGTTTTGAGTATCCAACACATAAGCGGCCTGCGGGCTTTGGCCTATCAGCTTTTTCAGGTAAGCCTGTGCCTGTGAATGCTCACCTTGCTGCAAAAGCCCGGCAAGCGTTTGAAGATGGTTTCGGTAATCGTGTGTAACGCGGCGCTGCTCGTCGTAATTGCGGGCCATAGCCTGCGCGGCTTTTAGGTTAGAGCTTAATTCACGCTGCAGCAGGTTGTTTTCTAAAAGCAGTTGTTGTTCCTGGGCAATTTTATCCCAAAGGGGCAGCACGGCAATATTAGCGGCCAGTGTAAGAAAGGCATCGGCAAACAGCCAGTTGGAAACAAGGCCCGCTTTCAGCACGCCGTCGATAGTAACAATAAGGTTCAGCAGGGATAATGCAGGAATAATGGCAATTTTGCTCCATTCCCAAAAAGAAACAGAAACGTTCTGCGAACGCGCGGTATATGCGCGGCGAATAACATAACATATGCACACAAGCAGCGTTTTGGAAAGAAAAGTAGCCAAAATATACACAACAAAATTTTGTGTAATGGCGTTGAACGCAGTGTGGGTAATGCCCATTATGACGGCAATGGCAGCATAGTCTAGTCCATATACTAAAATGTACAGCAACACCATGGCAAATAGCTTTCGCTTCATGCTGCCTGAGTAAAGAAAAAAGGAAACGGGCGAGAAGAAAACAAAGAAAAGACAAGTTTTGAACAACGAGGTTTGAACGGGCAACAGCCCGGTAACCCCATAGCAAAACGCAGCGCAGCCCAGCACACAGGCCCAGAAAAGCGCAGGATGGATAAAACGGCGCTGCAAAATTGCATCTGCCAGCATTACAAACGAAAAATATTCTGCAAACACCCAAGCCGCACTTAATGCATAGTCCATCACTGTCCCTCCCGCCATGTCATGTATGTACAAAATGCCTTTGTGTAATATGCCCTGCTGCACGTTAGAACGGTGCCGTCTGCTAAAGTCACGACACGCCGCTGCACAGAGGTAATATGCTGCATATTTACCAAAAAACTTTGGTGGATGCGCACAAAAGGGCTGTGTGTAATGCGCTGTTCCAGCGTAGTAAGCTGCCCATAAAATTCTAAAGGCTGGTTTGGCGCAAGCATATGGGCTGTAATCAGGCGGGCGCTGCTTTCAAAATATAAAACATCGCGCAGGGCAAGGCGTACAGCGTCACCCAATACTGGCTTGATGTCTAAGGTTTCTGTGCGCTTATAAAAGCGTTCTTCCAATTCCTCCAGACAATGGCACAAATCACTTTCCAAGTTGTTTTTCAGCAGATACCGAAAAGCGTTTACATGATACCCTTTCAGCGCAAATTCCAGATAAGAAGATATAAATATAATGGAACAATCTGGGTGCATCTGCCGCAAATGCTTGGCCAGAAGAATGCCATTTTCCTGTCCTACCATAACATCCAAAAGAAAAATATTAAATTGTCCGGCGTCTGCATTTAACAATTCCTGTGCAGAGGTGAAAGTGGAAATGGATGTGTCCGTACCTCTGCCGGAAAAGTACCCCCGTACAATATCCGTGGCCCTGCACAGATAAACAGGGTCATCATCACAAATTGCAATATACAGCATGTTTGCTGCCTCCCCAATAGAAAGTGCAGAGTAAGAGAGATGGGTTTATTATACGACTTATAGATGTGCCTCGTCAAAAAATTTCACTTGATATGAAAAAATGAACCGGAAGGGCTATTTTTACCCAAAAAACAGCCCCGTGTGCATAAAGCACACGGGGCCTTTTTGCCTTTTATTCTGTTTTTTCACCCTGCCGGGGGCATGCGTGCGGGCAGGCGGCGCAGCCGCCCGCACATGCGCCGCAGCCGCCCGCACATGCGCCGCAGCCGCCGCGGCGCTGCGCGCGCCGCATGGCGCGCACGGCCAGCGCCGCACATATGGCCACGCAGGCCAGCACAAGCCAGCTGAAAGCGTTCATCTGCGTCACCTCACTGCTTCACACAAACAGGCTGCCCACCTGAAACACGGCGCAGGCGCACAGCCAGGCAACGGCGCACTGGGCAAAGGCCACCCACGCGGCGGCAAGGCCGGAGTGCATTTCGCGCTTTACGGCGGCAATGGCCGCCACGCACGGCGAATACAGCAGGGTAAAGGCCAGAAAGCTGGCCGCCGAAAGCGGCGTAAAAATGCCCTGCAGGGCCGCGCCCAGGTTGGAAACGCTGGTGCCCGTAAGCACAGCCATGGTGCTTACCACGGCCTCTTTGGCCGAAAAGCCGGTGATAAGGGCGGTGGCGGCGCGCCAGTCGGTAAAGCCCAGCGGCGCGAACAGCGGCGCCAGCATGCGGCCCAGCCCCGCCAGCATGCTGGCGGAGGAATCGGCCACCACATTCAGCCGCGTGTCGAACGTCTGCAAAAACCAGATGATGATGGTGGCAATGAAAATGACGGTGAACGCGCGGGTAAGAAAATCCTTGGCTTTATCCCACATCAACAAAAGCACGCTTTTGGGGCTGGGCACGCGGTAGTTCGGCAGCTCCATCACAAAGGGCACGGGGTTGCCCTTATACAGCGTGTTTTTCATCAAAAGCCCGGCCAGCACGCCCACGGCCATGCCGGAAACATACAGCAGAATCATGGCAAGCGCCCCGTGCTGCGGAAAAAACGCCGCCGTAAACACGGCGTAAATGGGCAGCTTGGCCGAGCAGCTCATGAACGGCGTAAGCAGAATGGTCATTTTTCTGTCCCGGTCGCTGGCCAGCGTGCGCGTGGCCATAATGGCGGGCACGCTGCACCCAAAGCCTATCAGCATGGGCACAAAGCTGCGGCCCGAAAGGCCTATTTTGCGCAAAAGCTTATCCATCACAAAGGCCACGCGCGCCATATAGCCTGAATCTTCCAGCATGGAAAGGAAGAAAAACAGCGTCACAATAATGGGCAGAAAGCTGAGCACGCTGCCCACGCCCGCAAACACGCCGTCTATCACAAGCGAGCGCACCACCGGGTTGATGCCGTAGGCGTCCAGCCCGGCGGCAGCGGCGGCCGTCACGGCGTCGATGCCCGCGCTTAACACGTCGCTGAGAAACGTGCCTATCACGCCGAACGTCAGCCAGAACACCGCCAGCATAATAAGCAGAAAAATGGGAATGCCCGTATATTTGCCCGTAAGCACCTTGTCCAGCCTGACGCTGCGCGCGTGCTCGCGGCTTTCGCCGTGCTTTACCACAGTGGCGGCGCACAGCTTTTCAATAAAGGTGTAGCGCATGTCGGCCAGGGCGGCCTCGCGGTCTGTGCCAAGCTCTGCCTCCATCTCCGCCACCGAATGGCCCACAAGGTCTATTTCGTTTTCCGTCAGGCGCAGGCGCTGCTGCATGGGCCCGTCGCCCTCCACCAGCTTGGTGGCGGCAAAATACGGCGGCACGCCCGCGGCCTGCGCGTGGTCTTCTATCATGTGGGCAATACCGTGAATGCAGCGGTGCACCGCGCCGGTGCAGAAATCCTGCCGGCGGGGGCGCTGCTTGTGCTCGGCTGCGCGCAGGGCATGCTCTATCAGCTCGTCAATGCCCTCGTTCTTCGCGGCGGAAATGGGCACCACCGGCACGCCAAGCTCTGCCTCCAGCCCGTTCACGTCCACGGTGTTGCCGTTTGCGCGCATTTCGTCCATCATGTTCAGGGCTATCACCATGGGGATGCCAAGCTCGATCAGCTGCATGGTAAGGTACAAATTGCGCTCGATATTGGTGGCGTCCACAATGTTGATGATGCCGTCCGGCCTGCCGTCTATCAGAAAATCGCGCGTCACAATTTCTTCGCTGGTATACGGCGAAAGCGAGTAGATGCCGGGCAGGTCCACCACTGTGGCGGGCGCGCGCGGGGGTATCTCGCTGCGCTTGTGGCGCTCGTGCCCCCAGGCGCGCGGGCCAAAGTGGTGTTCGCCCGTGGTGTGGTCGCGTATCACGCCCTCTTTTTTATCCACCGTCACGCCGGGGAAATTGCCCACATGCTGGTTCGAGCCGGTAAGCTGGTTGAACAGCGTCGTCTTGCCGGAATTCTGGTTGCCTGCCAGTGCAAATACCATCAGCCGCGCGCCTCCCCGCCCTGCGGGGCATCGCCCAGCGTGATATTCTGCGCGTCCTCCAGGCGCAGGGTAAGCTCGTAGCCGCGCAGGTGCAGCTCAATGGGGTCCCCCATGGGGGCAATTTTGCGCACCATCACCGCGGTGCCGGGCGTAAGGCCCATATCAAGCAGCCTGCGGCGCAGCGCGCCCTCGCCGCCCACCGCCGCAATGCGCGCGCTTTGCCCAACGGGAAGCTGTGCCAGTGTCATGTTTTCTGCCGTCCCTTCCGTACCTGCCCGCGCCGCCGGGCCGTTTGGCCGGGCGCGGGCGCTGTGCATTGTGTTAGCTTAACCTAACAATCTGTCTTTCAGTTTACGCGCCGCCGGGCGGGGTGTCAAGAGAAAAGGGCGCGCTTTTTGCCGCCTTTCCCCGAAAAAGGGCAAAAACGGCCTTTTTGCAGGCGCTGTGCCGGCCGTTATATATATAATAAGGTAGGCTGGCGCTGTGCCGCACCCTGAAGCACAGGCGGGCCGCCCGCGCCGAAGGCGGGAAAAAGCGGCGCCTCACGGCAAAAGAAAAGACGCCCCTTGGCATAACGATAGCTGTTGTGTTATAGTTATGCCAGAGGCAGAAAGGCCGCCGGGCCGCGGGCCGTTTGGGCCTGTGCCGGGCGGCAGGAAGGAGAATGAATATGAACTTTGAAGCACAGCTTGATAAATATGCAGAGCTTGTGGTGCGCGCGGGGCTGAACGTGCAGCAGGGGCAGGAGGTGCTGATAGAGGCAGACTTGGAGGCCGCGCCCCTTGTGCGCCTTGCGGCAAAGCACGCCTGGGCGGCGGGCGCGAAAAGCGTTACCGTGATGTGGAGCGACGAGGCCACCACGCGTCTGGAATATGAAAACGCAGGCATGGAGGTGTTTCAGCAGACGCCCGCATGGCGCGCCGTGCTGGAAAACGGCCTGGCCGAGCGCGGCGGCGCCCTGCTTAGCATTACCTCAGGCGACCCGTACGCCATGGCAGGCATAAACCCCACCCTGCGCGCCGAGCGCCGCAAGGCCGCCTACCGCGACTGCCACGCCTTCTATTTGGGCATGGAGACGGGCCGGGTGGCGTGGAGCATTGTGGGCGCGGCCAGCCCCAAGTGGGCAAAGGCGGTGTTCCCCCATCTGCCGCAGGAGGAGGCGGTGCAGGCGCTGTGGCAGGCCATTTTCAAGGCCGCCCGCGCCGACGGGCCGGACCCCGTGGCCGCATGGCGCGAACACCAGAAGTCGTTCCGCACGCGCGCCGCATGGCTGAACGGGCAGCAGTTCAGCGCCCTGCACTACAAAAACAGCGCGGGCACCGACATCACGGTGGGCCTGCCCAAAAACCATGTTTGGTGCGGCGGCGGAAACGAGCTGGCGGACGGCCGCTGGCAGTTCTGCAACATGCCCACCGAGGAAATTTACACCTCGCCCGACAAGGACAGGGTGGATGGCACGGTGCATTCAGCCATGCCGCTGAACCACGGCGGCAGCCTGATAGACGATTTCTCCATTACCTTCCAGAACGGACGCGTCACCAGCTTTTCCGCCGCAAAGGGCTATGACGCGCTGAAGGCCATCATCGAGACGGACGAGGGCGCGCGCCATTTGGGCGAATGTGCGCTTATTCCGGTAGCCTCGCCCATCAGCCGCATGGGCATCCTGTTTTACAGCACGCTGTTCGACGAAAACGCCTCGTGCCATTTCGCGCTGGGCAAGGGCTTCGGCGACGCCATCCGCGGCGGCCGCGAAATGAGCGAGGAAGAGCTGGAGCAGCACGGCGTGAACCGTTCGGCCACGCATGTGGACTTCATGCTGGGCACGCCGGACCTTTCCATCACCGGCATCAAGGCCGATGGCACGCAGGTGCCCGTGTTCCAAAACGGGAACTGGGCGTTTTAAGCGCGCGGCCCGCTGTGCTGCAACAAACCATGATAAAAAGGGCGCACCCGCAGGGTGCGCCCTTTTCTGTGTGCGGCGCCGTCAGGGCCCGTTGGGAAACCAGTTCCATGCGCCGTAGTAGCCCATTTTTTTTGAAATATCCTCGGCGGTGCGCAGCAGAAGGCGGCGGTAGGTGCCCTGAAATTCATCCATGCGCGCCGTGCTGCACACGATGCTTACAGCGCAGCAGCAGGCGCCCAGATGGTCGAACACGGGCGCGGCCATGTCGCTGTGGCCCAGAATATCCTCCTGCTGCTGCTCTACAATAAGCTGGCCGCGCAGAACGTCCAGCTGGCTTTGAAACGCAGCCCTGTCTGTGATGGTGTACGGCGTGTGGGGGACAAGCGCCAGCTTTTTCAGAATGGACGCCTGCATTTCACTGGACAGGTTTGCCAGCAGCAGCTTGCCGTTGGCATTGCTGTGCGCGTCCATCTCATAGCCCACGCGGGCGGCAATATGCCCGGGCTCGCTGCCCTCTATCAGGTGTGTGACGATGACGCGCCCGTTCGTGTTCAGCGTGCTGAGGCACACGGTTTCGCCCGTGGCGGCCTGAAGTCGCGCCAGATAGGGCGCGGCCACATCGGCCACCGTCTGCCGTTCGGCCACAAGGTTGCCGTAGTTGGTGAATTTGATGCCAAGGCGGTATTTGGCATCGGCTGTTTTAATGACATAATCGCGATGCTCCAGCGTATAAAGCATTTTGAACACGCTGGCCTTGTCCAGCTTCAGCAGGCGGCTTATTTCGGCAACGCCGATGTTGTCGCGCACGCTCAAAAGGTCCAGTATTTTCAGAGCGTTGTTTACAGAGCTTAACAGGTACGGCTTTTTTTCTTTTCCTGGCTGCATGGGGCCCCTCCTTTGTGCGCGCGGCGCGCTGTTTTTTTCAGTATAGCATACGGGCGGGGCGTTTCCAAGTGCCGTTTATTATAAAACAACAAAAGACGTTTGCACAGCGGAAACAAAACAGGGCCATTTTTTGCGCGGTTTTGCCATGGCGGGCGCGGAAGTTTTATGGACAAAATAGAAAAAAGCCGGATATAAAGCGAAAATCTTGACATTTCACTTGAAAAAGTGTTAAGTGGAAAGCAGAAAAAGCGCGCTTTGCAAAACAACCTTCAAAACCTGAAAGCATTTACCATGAAGAAATGTATCTGGGAGGAAACATTGTGAAACAAGAAAGAAATTATACCATAGAGTTTTTCCGCTTTATGTTTGCGGTGAACTTTGTGCTGCTGCATGTGTTTATTCTGGGGCCCGTGCGCATGGGCGGCACGCCCAGCTTTGCAAACGGCTTTGACGTTATCATTCCCTTTATGGCCTTCTCCGGCTATTTCCTGATGGGCCATTTCAAAAAGCAGCAGGCAAAGGGCCTGACGGCGCAGGTGCCGCCCAGCCGCCAGGCGTGGAATTACCTGAAGGCGCGCCTTCTCTCGCTGCTGCCGCTGTTTATTGCTGTGACGGTTGCGTGCATTGTGGCAAACTGCATGTGGTTCGGCATTCCGGCCATGGGCGGCGTGATGTACCTGATTAACGGCGTCACGGAAATATTCGGCCTTCAGATAGGCGGCTTTTACGGCAACACCGTCATGGGCTCTGTGGCGGAAAAGGGCATTTCCGCCGTCACCACGGCAGGCCCGCTGTGGTTCATGTCCGGCATTTTTCTGTGCGGCTATGCGGTGTATTACCTGCTGGCAAGGCACGACCGCCACTTCACCGGCTGGATAGCCCCCGTCACCATCGTGCTGTTCTACGGCTCCTCCTACCTGACAGACAACATGCCCATGTGGAACAAATTTCTCACTGCGGGCGAGTTTGCGGTGGCCAGCGGGCTTCTGCACATGTTCTGCGGCCTTTCCATCGGTGTGCTGCTGTGGGTGGCCTGCGACAACCTGAAAGGGAAAGAGTGGTCCCGCGGGATGAAGCTGCTGATGGCCGCGGCGCAGGCGTTCTGCATGGCGGTGGTGTTCTTCAAATCGTGGGTATCCACTGCCTCGCCCATCGGCCAGGCATTCAGCATCGGGTGGGGCGCCACCTTCTTCTACACCACGGTATTCAGCTTTCTGTGCCTTTTGAATGTGGACGCCGTCACGCGCTGCCCCATTTTCTCCAGCAAAATATGGCGCACACCGGGGCGCATGGCCATGTATATTTACATGATACATTACCCCGTCATGACGTTTGTTTTCCTGGCCATGGGCTGCCGCCCCGGCACTTACGAGCAGAACGCAGGCAAAGTAACGCCCGCCTATTTCATCACGCTGGCTGTCAGCATCGTGCTGGGTTATCTTGTGATGAAGTTTGAAGAAAAGGTGCTGATGCCCTGGCTGAAGAGCAAGCCCTGGTATACGCGCGAGCAGGCAAAAAAAGAGATGGAGGCCGCATGAATAAAGGCATGGAAAAAAAGGTGTACCGCATTTTGGCGCTGAACTTTGGCTCTACCTCCAGCAAGCTGGCCTATTTTGAAAACGATGTATGCAGGGCGTCCAGCACGCTTGCACACCCTGCAAAGGAGCTGGAGCAGTTCCCCACCTTCTGGGCTCAGGAGGAATACCGCCTGAATGCGGTGGCGGGCTTTTTGCAGCAGAACGGCATCCGCCCCTCTGACATGGACGCCTTTGTGGCGTGGGGCGGGCACACCCAGCCGGTGACAGGCGGGGTATACCGCATCACGCCCAAGCTGCTGGAGCAATCCGCCAGCGAAAAGTACGGCCATCATCCGGGCGACCTGGCCCCGCGCGTGGCGTGGCGCCTTGCGGGCGGGCGCGTGCCTGCCTTCAGCGTAGACCCGCCCACCATCGACGAATTCAGCCCGCTGGCCCGCTACACCGGCCTGCCGGAGATAACGCGGAAAAGCCGTATGCAGACGCTGAACCAGAAGGCCACGGCCCGCCGCTTTGCCCAGGACGCAGGCCGGCCCTATGAAGAGCTGAACCTCATTGTTATCCATATGGGCGGCGGCATCAGCGTGGTGGCGCACCGGCACGGCAAAATGGTGGACGCGAACAACGGCCTGGACGGCGACGGCCCCTTTGCCAGCAACCGAAGCGGCACATTGCCCGCGGGCGATTTGATAGACATGTGCTACAGCGGGCGCTATACGCATGCGGAAATGCGCCGCCGCGTGACGGGCGAAGGCGGGCTGAAGGCCCACCTGGGCGAGACCGATTTGCGCGAGGTGGAAAGGCGCATCGCCGCGGGCGACGCCCGCGCCAAAGAGGTGTGCGACGCCATGCTGTACCAGGTGGCGAAGGAGGCCGGCGCCATGGCGGCCGTGCTATGCGGCCATGTGGACGCCATTTTGCTGACGGGCGGCATGGCGCACTCAGAATATGCGGCGGCAGCCCTGCGCAGGCAGGTAGGTTTTCTGGCGCCGGTAAAGGTGTACCCTGGCGAGCTGGAAATGCAGGCGCTGGGGCAGGCGGCCTGCCGCGCACTGCTTGGGCTTGAGCCTGTGAAAGAATTATAAAAGGGGGAGACCGAGTGTTTCGCACATTTGATGAAATAGAGCGCCACATTCTGAGCAGCGGCGTGAAAAAGCGCATTGCCCTGACGGGCGCGCACGATTCCTACTCGCTGGAGGCAGTGGTGCACGCAAAGCGCAAGGGGCTGGTGACAGCCGCCCTGCTGGGCCGGGTGGACGAAATAGCGTCCCTGCTGCGCAGCATGGACGAGCCGCAGGACGGCTATGAGCTGATAGCCTGTGAAACAGAGGAGGAGAACGCCCGCCGCGCCGTGGCCATGGTGCATGAGGGCAAGGCGGACATGCCCATGAAGGGCCTGCTGCAAACCTCCGCTTATATGCACGCCGTGCTGGATAAGCACATGGGCCTGCTGCCGCAGGGCGGGCTTTTGAGCCAGTCCACCTTGGTGGAATGGACGAAAGAGGGCCGCATGTTCCAAATTACAGACTGCGCCATCAACATTGCGCCCGATGTGCAGCAGAAGAAAAAAATTGTGGAAAATGCCGTGCGCTTTGCGCACAGGCTGGGCTGTGAGTGCCCGAAGGTGGCGGTGGTGAGCGCCGTGGAGGTGGTGAACCCCAAAATACCCAGCACGGTGGAGGCTGCCGCGCTGAAACAGGCATGCCTGAACGGCGAGCTGCCCGGCTGCATCGTGGGCGGCCCGCTGGGGCTGGACAACGCCGTCTCCTTGCAGGCGGCGCGCCATAAGGGTGTGACGGACCCCGCCGCAGGCAGCGCCGATATTCTGGTGATGCCGGAGCTGTGCGCGGGCAATATTTTCACAAAGAGCATTACGTTCTTTGCGGGCCTTCGCTCGGCCGGTGTGCTGCTTGGCACCACCACGCCGGTGATAGCCACCAGCCGCACCGACACGCCGGAAAACAAGTATCACGGCATTTTGATGTCGCTGCTGAACGCACTGTAACAGATGCGGCGCCCGCGCGCTTTGGCCGGGCGCCGTTTTGAATGGAGGAAATGATGGGCTTTTTCGATATGCCGCGCACAGAAAGCGCGGAGGACATGCTGGAAAAATTCCGTGTGCGGGAGCTGGTGGAATATGAACGCTTCTGCCGCGACAACGCCCTGTGGGACAGCATGCTGGCCTGCTTTGCGCAGGATTCCCGCGTGGAGATATCCTGGTATCAGGGCAGCGGGCAGGGCTTTGTGGAGGCCTCGAAAAAAATGAAGGCGAAAGCGCCTCATAAGCTGAACAACACCCTTGTGTGGCTGAACGGCACGCACGCCGCCAGCGTGACGATGGGCAGCATCCATATCCGCCGCCGGATGGGCGGGACGTGGGTGGACCTTGTCTCTCAGGTGCGCTTTTTATACACGGCGCGCAAAGAGCAGGGCGTGTGGAAAATTGTGACGATGAACTGCATTTATGAGCAGGACAGCCTGCTGCCCGTGTGCGCTGTGCCGCCCGCCCGGCCGCCGTTTGCGCGGCCGAGCTACCGGCACCTGGCACAGGTGCTGCAGGAGGATGGATACTCCATCAGCGAGGTGCTGCCCGGAGACGACCAGCCGCCCGCCGTGCAGGCGCTGTATGCGCGGGCCGCCGCTTTTCTGGCGCAGGGCGCGCATGCATAAGTGCAGAGAAAAGGCCCTGGCCCCGGCTTTTGCCGGGGCCAGGGCCCCTTTATCGCAGGCAGAACCGCCGAAAGGCCGGTGATGCCAAAGCGCTTTCGCTGTGCCCGGAAAATATGCAGGCACAGCGGGGAAGCGCCATGAGCGCGTCAATGCAGAAAAGAATACGGCCAGCTAAAAGAAAAGCGCCCCGCCGCTGTTTTCACAGCGGCGGGGCGCAGCACCGGCAGAAGAGTGCTGGGCGGCCTGCCCGGCTGTGAATGCCATAAGGCGGCCCCTGCCAAAGCCTTCTCTTCTTTTACGCCTTGTAGCCCACGGCGTCGGCCAGCTCTTTGTCAATGACCACCACGGCGTTTTCGTGCATCTTCAGCATGGTGGAGGGGTTTTTGGTGGTGATTTCATCGTTCATCACAAGCCCTTTGATGGCGGGTACCTTGGCAAGGCCCGTTGCCACCAGCACCACCTGTTTGGCGGCCATGATGTCGCCCATGCCCATGGTAATGGCCATGGTGGGCACATCTTCCTTCTTTTCGAAGAAGCGGGCGTTGGCGTCGATGGTGCTCTGCGTCAGCTTTTCGGTGTGGGCCACGGCGACAAGGTGGTCCTCATTCGCCTCGTTGAAGGCGATGTGGCCGTTGTTGCCAATGCCCAAAAGCTGCAGGTCGGGCGCGCCGCCCTCGCGCACCTTGGCCTCCAGCTCGGCGGCGTTGGCCTCGGGGTCGCCCATGCCGCTGGCCACAAAGGTGTTTGCCTTGTCGATGTTGATATGGTTGAACAGGTTCGTGTCCATAAAATAGCGGTAGCTCTGGTCGTGCGTGCCGGGCAGGCCGCAGTATTCATCCAGGTTCACCGTGTGCACGGCGGAAAAATCCACCTCGCCGGCCTTGTTCATCTGGGCCAGCTTCTGGTAAATGGGCACGGGCGTGCCGCCCGTTGCAAGGCCAAGCTTTGCGTTTGGCTTCGCGTTCACCAGGTCGCGGATCATGCCCGCCACCACAGCGCAGGATTCATCATAGCTGTTTGTCACGATCACTTTCATGGTATCCGTTCTCCTTTTTTATGAGAATATAGCGCGTTGGTCCCTGTGCCGGGCACATGGCCCGGCCCTTTTCCGCATTTCATTATAGCACGTTCCGGCCCATGTGGGAAGAAAAAGCTGGCGCAGGCACACCGAAGGTGAACTTTTTGTGTGAGATTATACGAAAAGCCCGCGCTCCAGCGCATCGGCGTCCGCCGGGGTGCCGCAGGCGCCGCGGTTGGC
Source organism: Oscillospiraceae bacterium (assembly GCA_018380115.1). Classification (GTDB taxonomy): domain Bacteria; phylum Bacillota; class Clostridia; order Oscillospirales; family Ruminococcaceae; genus Ruthenibacterium. The sequence continues at coordinate 114,059 of JAGZUF010000005.1, read as the reverse complement.
CCTGCGCCACGCGGCGGGGGTAAGGCCCGTGCTGCGGCGGAACACGCGGCAAAAATAGTTTGCGCCCGAAAAACCACACAGGCTAGCCACCAGCTCCAGCGGGTAGGGGCGGTGTGCCAGAAGAAGCTTTGCGGCCTGCAGCCGCACCTGCGTCAGGTAGTGGCCCGGCCCCATTCCCATTTCGGCGGCAAAAACGCGCACAAGGTGGCTTTTGCTCACGCCAAGCTGGGCGCTTAGCTCTTCCACGCCGTAAAGCTCGGAATAATGGCTGCGCATGGCAAGTACGGCCTGTGCCACAAGCGGGCTGTGCCCGGCGCCGCCGCCGGACGCTTCGCCGGCGCCGTTCAGCGCGCACAGGGCGCCAAAACACAGCGCCGCATCGGCCGCGCCCTGCTTTTCGGCGGCGGCCAGCCCCCGCAGCGCCTGCACCGCCTGCGGGCACAGGGCTGCCTGCACGGCCAGCGGCGCGGCCAGCCCGGCGGCCGCCTGCTGCGCCGCCGCCCCCTCAAAGCCCACGCACAGTGCGCGGCAGCTTTCTGCCGGGGCAAGCTGCACGCTGCCGGGGCACAGGCACAGGGTGCCCGCATGCAGTGCGGCGGCCCATTCCCCGGCGCTGGCGGCGGCCATGCCATCCTGCACCAGCACGGCGCACAGCGCCGCGTCATGCAGCCTGGGCCCAGCGCCCTGGGCTACCTCGCGGCAGAAGGCGGCGCGGCATACGGCATCTGCGTCAAACAGCATAAAAATCCCATCCATATATCAATAAAATACTATATTAATTGCGGAAAAACCTGATATTATTATATTAAAAGGGTAATGTGCCGTCAATGGCATCAATAAAATACGATAGGGAGGCTTTTCTATGGCAAGCATAAGCTGTAAAGGAATTTACAAAATTTACCCCGGCAACGTGCAGGCAGTGACGGATTTCAACCTCGAAATAGCGGATAAGGAATTTATTATTCTGGTTGGCCCGTCGGGCTGCGGCAAATCTACCACGCTGCGCATGATAGCCGGGCTGGAGGACATCTCGAAGGGTGAGCTGTATATTGGCGACCGTCTTGTGAACGACGTGCCCCCGAAGGATCGCGACATCGCCATGGTGTTCCAGAACTACGCGCTGTACCCGCATATGACGGTGTACAAGAACATGGCCTTCGGCCTTGAGCTGCGCAAAACGCCGAAGGCGGAAATAGACAAGCGCGTGCGCGAGGCCGCCAAGGTGCTGGACATCGAGCACCTGCTGGACCGCAAGCCCAAGGCCCTTTCCGGCGGCCAGCGCCAGCGCGTGGCCCTGGGGCGCGCCATGGTGCGCAACCCGGCTGTGTTCCTGCTGGACGAGCCTCTCTCCAACCTGGATGCCAAGCTGCGCACCGCCATGCGCACCGAGATCATCCGCCTGCACCAGAAGCTGGCCACCACCTTCATTTACGTCACGCACGATCAGACGGAGGCCATGACCATGGGCGACCGCATCGTGGTGATGAAGGACGGCGTGGTACAGCAGGTGGATACGCCGCAGAATTTGTATGATTTCCCCTGCAACATGTTCGTGGCGGGCTTCATTGGTTCGCCTCAGATGAATTTCCTGGACGCCACCCTGCAGAAGGAGGGCGACAGCTATTATGTAGACCTTGGCGGCGACAAGCTGCTGATTGACCCGGCCAAGGTGAACGACAAGCTGGCCTCCTATGTGGGCAAGGCCATCAAGGCGGGCATTCGTCCCGAGGACATCAAGGATGATGAGGAATTCCTGGCAAAGCACCCTGCTTCGCAGCTTACTGCTCATGTGGATGTGTCTGAGCTGATGGGTTCTGAAATTTATCTGTATCTGGAATATAAGGGCTATAAAATGACGGCCCGCGTAAGCCCGGCCTCTACCGCAAAAAGCGGCAGCGATGTAAAGGTTGCACTTGACACCAAAAAGCTGCACCTGTTCGACCCCGAGACCGAACTGGCCATCATGAACTGAGCACTTGAAAAATGCACAGCGCCCTGCCTTTGAAGGTGGGGCGCTGTGCGCCTGTATATAAAAGCATCAGGCCGCGCGCAGAAAAAAACTCTTGCGGGCGGGCAAAAAATACGGTATAATATAACAGCTATATCATATGCCGGTGTGTCGGAATGGCAGACGATGCGGACTCAAAATCCGTTGGTGGCAACACCGTGTGGGTTCAAGTCCCACCACCGGCACCACATGCCGGGCATATTCGTTTGCGGATATGCCCGGTGTCGTATGCGCCCGTAGCTCAGCAGGATAGAGCGTCCGCCTCCTAAGCGGAAGGCCGGGGATTCGAATTCCTTCGGGCGCGCCAGAAAATGCCGCAGGCTTGCTTTGCCTGCGGCACTTTTTTATAAGCAAGAAGCGTCGGTAAAGCCGGCGGCGTCAAAATACCTTTGCTATGCCCGAAAAAACATCTGGGTAAAGCGGGGAATATTGCGAAATTAACAAAATGGAAAATACGGCAGCGTGAAGGAAAAGAGCCCCGCCTCTGCTTTCATAGCGGCGGGGAGGGAGGCTGCCCGCATGGATGCTCAAGCGGAAATGCTGTTCTGCTGCAGGGCGGCGCCTGAGGCACAAAGCAGGCCGCAGCCAAAGGCTGCGGCCTGCTTTGCGTCTGCGCCGTATGCGCGGGGCACCGGCTTTGTGTATCACCGGATACAGACAAGGCGGCGCAGGGCGTGATATAAAACAGAGGGGGAGGCACGGCTTTATTCAGAAAGCGGCTGCAGGGTCTCCAGCGAACAGTGGCGCGCCAGTGCCCCCGCGTCCAGCACCTCAATACAGCGGCGGTGCGTGCAGATAAGCCCCTCTTCGCGCAGAGCGGCCAGGTTGCGCGCCAGGTTCACACGGCTGACGCCCAAAATATCGGCAAGGTCTTCCTGCGTTACGTCCAGTTCCTCACTGCCCGGGGCTCTGTTTACAAACAGCAGATACAGCAGGTTGCACAGCTTTACGCACGAATCGTTATATTCCTGATGTGCCGTTTCGTACAAAAGAAGGTTCGTATACATGGAAAACCACTCTACCACACACGCGCTGAGGGCGGCATTTTCTTCAAACATATGCCGGAACTGTTCTTTGGTAAACTCCAGCACCTCCATATCGCAGATGGCCTTTGTGACGATGGAAAGCTCTATTTTATAATCGTGCTGGTGGTAACCCGGAAAAACGGTGCCGCTGCCGTGGAAGGATATGATTTTTCTGTGGCCGTTCTCGTGCTCTACATAGTTTTCGGCTGCGCCTGAAAGGATGTAGTGCAGAGTCTGGAAGGGCTGGCCCGGCCGCCACAGGCAGGCGCCGCGGGCAAAGGTGCGGTGTGCATGTGGTTTCGACAGGAAATAGCTTTGGAACTGCGCAAAATCGCCTGTGAAAAAATAGCGCGGGGTAAGCATGGGCAGGCCCTCCTCTCTGACAGCTGGTTTTATTGTAGCATGTTTTGCACGCCCGGCAAAGGGCGTGCAGGAAAACTGCAAGGAGGAAGAAAGATGGAACACAAATGCAAAATTACGGTGCTGCGCAAAGAATGTTATGCAGACCTGCAGCGTGAATATCTGGCAGACCCGGCCAGCGGCCCCTGCCCGGTGTTTGAGGTAGGGCAGGAATTTGTTCTGGAGCGCAACAGCCAAAGAGACGACTTTATGCATATGCTGGACGGGAAATTCTGCGCGGAAGCGTGGGATGCCATCAGCCGTTATGTATATGCGGCGCTTCAGGGCGGCGCCATTATGCGGGGCTGGACAAATGATGAAAAAGTGATGATTGCCTGCTGCAACGACGGCACGCGCCCTGTCATTTTCAAAATAGAGCGTATTGATGCGGAGAGAGGCGGCACCTGAACCCGATACATACTTTGCGTATGGCCGCATTGGGTGTGATATAATGCTTCTGTCTGATGAGCCCAGGCAAAGGGCGGGCCGGACGGGGCGGCCTTCCCCTGCATGGGGAAAGCACGGGCGGGCCGGCCGGAAAAGGGAAGGAGGCTGTTGACATGAACCTCTTGATGAGCGACATACCGCTTCCCTTTCTGCAAATGGAAGGAAAGGAAAACCGATATGTAGACCTTTCCGCCCTGCGCATTGCAAACTGTGTGGGCTGCTTCGGCTGCTGGGTAAAAACGCCGGGCAGATGTGTTATTCGGGACGATGCGGTGAAGGTGTACCCGCTGATTGCGCGCAGCGAGCGCCTTATTTATGTGACGAAGGTGGAGCTTGGCTCTTACGGCACGGTGATGAAAACCATGCTGGAGCGCGCCATTCCCGTCCAGCAGGCATTCATCCGCCTGTACTGCGGCGAAACACACCATGTGCAGCGCGCTGTGCAAAAGAAGGACGCTGTTATTTTGGCATATGGCAGCATTTCGCCCGAAGAACAGGCGGTGTTCAAACGGCTGGTGGCGCGCAACGCCTATAATATGATGTTCCGCACGCACCATGTGCGTTTCACAGCGCCGCAGCAGCTGGAGGCTGTGGTAAAGCAGGAGGTGTCGGCATGGGGCGTTTGATGATAGTGAATGGAAGCCCAAGGGCTCCGCGCTCGAACTCGAAACAGTATGCACAAATATTTCGGGAATTTTTCGGCGGGGAGGTTTTCGAATATGAGGTGACGAAAAGGCAGCATGCGCAGGCGTGTGCCCAGGCGGCTGGGTGCACGGATATGCTGCTTGTGTTCCCGCTGTATGCCGACGGTCTGCCGGTGACGCTGATGCACTTTCTAAAGCAGCTTGCGCAGCAGGAATTTCAAGCCCCGCCCACCGTGCATATGCTGATAAACTGCGGCTTTCTGGAGCCGCGGCAGAACGATGTGGCCTGCGATATGGTGCGCCTGTTCTGTGCGCAGCACGGCTTTCCCTTTGGCAGCGTGCTGCGTGTAGGCAGCGGTGAGGCCATTCTCACCACGCCCTTTGCCGGCCTTGTGAAGCGGAAGCTGAAAAAGCTGGCGCAGGCAGTAGAAGGTGGGCACCCTTACAGCGGCAGCGTCACCATGCCGCTGCCGGCCTGGCTGTATGTGCGGGCTTCTGCGGGGTATTGGCTGCAATACGGCGCCAAAAACGGCCTTGGCAAAGAGCAGATGGCCGCGATGCAGATAGAGGGCGGGGCGGAATAGCGCCCCTGTTTGACAAGCTGCCCCTGGGGGCGTATCATAAAATAAAAGGGGCGCGGGAGAGACCGCGCCCCTTTGTGCAGGCGGACGGGGCGTATGCCCGCGGCGCCGGTTTGATACAGGGAGGCAGAGCTGATGAAGCAGAAAACGCTGTTGCAGTATTTTGAATGGTACCTGCCTGCGGATGCGGGCCACTGGAGGCGCGCCGCCGCAGACGCGGCGCACCTGCGGCAGGCGGGCTTTACAGGCGTGTGGCTGCCGCCGGCCTACAAGGGGGCGGCGGGGCGCAGCGATGTGGGCTATGGCGTATATGATTTGTACGACCTTGGCGAATTCAACCAGAAGGGCAGCGTGCCCACCAAATACGGCACAAAGGAGGAATACCTTGCCGCCGTGCGCGCCTTGCAGGGCCAGGGGCTTGCCGTGCTGGCAGACGTGGTGCTGAACCACCGCATGGGCGCCGACGCCTGTGAGTTGGTGGAGGCCGAAAGCTGCGACCCCGGCGACAGGCGCAGGGAAACGGGGCAGGAGGCGCCTATTTCCGCCTGGACGAAATTTACCTTCCCCGGCCGGGGCGGCAGGTATTCCGCCTTTCAGTGGAACCACACGCACTTTGACGGAGTGGATTGGGATGACCGCGCCAAACGCAAGGGCGTGTTCCAGTTTGAAGGCAAGAATTGGGACGGCGAGGTGGACGGCGAAAACGGCAATTATGACTACCTGATGGGGGCCGACCTTGATATGGGCAACCCGGCGGTGGTGGCAGAGCTGGACCGCTGGGGCGAGTGGTACTTGGGCGAAACAGGGGTGGACGGCTTTCGACTGGATGCTGTGAAGCATATCCGCTTTACATTTTTTACACACTGGCTGGAGACGCTGCGCGAAAAGACGGGCAAAGAGCTTTGGGCCGTGGGGGAATACTGGAGCCCGGAGCTGCCCGCCCTGACGCATTATCTGGACAGCTGCGGCAAAACGATGTGCCTGTTTGACGTGCCGCTGCATTTTAACCTGATGCGTGCCTCATGCAGCGGCGGAAATTTCGACATGCGGCGCATTTTTGACGGCACGCTGGTGGACGCAAGGCCTGAACGGGCCGTCACCTTCGTGGATAACCACGACACGCAGCCCGGGCAGGCGCTGCAAAGCTGGGTGCAGGGGTGGTTCAAGCCGCTGGCCTATGCGCTTATTCTGCTTCGCCAGGGCGGCACGCCCTGTGTGTTTTACGGCGATTATTACGGCATCCCGCACAATAATATCGGCGCCGTGGGCCCGCAGTTGGAAACGCTTTTGCGCCTGCGGCAGGAGGTGGCGCTGGGCGAGCAGACCGACTATCTGGATGATTTCAACATCATTGGCTGGACGCGTGCGGGCGACGAGGCGCACCCCGGATCGGGCTGTGCTGTCATTCTTTCCGACGGGCCCGGCGGCCGGAAAACGATGTGCGCAGGCGCGCAGTTTGCAGGCCGCACTTTCGTGGACCTGCTGGGCAACTGCCCGGGCGAAGTGGTGCTGGACGAAAGCGGCAGCGCGGCTTTTGCCGTGAACGGCGGCTCGGTTTCCGTGTGGGGGCCCAGGCCGGAATAAAGCACGGCCATGCGGCCTGCAGTGAGGCAGAACAGGGGCCCTCCCCGCGGGGAGGGCCCCTGTTCTGCTGCTCTGGCATAATGCCGTGCCGCTGGCTTTGCAAAATTTTAACGGGAGAGGGGAAATCATCACGGCACGTTCGCCTCTGCTGCGGTAGTATCAGGGTACAAAGAAGGGCGGGGGCCCTTCTTTCAAGGCCTTCGCGCACTGTGCGGCCCCTGTGCCGCCCGTGCCGGCCGGGCTATCTATTACGGCGGGCCTGCCCGCCGCACGCGGAGGAACAGAATAATGAATTATGGCCTGCTGACGCTTGTCCCCATCGTCATCGTCATCGCATTGGCGCTTATCACCAAGCGCACGCTGGAGCCGCTTATTCTCGGCACGCTGTGCACTTACCTCATTATTGACGGCGCGGGCTTTGCCCAGGGCTGGATGGACGCCTTTTTCCGGGTGGCCACCGACAGGGACCACCAGTGGGTATTCATGGTGTGCGCGCTGTTCGGCAGCCTCATTGCCCTGCTGGGCGCCTCGCACGGCACACTGGGCTTTTCTAAATGGCTGAGCAGGCTGTGCAGGGGGCCGCGCTCTACCCTGTTTATCACATGGGTGATGGGCATTTTGATTTTTGTGGACGATTACCTCAATATCATGACGCTGAGCACCTGCATGAAAAAGCAGACAGACCGCAATAAAGTGCCGCGCGAGGCTCTTTCCTATGTGATAGACTCCACCGGCGCGCCTGTGTGCGCCATCCTGCCGTTTTCTACATGGGCGGTGTTTTTCTCCGGCCTGTTTTTTGCCGAGCAGGGTGTGGCGCAGCTTGGCTACGGCAGCGCCATCGAGACGTTTTACCACGTCATCCCGTTCGCGTTCTACGCCATTGCGGCGGTGGTTATCGTGCCGCTGTTCGGCTTTGGGCTGCTGCCCAAAATGGGCAGGATGCGCACGGCCTACCTGCGGGCCGAGCGCACCGGGCAGGTGTATTCGCCCGAAAGCCGCGAGCTGAACCTGGAGGATGAGGACGATGAGGCCGCGCCCGGCGCGCACGGCAATATCCTTGATTTTGTGGTGCCCATCGGCGTGCTCATCGTGCTGGCCATTGCCGGGGGCGAGCTGTTCTTGGCCGTGTTGGCCGCCATTGCAGTGTGCTTTGTGCTGTATATCCCGCGCAAAAAGCTCAGCATCACGCGTTTTTGCGACCTTGCCATGCACGGCTTCTGCAATATGATACCCACGGTGGCTATCATTTTTTTCGCCTTTGTCATGCAGGAGGCCATGAGCGACATCGGCATTGCGGCCTATGTCATCAACGCCGTGCGCCCGTTCATGAGCGCACCGCTGTTCCCAGTCATCACCTTTGCCGTGGTGGCGCTTTTGAACTTCAGCACGGGCAGCGTATGGGGCATTCCGGCCATCGTCACGCCCATCATCCTGCCACTGGCGTTTTCCATCGGGGCCAACCCGCTGGTGGTGATGGGGGCCATCGTGTCCGGCGCCACGCTGGGCAGCCACGCCTGCTTTTATTCCGACGCCACGGTGCTCACCTCAAGCTGCTGCCGCATGCAGAATATGGACCATGCGCTGTCCCAGCTGCCCTATGCGCTGTGCGCGGCGGGCCTTGCCGCGGCGGGGTACCTGGCCTGCGGCTTCCTGCTGTAAAGCGGTGCGGCCTGCGCATCAGCAGCGGGCGGCGGAAAAATCAAAAACGAAAGAGGGAAGGCCGTATGCGCCTTGTGCTTGGAGACATCACAAAAATAAAGGCGGATGCCATTGTGAACGCGGCTTCGTCCGATTTGCGGCCCTGCCCGGGCATCTGTGAGGCTGTTTTTGCCGCGGCGGACACCGAAAAGCTGCGCGCCGCCTGCCGCGCCATAGGGCGGTGCCGCATTGGGCATGCGGTGGTGACGCCTGCCTTCGGCCTGCCTGCAAAGTACATCATCCATGTGGCGGGGGCGGGCTGGTACGGCGGCCTGCGCCGCGAGCGCATGCTGCTGGCCCAGTGTTACCTGCATGCGCTGCGCAAGGCTGCCATTTACCACTGCAAAAGCGTGGCTGTGCCGCTTATTTTTTCCGGCGACTGCCACATTCCCCGCGCAGATTCCATCCGCATTGCGGGGGCGGCCATCCTTCAGTTTGAAGCAGAGCGCCCCGGCATGGACATCAGCCTTGTGCTGTACCGCCCCGGCGTATATGACATGGCCTGCCGCATCCTCGGCCTTTCCGGCGGCAGATAATAAGAAGTGCGCCCGGCACCGTATGAAACGGTGCCGGGCGCACTTCTTTGTGCCGGGCAACCACCGGCCGGGGCAGTGCGGGCACTTTGCAAAAGCTTTTGCTTCCAGCTTCGCGCAAGGCGGGCTGACGGCGGCAGGCTGTCGGGGGTGAAAAGGCCTTCGCGAAAGCGGCGGCCGCCCGCCCACGTGCCGCGGGACGGGCGAAGCGGATGAATCAATTTTGCCGCCTGTTAAGAGGCTTGCCGGCAATATGCCCCCTCAGGCCCTGTGTACGCCGCGCGCTTAACGCAGGGCCTCAATTGTGAAAAGCACTGGCGGGGCCGGTGTGCCGGGGCCCCGTAAAAGCTTTTGTTTTGCGGCGCATACCGGAAAACACGCCCCAGCAGGGACGGCGCAGGCCGCGGGCTATGCCTGCGGCTGTGACTTGATAGCGCCCGCAAAAAAGGCGTGCTTTTCTGTGCTGGCGCGCCCTGTGCAGGCGGCGTTTTTTGCACAGAAAAGCGGCCGGGCGAACCGCCACAGCACAGGCCGTTTCAGCGCAGGGCGTCCAGCGCCGCGCGGCCTGCGCTGCCGCAGGGCAGGCTTTTTTCCACAATGGCGCAGGGATATTCGCCGCATGCGGCACAGTGTGCAAGGCCGCGCGCCCCGGCGCATGTGCGCATGGCGCACCCTGCGCAGAACACGGCCGGGGCATCGCTGCGGCAGCCTGCACAGTCCATCTGGCCAGGCAGAAGCCGGTGCCCGGGCGCGGAATAGCGCAGAGCAAGCTGCCGCTGTGCGCCGCTGCCGCGCGCTGCGGCATGGAACACGGGGCACGCGGCGCAGTTGAACCCGCAGTATGCAATGTGTGGCTGTGCCATAGGGGGCCTCCTTTTTTGTGCGGGGCCGCACGGGGCGGCCTTGGGCCTTTATTATAGCACATTTGAAGAGGCGCAGGGGGCAAAGCTGTGCGGCCCCGCACGCCGGCGGTGCGCCGGGTGCTTTTTTGCACGGCGCTGTGCGGCGCTGCCCGCCGGGGACGTCAGGCGGCGCTGGAAAGGGAGGTGCCGGGGTAATACCAGGCGAGGATTTCCCGGTATGTCTTTCCCGTCAGTGCCATGGCGTGCGCGCCGTATTGGCTCATGCCTACGCCGTGGCCGTAGCCCTTGGTGGTAAAGGTAAAGGTGTCGCTTGCCGCGTCATAGCTGGCAGTAAAATCCGTGCTGCGCAGGCCCAGCGCCGTACGCACATCGGCGGCATTACAGCTTGCCTGCCCAAAATGTACCTTCGACACATAGCCCGCCGGGGTGCGCTCCATCTGGGAAAACCAGCCCGACGGGTCGCCGGAGAGGTCCAGCCCCATGATGGATTGGTTCAAAAGCTGGGATACCTCTATGGAGGACAGGCTGAGGCTCTGCTCGTACTCCGGGCTGGAGACATCGAATAGAGACTCCACGCTTACCAGATACGGCAGCGCTGTACCCCACACCGCCTCGCTGGCCTGTGTGGCGCCGTTGCTGATGGCATGGTAACAGGCCAGCGCGGGCTGTCCGTTATAGGTGAGCACCTCGCCCAGCACAGGCTGCACAAGGCCCACAAGGCGCGCGCGGTTTTCGGCGTAGGCGTCACCCCACATCTGTTTCATCACATCGTCCGTCACATAGCCAAGCCGGCTGGACGGGTTGGCGCTGAAATACGAGCCCAGGGGGCCGGGCTCCTGCTGGGCAAGAGCCTTGCGCGCCAGCGCATAGCTGTGCGCGGCTACAGCCTGTGCCTTCAGCGCCTCGTCGGAATAGCTCATGGGCATTTCGGCGGCTACGGCGCCTACTACATAGTCAAAAATGGAAACGGTGTCCACCTCGCCTGTGGCCTCATTGTAAATCAAAAGGGGGTCTTCCCCTGTGTTGTTCTGAGGCAGAAGGCTTTCGAACAGGCCCAGGCCGCTGCTGTTTGGCTGCGCGGCGGCCTGTGACGAAGAAGCCTGCGCGCTGCCTGCGGCGGCGCCCGGCACTGGCGAAAAGGCGCCGCCCAAAAGAAAACCGGCCAGCGGCACAAGCCAGATCAGTACAGCGAACAGCAGAATGGGCAGAACAATGCGCTTCATATACATTCCTCCATTTTTAGCTTTTCCCGGCGGCGATAGTTGTTTCCGCGCGGCATATCCTGTATAATATCCTAATAAGGCCTTGCAGACGGCCCATTAGAGGGGGGCCGTGGGGCTGGGGCATCACACAATGGGAAAGGAGAATCCGCAATGGCTTCAAACCGCATGGAACAGACAAGCTCTATCGCATATCTATGTGAGGAGTACCTGAAAAATAACTTCATAAACCCCGAGGAATGCGAGCGCCTTGGCGTGAAGCGGGGCCTGCGCAACCCGGACGGAACGGGCGTGCTGGCAGGGCTTACGAATGTGTGCGACGTAGTGGGCTATGAAATGGTGGACGGCTTGCGCACCCCGTCGGACGGCAAGCTTATTTACCGCGGCATCGACGTAGAGCGCATTGTGCAGGCAGCCTATGAGGAAGACCGCTTTATGTTCGAAGAGGTCATCTGGCTGCTGTTGTTTGGCTCGCTGCCCACGCAAAGCCAGCTTGCACGCTTTGGCCGCACGCTGGAGCAGTTCCGCGAGCTGCCGGAAAATTTTGTGGAAGACATGATTATGAAGGCGCCCAGCCCCAATATCATGAACAAAATGGCGCGCAGCGTGCTGGCGCTGTATTCGTACGACGATAACCCTGACGAGCTGACGCTGCCCAATATCATGCGCCAGAGCATTGCGCTCATTGCCTCCATGCCCAGCGTGGTGGTAAACGCCTATCAGGTGAAAAAGCGCGTGTACGACAAGCAAAGCATGTACCTGCACCTGCCTGTGCCCGGCCAGAGCACGGCGGAGCATATCCTCTCCACCTACCGGGCAGACCAGAAGTTCACCCGCGAAGAGGCAAAGCTGCTGGATTTGTGCCTTGTCCTGCATGCCGACCACGGCGGCGGCAACAACTCCACCTTTGCCTGCCGTGTGCTGTCCAGCACGGGGACGGATACCTATTCCGCCGTGGCAGCGGCTATTGGCAGCCTGAAGGGCCCCAGGCACGGCGGCGCCAACCACAAGGTGGTGCAGCAGCTTGACGTGCTGAAGGCTATGGTAACCGACGCGCATGACGACGAGGCCGTGCTGGCGGCGCTGGAAAAGGTGCTGAACCGGCAGGCGGGTGACGGCACGGGCCTTATTTACGGCCTGGGCCATGCCGTGTATACCAAAAGCGACCCGCGCGCCGTCATTCTGCGCAAGCGGGCAAAGCATTTGGCGCTGGAAAAGGGCTTTGAGAAGGAGTACGATCTTTTATGCGCGGTGGAGCGCCTAGGCCCTGTGGCCATGGCACGCTTCAAAAAGGCAAAGGACGTGTGCGCCAATGTAGATTTGTACTCTGGCTTTATTTACCGCATGCTGGGCATCAGCGAAGACCTTTTCACCCCGCTGTTCGCCATCAGCCGCGTGCCGGGCTGGTGTGCGCACCGTGTGGAGGAAGTGATGTTTGCCAACCGCATCATGCGCCCTGCCTATAAATATCTTGGCCGCGGGCAGGAATACCTGCCGCTGGAACAGCGCGCATGAGCCGCGCGGCAAAAGGGGCGCTGGCCTTCGGCGCCGCGGTGGTGCTGTGGCGCACGGCGGACCTGTTCCTGTTCACGGACGTGCCCACCGGCTTCTGCGCCGGGGGGGCTGTGTGGCGCTATGCGGCCATGGGGCTGTGCGCGCTGGCGGCTTGGCTGTTTCCGCTGGCCGTTCCACGGCAGAGTGCCGCGCCCGGTGCGCTGCCCGGCACACATGCACCGTGGTGTGCGGCCTTCGGCGCCGCATGCACGGCTTTTGGCCTGTGGGCGCCGGTGAGCCTTGCGCTGTATGGCCCCCAGCTTTCCGGCCACCATGTTACGCCGCAGCGCGAAATGCTGGCGGCGCTGGGCCTTGCTTTGCGCGGGGTATGGTTTTTTGCCCTGGGGGCAGTGTGCCTGCTTGCGGCCTGGCGCGTGTATGCGCAGCGCGAAGGGCGTGCGTTGGCACTGGGGCCCGGTGTGGCTGCCAGCGGGGCGCTGTACCTGCATGCAGTGCTGCGCTTTATTGACGCCCCGGCCAGCCTGCACCATGTACAGCCCACGGCAGAGGTGCTGTGCGCCCTGTGTGCGGTTTTGTTTTTTGCTGCCCTGCTGCGCGCTGCCGCGCCTGAAGGGGCCGCAGCGCGCGGGATGTGCCGCGCCGGGCTGGCAGCGTTTTATTTCTGCGCCTGCTGGGGCCTGCCGCAGCTTGTGTGGCAGCTTTGCACCGGCGCAGCGGGCGGCACGCCTGTTTTGGCGGGGTTTGCGCTGGCGCTGCTGGGCCTTTGGGGTGCGGCGGTTGCCTGTGGGGCGATGGAGGGCAGAGATGCCGTGCAGACTGCGCCCTGACGGCGCTTTGGGCCGAAAAGCCGCCTCAAAAGGCTTGCTTTTCGGCATGGAATAGGGTAAGATATGAATGATACAGGCCGCAGTTTGGGCGGCCAGGCGAACGGGGCCCCGTTCAGACTTCTCCGGCACGCCGGAGAAGCATGTTGTGCGCTGGGGCGGCCCTTTTGCCGGAAAGAAGAGGGCGGCGCAAAAACACCTGGCACCTCCGCCGGGGTAAGCGGCAGGCTGGCCCTGCAGGGTATGAAAAACGTGCACATCGCCTACACCAACACAAAGCAGGGCGGCGGTGAAACCGGCGGCAGCGGAAGCGAAACGGGCGGTACCTCCGCACCTGCCCAGAAGCCCAACCCAAAAACAGGCGCGTAATGCCTGTATGGTATTAAAAGTGAAAAAAGGGCCGCCCAGGCTGTCTGCCCGGGCGGCAGTCAGGCCCCCGGCAAAGCCGGGGGCCTGCGTATGCCCTGGAAGGGCATACTGCCGGCAAGCCAAGCCTCTCAAGAGGCGCTGAATACTCTGTTTCCTGCATACTCGCCCCGCCCTCCCATAAACGGGATTCCTCCCGCTGCGTGCGGCATCTTTTGGTATTGAATACCATCCCGCTTCGCTCGGAACTGACAGCGAAAGCCTTTTTACGCTCTCCGGCACAGCCGAGGGCGTTTTGCTAAAGCGGCGGCACGCCGGCCCGGAAGGGGCCGGCGTGCCTTTTTGAGCAGGAAACACCTGCAGGGCCGGTTGGAGATGCAGTGCGAAAAGCCTTCGCTTCAAATATTGGGCGAGGCGAATTGTCAGCAGCAGGTTATCAGAAACACAAGGGTATCATGAAAACAAGTGCTGCCCTTTTATGGGCTGTGAAGCAAGAGGTACGGGTGAAATAAAATTCTGCGTGTTCGGCGATGCCTCCCCTAACAAGACCGACGCAGGCCACCGCCTAAACCGGCGGCGCTTCCTCTGCACTGTGCGGCGCCGCCTGTGCTGCAGCTGTGCCGGGGGAGCCGTTTTCCTTTACCATCCGCACGATGGCACGCATCAGCACAATGACTACGGCAATCAGCGGAAAGCCTGCCAGCACACACACCAGCTTGATTGTCTCCAGACCGCCCACCACCATGATGCCCGCAGAGAACAGCATGAACACCACGCTCCACAAAAGCCTGTTCCAGCGAGCGGGTGCCTCATAGCCTGTAAGCCTGCGCGATGTCATGGAAGAGAGAATGAAGGCGGAAGAACTGATGGTGGTGGCAAGAAACACAAAGCAGGAGATGAGGTATACCACCAGCATGATCTGCGGCAGCGGCAGCGTGCCAATCACTGCTGCAATGGCGGCCTCCTGCCCCTGTGTCTCCAGAATGCCGGCCAAGTCTGCAATGCCGGTTTTCTGGATATACAATGCGTAGCCGCCCATGATGCCGAACACCGTCATGCAGCCGACAGAGCCCCACAGCACCTGCCCGCAGATGACCTGACGGATGGTGCGCCCGCGCGAGATGCGCGCTACGAACAGCCCCATCACAGGCATATAGGCCAGCCACCAGCCCCAATAGAAAATAGTCCAGTTCTGGGGAAAGCCGGAGGCCAGGTTCGGGTCTGTATAGGTGCTCATGCGCACAAAGTTGGAAACCAGCAGCCCGATGCTGTTGGTTTCGGAATCAATCAGGTAGCTGGTGGGGCCCCACAAGAGCGTTACAGCCAAAAGCCCCAGCGTGATGTACACAGTGGCGCTGCTCAGCCACTTCATCCCCTTTTCCAGCCCCAGGTATACGCTGCTGCCAAACAGCGCCAGCAGAACGGCCAGCATAGCAAATTTCAGGCCAAGCGTATCTGCTACGCCGGTGATTTGGTGGAAAATGCGCGAAATGACGGGTATTTCAAGCCCGATGGAAGCGCCGATGCCGCCCATGATGCCAAACACAATCACTACATCCAGCAGGTTGCGCATCCATTTGTGCCGGCACAGCCTGCGCGAGGCAGGTGCACAGGCGTTGCTGATGCGTGTGGTATCGGTGTGCTTCACATACAGC
Organism: Oscillospiraceae bacterium; assembly: GCA_018380115.1. Lineage (GTDB taxonomy): Bacteria > Bacillota > Clostridia > Oscillospirales > Ruminococcaceae > Ruthenibacterium. The sequence goes on along the minus strand of JAGZUF010000005.1, from coordinate 98,697 downwards.
GTATAGGCGATGGCGATGGTGGCCGGAATATACATCGTCCACGCGCTTGGGCCCCAGTGGAACTGCCCGTACATGTGCGCATAATCGTAGGCCTCCGGGGAAAAGGGCTGAAGCCCGAAGGGCGGCGCGCTCACATACTGCACAGGCTCGAACAGAGTCATAATCATGATGGACGCGTCAATGCCTGTGGTGAACACCATGCATGTCCAGCTGAAATTGCTGTACTCCGGCTTTTCATCTGCTTTGCCGAACTTTATCCTGCCATATTTGCTGAACGCAAGCCAGCCCAGAAAGACAAAATTCACAATATAAATCCACAAATACAGCCAGCCAAACCGCGCTGTGATTTGTGCCAGCAGCGCGCTTAAAAAAGAATACAGCGCGTCGCCGCCCCAGAACAGCAGCAGAGACACTGCCGCAAATATCAAAAGCGCCGGGAAAAATATGCCCGGCTCTATGTTCCACCTCTTCTGCTTCAATTTTTGCCCCCCTTTTTGAGATATGCGGGGCCCGCCGTGTGCGGGCCCCGCGGTGTGCGTCTTGTTTACTGTGCCGTATAGCAGCCGTCTATTGCAAGCTGTGCGCCGGATACAAAATTTGCCTCGTCGGAAGAAAGGTACACATAGCCGTAGGCAATATCCTCCGGCTTGCCCAGATAGCCGATGGGATGCTTTTGAATGAATTCGGCCGAATACTCTTCGATGGTCTGCCCATTCTGGCGGGCGTCATCATAGGCCATTGGTGTGAGGATGTAGCCCGGATGCACCGAGTTTACGCGGATGTTCAAGTGGTTTTCGCCGCAGTAAAGCGCGGCGGCCTTCGTCATCAAAGTGACGGCGCCCTTGGCTGCGCAGTATGCAAAGAATGCCGATTCCGCCACAAGCCCCTCGATGGAGGAGGCATTGGCGATAGAGCATTTTTCTCCATTGGTGCGCATCTCTTCAATGGCTGTCTGAATGCCGTAGAATACGCCGGTCTGGTTTACGGCAATGGTGCGGTCCCATTCTTCCAGCGTGGTGTCGGCTACATCCTTGCGGTAAGAGATGCCTGCATTGTTAATGAGCACATTCAGCTTGCCGAAAGTGGCTTTTGTGAAAGCGATGCATTCCTTCCATGCCGCATAATCGGCCACGTTCAGCTTGAAGAAGGCCGCGTTGGGGGCCAGCTTATCTGCCAGAGCGCGTCCGTCGGCCTCATTCAGGTCTGCAATAACCACCTTGGCCCCCTCTTTGACGAAAATTTCCGCCGTGCAGGCGCCAATGCCCTGCGCCGCACCTGTAATGATGGCAACCTTGCCTTTCAAACGATCCATGCTTACAACTTCCTTTCTGAGTGGTAAAATTATTTTGTATTCAGCCGCTTTTGGATGCGGTTGGATTCTATAATGACGATGGCAGAGCCGGTGAAGGTGAGCACTGCGCCGATGACGCCGGACGCCGACGGCATGGTGGAAAACGGCGGCAGAGCCAGAATGAGGATCGTCCATATGCCATAGGCAATGTTCAGGCTGCTGGCGGTGCTGACGCCGCAGTTGTTCATGCCGCCGAAATAACACACATAGGCCATGGCGTTGAAGAAGGATGCCAGAACAAAAACGGCGCTGATAAGCAGGGGATTGCCCAGCATACCCTGTGTGAAGGAAAAAGCCGTGCTGAAATCAATCATGCGCACAAGGTTCGTGAAGAAATCCAGATTGCCGGGAATGAACAGCAGCACGGCCAGCATGATAGTGTACAGCGCAATAGCAGATGTTTGCTTCAGCGCCAGTGATACGTCGGAATCTACATCTTCCGCCATCAGCCGGTAGCCGAACACAAGCTCCAGCGAATAACCCACTGAAGCAAAGACAGCCAGAAAAATACCCACGGGGTGCAGCCCGCTGAACCCGGAAATAACCACTACGCCGGCAATGGAAAACAGAATACCCATAAACTTGACAGGCGTAAGTTTTTCCTTGAACCAGAACATGGCAATGATGGAACCCAGTGCGGGATAGAAGGCGCTGATAGACGTGGCCACGCTTACAGAATAGCGGCTTGCAATGGCAAAGGGCACAAGCCCAAGCGGCCCGGCGAACAGCGCCGCCGGCATGATGCGGAAAAATGCCTTGCTGCGCAGAAGGCGCACATAATCGCGGAATTTATGACGCACCACTACATAGCCAAGCTCGAATACAAAGGTGATAAGCGCGTCGATCCACGCGATGCCGATGGCGGCCAGGATGATGAACATGATGCCGCGGGCGCTGTCCAGCGTGCCGCTGTCGCCATTGTAGGGGCTGAGCCAGCTGTAAAGCGTCACGGAATAGGAAGCCCACAGAATGCCGCTGAGCAGCGCCAGGACGACCCCTTTTTTGTGTGAACGTACCAAATGATCTCCTCCTTTTTTGAAACAGTGCGGTGCTTTGGCAGGCCTTGGGCTGTGCAACCCATACCGCCCAAGACGTTTGACTATATTTTAACAATGTTGGGCTGCCCCGCACAGACAACGAGTTTCTATCCGGCGGGTCTCTTGTGTTATTTTCTGTTTTTCTTATTCCTTTGCGAATGCCAATTTCTCTCCATTTATTGATAAATTGACGGACATACCGTGTTCTTTACTGTCAGACTTGTGCAAGAACGCTGTGTTCCTTTACGGTTAAAAAAGATTGTGATATACTTAAAATTATGTAAAAAGCGCCTGCGGTGCAGGGGGAAGCCTGGCCTTGCCGCTGTGCCGCCCTGCGGCGCCGAAACATGCCGGAAAGCAGGTGAAACGGGGCATGCCGAAAATCCCTCTTTATTATCAGGACGGGGAGTTTTTTGAAGAGTTTGGAACAAGCTGCTATATCAACCATGAAAAGATGGTGGATGTATTCCCGCTGTACCGCCATGATTTTATTGAGATAAGCCTTATTTTGGACGGCTGCGGCACAGAGCTGTGCAACGGAAAGTACTATCCCGTGCAGGCGGGCTCGGTGTCTGTTTCGGCGCCCTGGCACTTCCACACGCTGCACACGGGTTCAAGCCGCCCTGTCACACGTTTTATCTGTGAATTCAATATGCAGGATTATCTTCATTTTGCATCTGTATGGCCTGAGGCGCATGCTGCCCTGTTTGACCACAATGCCGATTTTGTAGTACAACTGTGCGAAGAGGATTACCGCCAAAGCTGTGACATCTTTAACCAGATGTACAGCATTTTTACGGAAAAAGGGCCGGACAGGCAGGTGCGGCTTTATTTGAAACTGGTGGAATTTATGATGCTGTTCCGCCGGGCACAGAAGAAAGATGCCATCCGGGCAGAGAAGGAGGATATGCCCAATGACCAGTTGGTGCAGGACGCCCTGCGGTATATCCATGAATCTTATTCCAAAGAACTGAACCTGGCCCTTGTGGCCCGCGAGGTAGGGGCCAGCCCCTCTACGCTGCGCGAGCTTTTGCTGGCCTACACCGGGCAGGATTTTCAGGCCCTGCTGATGGAGATACGCATTCGCAACGCCTGTGTGCTGCTTGGCCTGAAAACGCCCACGCTGAAATATATTGCACAAAACACGGGCTTTGGCTCGGTACAGACATTTTACCGTGCTTTTCAGGCGCAGAAGGGCATGACACCAGAAGATTTCCGCAAGCGGCACTGGATGGAATCCGAGGGCAAAGCGGGCTATTTAATGTACAACAACGAGATATGGGCGCTGCTGGCTTATCTTCATTTGCATTTTGACGATGCCCTTTCGCCGGAATCGGTGGCGCGGGCGCTTGGCATCAGCACGTCTTACCTGCACAAAATGGTTAAATACAACCTGATGCAGTCTTTTTCCGAGCTGCTGCGCGAAATACGCGTTAATTACGCTTGCGGCCTGCTGATGAACCCGGCCCTGTCGGTAGAGCAGGTGGCTATTGAGGCCGGATATAATAACTCCAAAACCTTTATTCGCGCATTTCAGGCGGAAAAGGGCTGCACACCCGGTGAGTTTCGAGGGCGTGCCTTGTGACTTGCCCGCGCGCACAGAAAAAACAGAGGCGCCCCCACCCTTCAAAAGGACGGAGGCGCCTCACTTTTCATCTGCGCACCGTTATTTATTTCTCACCACAAGGTTTTTGCTTCCGTTTTCAAGCTGCTCGTATTTTGTCTCGAACGCGCCGGTGTGGTCTATCAGCTTGTGCAGCTTTGAGAAGCCGTAATTTCGCGAATCGAAATCTGCATACAGGCGGCCCAGCATCACGCCTATCTGGGAAAGAGGCATATAACCGTCCTCGTCGGAGTCGAAATCTATAATCTCGCGCACTTTCTCCACAATTTCGTCCAGCGGCACAAAGGCGGCGGCCAGCTCTTCGTCGTGGTGCGGCTCGGCGGGCCGGGTGTCCGCCTTGGGCTCTTTGGCCTCTTTCGTCTCTTTCGCGTCCTTCGCGGCGGGCTTTGCCTTTTCCGCCTGCTTTTTGGCCGCCCGCGCGGGCTGCTTTTTTGCGGCCTTTGGCTTTTCTGCCTTTTCGGCCCCGGCGCGGCCCGCCGCCTCTTTTTTCAGGCCCATCAGCACGTCCAGATATTTGAACGTGTCGCAGGCAGCTTTGAAGGCCGTGGGCGTTTTGCTTTCGCCCATGCCGATGACGAACATGCGGCTCTCGCGCAGGCGTGCGGCCAGGCGCGTGAAGTCTGAATCTGAGCTTACAAGGCAAAAGCCGTCCACGTTGCCTGCGTAAAGGACATCCATGGCGTCGATAATCATGGCCGAATCAGACGCGTTTTTGCCCTGCGTGTAGCTGAACTGCTGGATGGGGGTGAGGTTGTGCTCAAGCAGCACTTTTTTCCAGCTTGCCATGTCGGGGCTGGTCCAGTCGCCGTAGATTCGTTTGTAGGCGGGCGTGCCGTACATGCTCACCTCATCGATGATGGTCTTGATATATTTAGGCGATACATTCTCTGCGTCTATTAAAAGCGCGAATACTTTGCTGTTTTCCATAGCCGGGCTGGTTCCTTTCTCACAAGGGCCCGCAATGGGGCCGTTCCTTTTTTTATTATAGCACGGTTTGCAGGTGTTTGTACATGCCGGGCGCTTGCACTTTTGCATGCAGGGCCATATAATAAAAGGAATTGGGGCGCCCGCATATGCGGTGCGGCAGGCCATTATGCGCTCTGCCCTTCGGGGCAGGGGGGAAGGTGATACTGCTTGACGGAATTTCTGGTGCGCCGCTTTGTGCGGCGCTATGAGCATACGGAGGAGCCAGCGGTGCGCACGGCCTACGGAAACCTGGCGGGGGCTGTGGGCATCGTGTGCAACGCCCTTCTGTGCGCGGCAAAGCTTTTGATGGGGACGCTGTTCGGCAGTATTTCCGTCACGGCGGATGCGGTGAACAATTTGTCGGACGCATCTTCCAGCATCATCACGCTGGTGGGGTTCAAGCTTTCGGCCAAGCCTGCGGACAAAGAGCACCCCTACGGCCATGCGCGCATTGAATATCTGGCGGGCCTGGCGGTGTCGGTGCTTATCATCGTCATCGGCTTCGAGCTGGCGCGCACCAGCCTTGACAAGATTCTGCACCCCACGCCCGTGGCCTTCAGCTGGCTGACAGTGGCTGTGCTTGCAGGCAGCATCGGCGTAAAGCTGTGGATGGCAATGTTCAACCGCACCATCGGCAGGCGCATCGGTTCGGCCACGCTGGAGGCAACCGCCACCGACAGCCGCAACGACGTCATCAGCACGGCGGCGGTGCTGGCTGCATTGGTGCTGGGGCAGGCCACACACCTTGTGCTGGACGGCTGGATGGGCCTTGCCGTGGCGCTGTTCATCCTTTACAGCGGCATTGGCCTTATAAAGGAAACGGTAGACCCTCTTTTGGGCGAAGCGCCCAGCGAGGAGCTGGCGCAGCATATTGCCCGCAAGGTGCTGAGCTATGATGGCGTTTTAGGCACGCACGATTTGATGGTGCACGACTATGGCCCCGGGCGCTGCTTTGCCAGCGTGCATGTAGAGATGGCTGCGGAAAAGGACGTGCTGGAGAGCCACGACATCATCGATAACATCGAGCGCGATTTTCACGATAATGACAACATTCATCTTGTCATCCACTACGACCCCATCCAGACGGGCGACCGCGCCGTGGGTACGCTGCGCGCCTGGGTGGAGGGGCAGCTGAAAACCATTTCGCCTCAGCTTTCCATGCATGATTTCCGCACGGTGCGCGGCCCCACGCACACCAACCTTATTTTTGATGTGGTGGTGCCCGCAGGCTTTGCGCTGGACGACGCCGCGCTGCGCGCACGCATTCAGCAGCTTGCGCAGCAAAAGGATACGCAGGAAATGAAATACTATACCGTTGTGACGGTAGACCACAGCTATGCACCCTACCATCAGGACGGGGATGAGCCCAAGGCATAGCCGCCTGCGGGGCCGCGGCCTGTACCGGCCCGCGCCTCAATATGCACGGGATTTTATTCCGCGCGCGTCGCCGCCCCTTTAGCAAAGCCTTTTATTTCTGTTCATCTGTTTCCGGAAGTCTGCTTTGCCCGCTGCCGGAAACAAAAAACTTTTACAGGGCGCCCCACCGGCCCGGCCGGTGGTTTCCCTGTTCAATGAAACGGAGGCCCGGCCCAATGGAATATACGCTTTCCCGAAACATGCGCGGCATGAAGCCGTCCATCATCCGCGAGATACTCAAACAGATGAACGACCCATCGCTCATCAGCTTTGCGGGCGGCAACCCCGCGCCCGAATCTTTTCCGGAAAAAGAAATTGCCGCGGCTTCGGCGCGCCTGCTTGCGCAGGACCCCGTGGGCATGCTGCAATACTCCGTCACAGAGGGCGTGCCCGCCGTGCTGGAGCAGGTGCGGCGCTTTGCCAACCGGCACGAGCTGCGGGTGCGCGGGCAGGATGCCCTGCTGCTTTGCACCGGCAGCCAGCAGGTGCTGGACCTTGCCACGAAATGCCTTTGCAACGAGGGCGACACCATTGCCGTGGAAGAGCCCGCCTTTCTGGGCGCCTACAACACCTTCCGCAGCTACGGCGCAAAGCTGGCGGGCGTGCCCATGGAGGAGGACGGCGTGAGCCTTGCCGCGCTGGAAGCTGTGTTTGCCGCGCCGGAAAAGCCCCGCTTTTTCTACTGCATCCCCAATTTCCAGAACCCCACCGGAAAGACGATGAGCGTTGCAAAGCGCCGGGGCGTGCTGGCGCTGGCGCAGAAGTACGGTGTGCCCGTGCTGGAGGACGACCCCTACGGCGAGCTGCGCTTTGCAGGCGCGCCCGTGCCCAGCATCAAAAGCATGGACGAGGGCAACAGCGTCATCTATGCGGCCAGCTTTTCCAAAATTTTGTGCCCGGGCATGCGCCTTGCCTTCTGTGCGTGCGATGAAAAGCTTGCCAGAAGCATGGTGGTGGCAAAGCAGGGCAGCGACGTGCACACCAACGTGTGGGCGCAGCGCGTGTGCGCCGAGCTGCTGCGCACCATGGACATGGACGCGCACATCCGTGCTGTAAGCGCCATGTACGGCCGCAAGGCGGCCCTGATGGCGCAGCTTCTGCGCGAAAAATGTCCGCAGATAGCATTTGAAGCGCCGCAGGGCGGCATGTTCCTGTGGGCCAAACTGCCGCAGGCTGTGCGCGTGCCGGAATTTGTGCAGGCCTGCCTGGAACGCAGGCTGGCCGTCATTCCGGGCAGCGCCTTTTATGTGGATGGCGAGGCGCCGTGCCAGGGCGTCCGGCTGAATTTTTCCACCCCGTCGGAGGATGCCATCCGCCGCGGTGTAGACATTATGGCACAGGTGCTCAAAAAGCTGATTGGGCAAAGCGTCTGCTCTGTGTAAAAGTATATTTTCACCTTGAAGGGGAACAGCCTTTCCTGAAAGGCGCTTTTGCGCGCACAGCCGCGCCGGCTTTTTCGGTGCCCGCCGTAGGGAAGGCCGCGGAAAATTTTGCCGCCGCAGAGTATAAGCCTCCCCTCTGACAGCACAGGGCGGCTTTGCCCATGGCTTCGGGCGGCAAGGGATAGAAATGCCTATGGCAGGCCCGACGGCTGCCATGGGGCCTGGCATGTAAAGAAAACCGGGCCCGGCCTCCTGCGCAGATGCCGCCCCTGTGCACCGCAGCATATTTTACAAAAGCCCCGCAAAGCCGCAACGGCTTTGCGGGGCTTTTTGACGCATATTGGCGGGATGGGTCATGACATACCTTTTACAAAACCTTGACGCGGCGGTGCTTTCGAATTTTACAGGGCGCGGGCTATACTAAACGCGTCCCGAGAGAAATGGAACAAGACAAAAAGGAGAGGACATACTTATGAAACGAATTACAGCTTCTTTACTTGCGGGCGCTCTGGCGCTTTCGCTTGTCGCGTGCGGCGGCACGCCCGCTTCTTCTGCGGCTGGCTCGGCCAGTACGCCTGCGTCGTCCGGGGCGGCATCTTCTGCCGCTTCCGCGCTCAGCGGCGCCGTCACCACCGGCGGCTCCACCTCTGTAGAGAGCGTTATCGGCATCCTCACCGAGGCCTTCCGTGAAGTGCAGCCCGATGTGGACGTCACCTATGACCCCACCGGCTCCGGCGCCGGCATCACCGGCGCCAGCGAGGGCACGCTGGATATTGGCCTTTCCAGCCGCGCGCTGAAGGATGATGAGGCCGAGACACTGGACGCCACCGTGTTCGCACTGGACGGCATTGCCATCGTGGTGAACAACGAGAACACAGTGGAAGACCTGACGCTGGAGCAGATCAAGGGCCTCGCCACTGGCGAGATTACCAACTGGAGCGAAGTGGGCGGCCCGGATGCGCCCGTTGTGCTGGTGGGCCGTGAGGCCGGCAGCGGCACGCGCGATGGCTTCGAAAGCATCGTGGGGGTGGAAGATGCCTGCGTGTACGAGCAGGAGCTGACCAGCACCGGCGCTGTTCTGGCGGCGGTAGCCTCTAACCCCAACGCCTTCGGCTATGCCTCTCTTTCCGCGGTGGATGAAAAGGTGAAGGCCGTAACGGTAGACGGCGTGGAGGCCAGCGAGGCCACAGTGCAGGACGGCACATATGCCATTCAGCGCCCGTTCGTGTTCGTGACGAAGAAGGGCGAGACGCTTAGCGATGCGGCCCAGGCATTTATCGACTTCGCCATCGGCGGCGAGGCGGACGACCTCATTGCGCAGGCCGGAGCAGTGCCCCTTGCAAAATAAGAAAAGGGCTGAACAATGAACCGGAAGCCGGCCTGTGTGCCGGCTTCCGGCTCTTCGTGGAAAGGGGCACACAAAATATATGGAAAATGGAAAACACAAGGCGTCCAGGCTGTACCGTTTCCGCCAGGCGCTGGATAAAGTGATGAACGGCGTGTTCTTTTTCTGCGGCGCCGTCAGCATTGCTGCCGTGGTGCTCATCACGGCATACCTTGTCATTGCGGGCCTGCCCGCCATCCGGGAGATAGGCATTGCCGATTTTCTGTTCGGCACGGAATGGGCCTCTACCGCGGCAGAGCCGAAATTCGGCATCCTGCCATTCATCCTCACCAGTGTGTGGGGTATGCTGGGCGCAGCGCTGCTGGGCGTGCCCGTGGGGCTGATGTGCGCGGTATATCTTTCCAAAGTAGCCTCCAAGCGTGCCGCGGGAATCGTGCGCCCCGCAGTGGAGCTGCTGGCAGGTATCCCCAGTGTGGTGTACGGCCTTGTGGGCATGATGGTTCTGGTGCCGGCCGTGATGGATATGTTCCGGCTGAAAAACGGCACCTGCCTTCTGGCAGCCATTCTGGTGCTGGCCGTGATGATACTGCCCAGCATCATATCAGTGAGCGAGACGGCCCTGCTGGCCGTGCCGCCCGAATATGAGGAGGCCAGCCTGGCGCTGGGCGCCTCAAAGATGGAGACCGTGTTCAAGGTGAGCATCCCGGCGGCCAAAAGCGGCATTGCTGCGGGTGTGGTGCTTGGCATAGGCCGCGCTGTGGGCGAGGCAATGGCCGTGATGATGGTGGCCGGCAATGTGGCCAATATGCCCGGCCTGTTCAAAAGCGTCACTTTCCTTACCACCGCCGTTGCCAAAGAGATGAGCTATGCGGGCGGCCTGCAGCGCCAGGCACTGTTCAGCATTGCGCTGGTGCTGTTCTGCTTCATTATGGTTATCAATGCCGTGCTGAATATCTTCCTGAAACGGGGGGAGAAAAATGGATGATTTTGAAAAGCGCCCTGTGCGCCGCCGCGTATTTGACGGCGTTACCAGGGGCCTTGTGCTTTTGGGCGCAGGGCTTACCATTGCGCTTTTGGTGGCGCTGATCGGCTATATCCTTGTGCGCGGCCTGCCGCACGTCACCTGGCAGCTGCTCAGCACTTCGCCCAGTATGATGAAGGGAACCATCGGCATTTTGCCGAACATTCTGAACACGCTGTATCTCATCCTGTTTACGCTTCTTATCTCGCTGCCGCTTGGCGTGGGCGCGGCGGTGTATCTGACAGAGTATGCGAAAAGCAGACGCTTTGCTGCGGCAGTGGAATTTGCCACCGAGACGCTGGCGGGCATCCCCTCTATTTTGTACGGCCTTGTGGGCATGCTGTTCTTCTGCCAGATGCTGGGTTTCAAAACAAGCCTGCTGTCCGGCGGATGCACGCTGGTAGTGATGATACTGCCCACAATCATCCGCACCACGCAGGAATCACTGAAGACCGTGCCGCAAAGCTACCGTGAAGGCGCGCTGGGCCTTGGCGCTTCAAAATGGCACATGATACGCACCATTGTGCTGCCCTCCTCACTGGACGGCATCGTCACGGGGTGTATTCTGGCCGTGGGGCGCATTGTGGGTGAATCTGCCGCGCTGCTGTTTACAGCAGGCGTAGGCACGGTGGTAGCCTCCAATATGTTTGCCGCGTTCACCCGTTCGGGCGGCAGCCTCAGTGTGGCTCTGTATATGTATGTATCCGAGCGCGGTGAATTCGACGTGGGCTTTGCCATTGCGGCCATCCTGATGGTTTTGGTGCTGTGTGTGAACGGCGCGGCAAAGCTGGCCAAAAACAGGCTTTCAGCCAAAAAGCGCTGAGCGCGCAAAGAAAGGAAGAACGATATGGAAAACTGCGCTGTTCTCAGTGCGGAGCATATGAACCTGTATTACGGCACGTTTCAGGCGCTGAAGGACGTAAACCTCACAGTGGACGAACACGCCGTCACGGCCCTTATCGGGCCGTCGGGGTGCGGGAAATCCACCTTCATCAAAACGCTGAACCGTATGAACGACCTTGTGCCCGGCGTGCGTGTGGAGGGAAAAATATTATACCGCGGGCGGGATATTTTTGAAAAAGGGCTGGATGTGACGCTGCTTCGCAAGCGAATCGGCATGGTGTTTCAGAAGCCGAACCCCTTTCCCATGAGCGTATATGACAACGTGGGCTACGGCCCGCGCCTGCACGGCGTGCACAGCAAAAAAGAACTGGATGCCATTGTGGAACAGGCCCTGCGCGGCGCAGCCATTTGGGACGAAGTGAAAGACAGGCTGAAGAAAAGCGCCCTTGGCCTTTCCGGCGGCCAGCAGCAGCGCCTTTGCATTGCGCGCGCTTTGGCTGTGAAGCCGGATGTGCTTTTGATGGATGAACCCACCAGCGCGCTGGACCCCATCTCTACTTCAAAAATAGAAGAGCTGTGTGCCCAGCTGAAAAAAGATTATACCATTGTCATTGTCACGCATAACATGCAGCAGGCCGTGCGCATTTCAGATAAAACGGCGTTTTTCCTGCTGGGCGAGCTGGTGGAATCTGGCCCCACGGAAAAACTGTTCAGCACCCCGTTGGACAAACGCACGGAAGATTATATCACAGGGAGGTTCGGCTGATGCGTTCCGAATTTGACAGAGACCTTCATACCATGCATAAAGAACTGATGGGCATGGGTACCTCGTGTGAGCGGGCTATCGCGCTTGCCGTCAGCTCTATCACAGACAGCAAGCCGGAACTGAAGGAAGAGGTGCAGGCCGCCGAGGAGGACATAGACCGCGCCGAGCGCAATATCGAGGCGCTGTGCATGCGGCTGCTGCTGCGCCAACAGCCGGTGGCGACGGACCTGCGCAACATTTCAGCCGCGCTGAAAATGATATCGGACCTGGAGCGCGTGGGCGACTATGCGGTGGATATTGCCGAGCTTTCGCCCTATCTGGCAAAGGCACAGCTCTCAGGCAAAGTGCATCTGTCTGAAATGGCGCTGGCCGCTGTGGATATGGTGAAGCAGAGCGTGCAGGCCTTTGTGGACGGCGACATCCGGCTTGCCGCCCGCGTGAAAGAAAACGACGACAGAGTAGACGAGCTGTTTGACCGTGTGAAGACGGAGGCCGTGGCGCTTATCCGCGATGGTGCCCTGGACGCCCATGCCGCGCTGGACCTTGGCATGGCGGCCAAATATTTTGAGCGGATTGGTGACCACGCCGTAAATGTGGCCGAATGGGTGATGTATGCCCAAACGGGTGAGAAGGGGTAATACATTTTTGCCTGCCGCGCCCTCTTGCTGCGGGCGCACCCCGGCCACCAGCAAAAACCGCCCCGCTGGCGCGTTGCCAAAAGAAAGCATCGTCCCTAAAAGGCAATTTTTGCGTATGGCCTCTTCAGATTTCCTTGACAGCCGCAAAGGGTGCCTGTGGAAATCCTCCCTGCCCTGCATCAAAAATCGCCGCTTCCGGGGTGCTGTGCATTTCGGCCGGGCGGTTTGGGACGAACGATGTGCAAAAAAGTCCGGCAATCCTGACGGATTGCCGGGCTTTTTGCGTGCATCAGGCATCAAAACTGTCAGCCAGAACCGGTATTTTTTGCGGCAGCGCGCCCTTGGCCGGGGCGCTTTTGTTTGTAAGCGGGAATCACCGGCAGAGCCAGCGGCACGAAAACACTTTCTCTGTGCCCGGATGTTTTCCGGGTGCAGGGGGCAAATACTGCAAAACAAAGGCGGAAGAAAACGCCGGGCTGAAAAAAGCCCCCCTGCGGATGCTAAAGCCGCAGAGGGCGCGTGAAATAGAAGAACAATGAATGAATAAGCCTGTGGTGGGTGGGCCCGGCCGGCAAAGACCCTGAGAGGGACCGTGCTTTCTGCGCTGCGGCCCGTCACAGTGACAGCGTGACGCTGCGGCCGCTTTTTTCATAGTGCTTGTATGTGACGCCCACCATATCGAACATACGCTTGGAAGCAATGACAGAGTCGGAGTCGGGATATTTGTCCTCGTAATAAATCACCTCACGGATTCCGCTCTGAATCAGTGCCTTAGCGCATTCGTTGCACGGGAACAATGTGGTGTAAATGCGTGCGCCGCGCAGGCTGCCTGTGCCGGAGGCGTGGTTCAGAATGGCATTCAGTTCGGCATGGCATACATACATATATTTGGTATCCAGGGGCGTTCCCTCCCGGCCCCAGGGCATTTCATCGTCCAGGCAGCCGATGGGCATGCCGTTGTAGCCAAGGGAAAGTATCTTGTTCTCTCTGCTCACGATGCACGCGCCCACCTGCGAGGAATTATCCTTTGAGCGCTGCGCCGTCAGCAGCGCAATGCCCATAAAATATTCGTCCCAAGAGATATAATCCTGCCGTTTCATGCGTTTGCCTTCCTTTCCATATTTTGAATGTCCTCTGCGGCGCAAAGCCCTGCAATAAGGCCCTCGCCCACAGCCTTTGCCACCTGAAGCGGCGCGCCCAGCATGTCGCCCGCGGCATACAGCCGGGGGATGCTGGTGCGCATGGCGGCGTCTGTTTTTACGCGGCCGTTCTCCATGCCGATGCCGGGCACGAGGGCATCCGGTGGGGCAGCCGGGCGCAGGATAAACAGGCCGTCGGTCTCCAGCATTTCGCCCTTTACGTCCACGGCCGTCACGGCGGCGCCGCCGTACACGGCCGTCACCGCGCCGGAAACGAATGCAATGCCCTGCGCCAGCGCCTGAGGACGCTTTGCGGCGATATAGGTCACCCGGCAGCCGATTGAATGTAGGAATTCCGCCTCTTCGGGCGCCTCGGGGGAAAGCCCCCATACGGCCACGCGCTTCTGGCGGTACAGCATGCCGTCACATGTGGCGCAGTACGACACGCCGCGCCCCAGATATTCCGCTTCGCCGGGCACATAGCCTGCTTTCGATACACCGCACGCCAGAATAACGGCGCGCGAAGTATACATGTCGCTGCCCGCGCCCACCAGAAAGGTGCCGCCCATGGGCATCACATTGCCCGCGCGCTGCGCCTTGAGCACGGCGCCCTGCGCGGCGGTGTGCGCCCGAAACCGCTCCATCATCTCTTTGCCCGTCACGCCCGGCATGCCGAGGTAGTTATCCACAAGCTCCGCCTTTTCCAAAAGCGGCGCGCCACCGCTCAGCACCAGCACTGTCCTGCCGCGGCGGCGCAGGTTCAGCGCCGCAGAAAGCCCGGCGGGCCCGCCGCCGATGACGATGCAGTCCCATATCTGTTCCATGCTTTGTACCATCCTTCATTCTGCTCTGGCTTGTATGCGCGGCATGGCGCCGTGCGTTTTTTTCAGTATACCAGCTTTTCACCCAAAGGGAAAGGGGGGCGGCAGCTGTGCGGGCACGCTGTGCCCGCACAGAGGTGCCTGCATACAGGTGACACTCTCGCCGCACGGGAAACTTGCGGCACAGCGGCGCTGGCCTCTTTGGAAAGAAAGACCGCCGGCCCGGCCGACGGAGAGGCCCCGTAAAAAGCTTTTGCTTTAACGAAACGACAACCCCAGGCTGAGCCGGGGAGAGTAAAAGGGCTTTCGCTGACAGTTCCGGACGAGGCAAGATGGGGTATTCAATGCCAAAAAGATGCAGCACGCAGCGGGAAGAACCCCGTTTACAGGAGGCGGGGCAGGTGATGCAAGAGACAGAGTATCCAGTGCCTCTTGAGAGGCTTGCCGGCAGTATGCCCTTCCAGAGCTTACGCAAGCCTCCGGCTTTGCCGGGGGGCCTGACTCAGTATGGAACGAAGCGGGCCACTGACATCGGGCTGTCAGGGCTGGAAAGCGTTTATCAGAGCGGCGGGGCAGGTGATGCGGGTGAAGCCAAATGGCATGCGTGGAGGCATGCCGCCGGCCCGGCCGAGGGGTTATAACCGGCGCCCGCTCTCTGCAGGGAAGGCCTTTGTGCTGCGTGCAGGCCTGTTTTCCGGCCGCAGCTTGGCCTCTCCGGCACGCTATGTCTGCCGCAGGCGGCGCGCGGCATGTGTGCGCCACAAGCGTGCTGAGGTTTGGCAAGTTAAAGCGCCTGTGCGGGAGGGAAGACAGGCCCGGCGGTACAAAGCAAAACCTCCGCGCAGGGCACACCCTGCAGGGGACACACAGCCGCAGCTTGCCTTTCCCAGCCTTACAGCAGCGCGCAAATTGCATCGTCCGGCGGGGCAAAGCGGCTTTGTCCAGATGCGAGAGACAAAAAGCCCCCTGCGGCAGCCTTCAGGCATGCCGCAGAGGGCTGGCCGCATGATGTACCGGGCACCGCAGGGCAAGCCGTTTGCCTGTCTGCGCGGCCCCGGCATGCAGACGGCATTTTATGCCTCCGGGTGATATTTGTGCCGCGTGGCCATTCCGCCGCGCAGGTGGCGTTCCTCTTTGTTTGTGCGCAGCACGCGCTGCACTTCCCTGTATAAGGCTCTGTTCTGCCGTTCCAGGCGGGCGGTGATATCCTTGTGCACGGTGGATTTACTGATTCCGAATTTCTGTGCGGCGCTGCGCACAGTGGCCCCCGTCTCTACCACGAACTGCCCCAATGCAACGGCCCGCTCTTCCGGATTGCCCTTCATGCCGATTCCCCCATCCACAGAACTTAATGCTATGGATATGAGGCAAGGTGAAAAAATATGAAAAACAGCCCCTTGCAGGCAGAAAAACAAAACTGCCCCCATGGCCGCCCAAAGCGGGCGCGGGGGCAGAAGGATGCTTGCGTTAATCGTGCAGAAGGTTCAGGGTAATCTCGTACGGGCTTTCGTCCGAGGTTTTGCGCGCGGCGGTGGCCTTGTATTTGTTCACGCCGGCAGTGCTTTTCACCGGGTTTTGCAGCGTGCCGGCGCCTGCTACACAGCCGCCGGGGCAGGCCATGCCCTCCAGCAGATAGCCGTTCAGCTTGCCGGCCTTGGCCAGCATCAGCATCTTTTTGCACTCGCGCAGCCCCTGGGCTGCCATTACTTTTACCTCGCGCTCGGGCTCCAGGTTTTTGATGACGTTTACCACAGCCTGTGCCACCCCGCCGGACACCGCAAAGCCGCGGCCGTCCGCAGTGGCTTCATTCAGGCCCTCGTCACCCGCTATCTCGGCAAAATTGATGGCTCTGGCCTCGAACATGCCCATCACCTCCTCAAAGGTGAGCACAAAATCTACATCGCTGCGGATAGTGCGGCGGCTGGCCTCCAGCTTTTTGGCTGCGCACGGGCCAATAAACACCACCTTGCAGCCGGGGTGCTCTTTTTTCAAAAGGCGCGCGGTGAGCACCATGGGCGTCAGCGCCATGGAGATATAGGGCGCGAAATCGGGGAATAGCTTTTTGGCCATCACGCTCCACGCGGGGCAGCAGCTTGTGGCCATAAAGGGCTGGTGCTCGGGCACCTCGCGCAGAAAATCCTTGGCCTCTTCAATGGTGCACAAATCGGCGCCCACGGCCACTTCGGCCACGTTGTCAAAGCCCAGCAGCTTCATGGCGGGGCGAAGTTTTTCCACTGTCATCTGCGGGCCGAACTGCCCTACAAAGGCGGGGGCCACGGCGGCAATGACGCGCTCGCCTTTTTTGATGGCCTGTATCACCTGGAAAATCTGCCCCTTGTCGGAAATGGCGCCGAACGGGCAGTTCACAAGGCACATGCCGCACGAGACGCATTTGTCCTGGTCGATGGTGGCGCGGCCGTGCTCGTCCGACCCAATGGCGTCCATGCCGCATGCTTTGGCGCACGGGCGCTCAATAAGATTGATGGCGCCGTAGGGGCACACGTTGGCGCACTGGCCGCACTTGATGCATTTCTCCTGGTCTATCACGCTTTTGCCGTGCCGGATGCTCACCGCGCCCTTGGGACACACCTCTACGCAGGGGTGCGCAAGGCAGCCCTGACACAAATCCGTCACGCGGTAGCTTTTTTCCGGGCAGGAATTGCAGGCGAACTTGATGACGTTGATAAGCGGCGGCTCGTAATATTTTTCAGCCACAGCGCTGGCCTCGATGCCGGCGGAGAGCGGGGCATGCTGGTCAATGGGGCGCAGCGGCAGGCCGATGGAAAGGCGCAGGCGCTCGCCCACGATGGCGCGCTCAAGGAAGATGCTCTCGCGGTAGGTCTCTACCTCGCCGGGGATGATTTTATACGGAAGTTCTTCGATGCGGCTGTAATCGCCGCCCTCGTATGCCATGCGCGCCACTTCGGTGAAAACGCGCCGCCGGATGTCCGTCACGTTAGAATAGATGCCTCGCATGAGAACAAAACTCCTTTTGCCGCCCCGTGCCGGGGGTTGATAAAAATATGTCATACTGCGGTGTTATCATACCATGCCCGCGGCCTGTGATGCAAGCGTGCAGAGGTGTTTTTTTGCATTTTGCGGGGAAATATGCACCCTGCGGTGTTTGCATTCCGGCCGGGGTGCCTTTATAATAAGAAAGACGGCGGGCGAAAGGTCCGCTTCATTGGAACTTGCGGTTTTGCGCAGGGCGCAGCCTGTCCGGCCCGCCCGGCACCGGGAAATGAGGAATACAGCCTTTGGAAATGATATTGGAAATTCTGCATCATGCGCTGGAGGACAGTGTGAAAATGCTGCCCTTCCTGTTTGTGGCCTACCTGCTTATTGAATTCTTAGAGCACCGCCACTCGGAAAAAATTGAGCGTGTACTGGCTGGCGGCGGGCGCTTTGGGTTCCTGCCGGGTGCTGCGCTGGGGCTTGTGCCGCAGTGCGGCTTTTCTGCCATGGCGGCAAACCTGTATGGTTCCAAGGTCATCACGCTGGGCACGCTGATGGCGGTGTTCATCGCCACATCGGACGAAGCGGTTCCCGTTTTAGTTGCCATGCCGGGGCAGTGGGGGGCGCTGGCAAAGCTTTTGGCGGCAAAGCTTTTGGCGGCAGTGGCCGCCGGCTTTTTGCTGGACGTAGTGCTGAAAAAGGCTATGCCGGAAAATTTGCGCGGAGGTTTTTCAGGGCATTCGGAAGATGTGGATTGTCACGACCACGAGGCGAGGCAGTCTGTTTTGGCGGCGGCCCTGCGCCATACGCTGCATATTTTTCTGTATATCTTTCTGTTCAACCTGGCGCTGGGCGCCGTGGTGCATGTGGTGGGCGCAGAGGCTATTGGGGATTTTGTAGCCCGCGCCGGGCTCTGGCAGCCTGTGCTGGCAGGGCTTGTGGGCCTTGTGCCCAACTGCGCGGCCAGCATCCTGCTTACACAGATGTACGCCGCCGGGCAGCTCTCGTTTGCGGGGGCTGTGGCGGGCCTTTCCACGTCCGCCGGCGTGGGGCTGGCTGTGCTGCTGCGCGCCAATAAAAGCGCCAGGCAGAACGTGTTTATTATCGGGCTTTTGTACGTGCTGGGCGTGTGCGCGGGCATGGCGGCCGGGCTGTTCGGCTAAGGGCAGCATCCGTAAATAGGGGCAACCCCGGTTTTCAGCTTTATGGCGGCGCCGCCGGCCGTGTTATTCTCTTCGCACTCCGGCAGGACGGGCTGTACAGGTCGCTTTGACCGCGGCCCGGCCATAGGCTGAAGACTGTGAAGCACCGCCAGGGCCTCCCCGCACGGGATAACAGGGCTGCCAGCCATGCTAGGAAACGCAGCTGGCACGGGGGCTCGGCGGCGGCAATATCCCGCCCTGTCCATCGATGCTGTTTTTCTAAAAAAGCAGCTGCGGCGCTTGACAAAAATGAAAATAGGGCTATACTGATAATAGTTATTAGTAAAAGCTTGAAAGGAGAATTTTATCATGTTGGACAGCAATGTAAAACGGCTTTTGAACGAGCAGGTCAACAAGGAATTTTACTCCGCCTATTTGTATCTGGATTTCTCTAATTTTTACAAGAGCAAAGGCCTGGATGGCTTTGCCAACTGGTATAATGTGCAGGCGCAGGAGGAGCGTGACCACGCCCTGCTGTTTTTGCAGTATCTGCAGAACAACAACGAGACGGTGACGCTGGAAGCCATTGCAAAGCCGGATGTGCCCATGAATGCCCTGATGGACCCGCTGAAGGCCGGCCTGAAGCATGAAGAGTATGTCACCAGCCTGATCCACGCCCTGTATGCGGTCTCGCAGAAGGTGAATGATTACCGCACCATGCAGTTCCTCGACTGGTTTGTGAAAGAGCAGGGTGAGGAGGAAACCAATGCGAACGACCTCATCACGAAGATGGAGCTGTTCGGCACGGATGCAAAGGGCCTGTATATGCTGGATGTCGAGCTGAAAGCGCGCACTTACACTGCACCAAGCCTTACGCTGTAAGCCTTCTGCCGCCCTACGCAAAAAATAAATAAGATGAATAAATGGCGCCGTGGGGATAGCCCCGCGGCGCCGTTGTTTTTTTATAACTGGGCTGGCCTCAGGCTTTTACAGCCCCGGCAACCACACCGCCGATGATGTGCTTCTGAAGGCACAGATACACAATGATGACTGGCACGATGGAGAGTACCAGCCCGGCCATAATATAGCCGTAATCATTTGAAAAAGTGCCGTAGAACGTGCGGATGGCGATGGGCAGCGTATACAGCTCTTTACGCCGCAGCACCAGCGAGGGAAGCAGGTAGTCGTTCCAGATGCTGAGTGTCTCCAGAATGGAAATGGTGGCAAGGATGGGCTTCAAAAGGGGCAGAACGATGCGGAAGTAACATTTGAACTGCGAACATCCGTCGATGGTGGCGGCCTCTTCCAGCGCTACAGGAATGTTGGATTTGATGAAGCCGTGGCACATAAAGGTACACAGGCTGACGCCGAAGCCGATGTTCATGAAAATAAGCGTGGGCAGGGAATTCAGCATTTGCAGCTGGGCGCCATAGATAGATACCAGCGGAATCATGACTACCTGGAAGGGCAGTATCATGGAGGCGAGCAGCAGGGAAAAGCTGATGCGGCACGCGCGCCAGTTCTTGCGCGCGAACAGGTATGCCATCATAGAGGAAAGAAGCACAAGGAATACAATGCTGCATGCCGTGACAATCAGTGAATTGCCGAAGGCCTTCAGAAAATCCATTTTTTCGACGGCCGTTACATAGTTTTCAAATTGCATGCCCTCGCTGTCCACAAGGTCCAGCGGATATTTGATGATGCTGGCCTTGCGCTTGAACGAGTTTATCAGCACCATCAGGAAGGGGACCATATACAGCACAAAGAAAAAATACAGCGCAGCCGTTTTGAGGACCGAACCTGCCCGGCGCCGGGCGGAATGGGTGCGGGGCGTGTTTTTCATGCTTCCACCTCCATCTTTTTGCCGATATATACTTGCGTGAGGGCAATGGCCGCCATGATGAGAAACAGTACGATAGCCTCTGCCTGCCCCACGCCATAGCGGTGCTCTTCAAAGGCCTTGGTGTAAATATGCATGGCCACTAGTTTGGTAGAGTTGTAGGGCCCGCCCTCTGTGAGGGAGATGTTCAGGTCATACACTTTGAAGCAGCGCGTGATGGACAAAAACAGACAGATGACGAACGAAGGAACCATCAGCGGCAGGCGGATGCGCCGCATAATCTGCGCTTCGCTTGCGCCATCGATGCTGGCCGCCTCTATCAGGTCGGACGGGATACTTACAAAACCGGATATATAAATGAGCAGCATATATCCCGCATATTGCCACACCGTGACGATGACAAGCGCGGCAAAGGCCATTTCGGGGGAGGACAGCCACGACCGCTCCAGAAGTGAAACGGGGATATATTCATACAGCTGTACAGTAACGCGGCTGAAGATGAACTGCCAGATAAACCCCAATATTACGCCGCCGATGAGGTTGGGCGTGAAAAAGCCGGCACGCAGAAAATTCTGGCCGCGCACACCGCTGGTGAGGCCATAAGCCAGAAAAAAGGCCAGCAGGTTGATGAGGATAACGGAGAGAAAGACATATTTGATTGTCAGCCACAGCGAGGCCCAGAACGCCTCGTCCTGAAACAGTGCGATATAGTTTTCAAACCATACAAAATTTTTAGTGCTGGCAATGCCGTCCCAGTCTGTAAAAGTAAGGTATATGCCGTAAAAGATGGGAATGACAACGACCAGGGAGAAAATAAGCAGGCTTGGGCCGGCAAAGCACAGAAAGGTCTTCGTCTTTTCAAAAAAGGAAGAACTGCGTTTCATACGTCTGTTTCCTTTCAAAGCGGGGAGACAACGAGAATACTCGTTGTCTCCCCGCTGTTATTTTTTACAAATGTGGCGTGCCGTTTTAGCCTGCACCGCCAGAGGACGGGCGCAAGGGGAAAGCGGCTGCTGTGCATGATGCCGTGCGGCCGTTACGCCTGAGCCTGCCAGTATTCGTCCAGCAGGGCTGCAAGGTCTGCGCGGGAAATTTCGCCGGCGATATATTTCTGCATTTCGCCGGCCAGGGCGCTGCGGTGATCGGAGGGGAGGTCGCTGAACGCGCAGATGGTGTTGCCGGCCGCAATGTATTGCTGCAGCGAGATATTGAAGGGGTTGTTCATTTCCAGCGTGATGTTGGAGAAAGCGGGCACGATGCCGCACTGGTTCACCATCAGGTCATTGCCCTCTTCCGTGTATACCAGCCAGTTCAGGAAGTCAAGGGCTGCCTGCTGCTGTTCCTCGGTGGCATAGGCCTTGTCGATGGCAATGTACTTGGTGGCGCCGGCAGAAAGTTTGCCTAGGCCGGCGCTCTCCTCACTGACGGGCAGGGGCATCACGCCGTATTCTACGCCATCTTCTGCAAATTCAGAGAAATCAGGCCAGGCAAAGGTACCGTTCAGCCAGAAGGCCACAGTGCCGTCCGCGCAGTAGCTGGCGTTCATGTCATAGTCTGCCGCCAGAGGGTCGGCCTTATTGTAATTGTATTCCATCAGCATATCCAGAGTGTCGAACGCCTCATTATACGCATCGGAATCTGCAATGGAAAGCTCCCCGCTTGTGAGCTGTCGGGTGAACTCGTAGCCGCCCTCCATGGTGCCGTCATACAGGCTGTACATGGTTTGCAGATAGTGAGAGCCGATGGACCAGTCGTCCGCATTCAACACAATGCCATCCTGCATGCCTTTTTCGCGCAGCGTGGCAAGCAGCCCTTCGAACGCACTACGGGTAGCATACTGGGCAGGATCAAACTCTTCGCCCAGCAGCTCGTCCAGCACCGTTTTATTGTAGATGATGCCGCGTGCCTCTACCGCGAACGGGAAACCGTACAATTTTCCGTCAAAGTAAGCGCCGGAGGCTTCGCCGCCATCCTTCACCCATTCTTCTGCAGACATATCCAGCAGATATTCTGCAGAGAAGTCTTTTACGTTGGCATAGTCCACCAACGCCATGGTGGTGGGGTCGCCGGAGGCATAGGCCTCTGTCATGTAGTCACCGGGTGCATCTGTCTCATATACGGTGATGGAAACCCCGGTCTCTTTTGCATACTGTTCGGCAGCGGCCTCAAGGGCGTCGGTGATCTCCGGCTTGCTATTGAGCAGCGAGATTTCTACTGTTTGTGCGGCCGAATCGGACCCGGCTGTGGAAGAGCTGCCGGAAGACGCCGGGCTGCAGCCTGCAAACAGGCATACAGCCAAAAGGGCGCTTAAAGATAGTGCGATAACCTTTTTCATCTTTTTTCCTCCTGGTTTCAGTTTGCGTAATATGGAAGCCCGGCAGGCCGGAACTTCTCTGATTGCTGTTATCATAGCACGCTGTTTTTTCATTGTCAATAAAATAAGTTCACTTTTTTTTATTTTTTTTCAAAAATAATCAATTGGAAATTTTGCGACTAGGGAGAAGAAATGGAAAAAATAAGGAGATATTGGTAAAAATAAAAAGATATACGAAATAAATACTGTATATTCTTTTTGATATGGTGAAATAAAATGAAATTGGAAAGAAAAAGTTTTTGGAAAAACTTGAAAAAAAATAAAAAATGTGTTATCGTCTACCTAACAAGCAGGGCGCCTGCCCCTAACTGGAACACAAAGAAAAGAGAGTGACAGCCATGAAACTCACCGTCATCCACACCACACCTGCTACTATAAACAGTTTAGGCCAGCTGATACACAGCGAGATGCCGGAAATAGAGGTGAACCATATTCTGGATGACTCTATTCTGGGCGATATGAATGCGGGCAAGAATGTCGCATGGGTACGCGAGCGGTGGCTAGAGTATGCGCGTATCGCCTGCCGCAACGGGGCACAGGCTGTTCTCAGCGCCTGCTCTACTGTGGGTGAGTTCGCACAAGAAGCAGACGCGATGCTGCCCATTCCGGTGTACCGTATAGACGAGGCCATGGCACGCGAAGCCGTGCGGCGCGGCGGAGTTATTGCTGTGTTTGCCACACTGGCCAGCACCTTGCAGCCCACAGAGCGCCTGATACGCCGCTTAGCGCAGGAGAGCGGGGCCAGCTGCACCATATGCACCGTTCTGGTAGAAGGAGCCTACGATGCATTGATGCGCGGTGACCGGACGGCACATGACACCGCAATAGCGCGGGCAATGGCCCGGCAGGCGCCGGGAGCGGATACCCTTGTTCTGGCACAGGCATCCATGGCAAGTGCCGCACAGGCGCTGAACCCGGCATTCCGCAATAAAGTGCTGACAAGCCCGCTTCTGGGTGTGCGCAAATTAAAAGAAGATTTGGCAGGTCTGGAAGGAGAAGCAGATGGAACGCGGCTACATCGGAATTGACTTTGGCACCACGAATCTGAAAACAGCGGTATTTTCCCAAACGGGCGAGTTGCTTGCCTGCCTGCGCAGCAGCACACCAAAACCGGCCCGGGGTGGCGGCGGTTATTGCCCGGACGAGGTGTTTGGGCTGATTGAAAGCCAGTTGCGGCAATTAAGCCGCAGCTATAGCTTTGAGGGAATTGCCGTAACAGGCATGGCAGAGGCAGGCATTTTACTGGAGCGAGGCACACTGAAGCCGCTTTCCGGCATTATTCCCTGGTTTGACCAGTGCACTGGGCCCATGGCGCAGGCGCTTGAAGGGCAGGCCCGTGCTGCTTTTTTGCAGACGGGGCTGCGCAATAGCTATAAGTATGGTGCCTATAAATACCGCTGGGCCCTTGACGCTGCACAGCGCGCTGCACAGGGCACCATTTGGCTTTCTGCCTGTGACTGGCTGGTGATGCGCCTGACGGGCGCTTGTGTCACAGACCCTACGTTTGCCGCGCGCACCTATTTATATGATATAGGCCTCGGCACATGGAGCCACGAGCGCATGGAGCTTTTCGGCCTTGCGGGAGGCGGCCTGCCGGAAATAATGCCGTCGGGCAGCCGGGCGGGCTTTCTGCGGGCAGGCTGGCTTCCCGGCGCCGGGCATGTGCCGGTGGCCCTGTGCGGGCACGACCATCTGTGCGCCGCACTGGCCGCGGCGCACAGCAGGCCAGGTAGCATCTGCAACAGCATGGGAACGGCTGAGACTTTTGTGGGAACCCGCGCGGCGCGCCCGCTGCAGGCGGCCGACTTTGAGGCCGGGCTGACCTGGGGGCCCTTCGTGCGGCCGGGCAGGCAGTATTGGATGGCGAATATCCCTTCTGCAGGTTTATGCATGGAGTGGGTGCGCTGCGCGTTGCCGGGGCATGAAATAAGCTATGAAGAGGTGGAACGGGCACTCGAAAAAAGCGCAGGCCCGGCACAGGCCATGTTCTTTCCCTGGCTTTCCGGCACAGGTACGCCTACCTACCGTGCCGACCTTGGCGGCGTGTTCTGGGGCCTGACACCGGCATGCGGCTGGGGCGAAATGGTGAACGCTGTGGTAGAGGGCCTTTCCCTGTGGGAGAGATGCGTCCTTGCCTGCGTGCCGCAGGCGGAGCAGGCGCCGGTGTGTGCTGCAGGCGGTGCATGCCGTTCTGCCGCATGGATGCAGCGCAAGGCAGATGTGCTGCACAGGGATGTGTTCTGTTCCGGTATACAGGAGGGCACATTGCTAGGCGCTGTGGAACTGATGTGCGAAGTGTGCGGCCTTCCCTTTGTACCGCCTAAGGACAGGGGCAGACTGTTCCGCCCAGAGGCGGGCGCAGCAGAACGCTATGACGGCATTTACAGCCGGTATCTGGAGATAGCCGGTATGATACAAAACAGGAAATGAGGAGACAGATATGACGGAAACCATGACAAAGATATGGAAATTGAGTGACATCCTGCGGCCTGCCCAGACGGGCGGGTTTGCCGTAGGTTCTTTTTCACCGCGCTATACAAAGCTCATCCGCCCAATCGTGCAGGCGGGGATGGCGCTGCGCTCGCCGCTTATCGTACAGATATCTGAAAAGGAGATATACCGCCACAAGGTGGATATCCGGGCCTTTGCAGAGGAGTTTTACCGCGTGTGCAGAGAGCTGGCAGTGGATATCCCCATCACTCTGCATCTGGACCATACCAAAGATTTTGAAGTTATCCGTCAGGCGGTGGCGTGTGGCTTTACCTCGGTGATGATAGACGCCTCGGAATGGGATTTTGAAGAGAATGCCGCCAGAACAAAGCGCGTTGTGGAATTTGCCCACAGCCACGGCGTAAGCGTGGAGGCCGAGCTTGGAAAAATAGGAACTACCGATTTTGTAGAGACAGACAAGGACGAAGAACAATATACTGTGCCGCAGGAGGCAGAACAGTTCTGCATGCAGACGGGCGTGGATGCACTGGCCGTTTCCGTGGGTACGGCGCATGGGGTATACACAGTGCGCCAGCCTAAGATAGCTTACGACAGGCTGGAGGCAATCAACCGCCTTACCGGCACGCCGCTGGTGCTGCACGGCGGCTCTGGCGTGCCCAGCGAGATGGTGGTGAAGGCTGTGCAGATGCCTACAGGCGGTGTGTGCAAGGTGAATATTGCCACAGACATTGAACTTGCCATGTTGGAAGTAGTGGGCCGTACCGGCCACATGACAGAGGCTGAGCTGAACGCATGCCCCGCACAGACCCTGCAGGCCGCCTGCTGTGCCGTGGAGGCCCTTGTGAAAGACCGAATTGCAAACTATCTGCTCAGCGAGGGCAAGGCAGACCTGTACGCTGCGCAGGAGGCCTGAGCCAATGAAAAAGGTGCTGGCAGTAGCAGATGATATCACCGGAGCGGACGACATTGGCCTGATGTATCGGAAGAGCGGGCACCCGGCCGTGCTGTATCCGTTTCCCTTCTGGCAGCAGGCCGGGTTTGCGGGAGGAGAGAAGCTGGTGGTGGACACCGACTCGCGCTTTCTGCCCCCTGAGGAGGCGTATAACCGCGTGTTCCGCGTGGTGAAGAAGTTTTCTTCCCAAGGGGTACAGCAGTACATCAACAAGCAATGCTCAGTATTTCGCGGCAATATCGGACCTGAGTTTGACGCTATGCTGGACGCCCTGGGCCTGAACTTCGCACCCGTGGTGCTGGGCTTCCCAGACAACGGGCGCACCACGCTGGACGGCATCCACTATGTGTACGGTGAGAAGTTGGAAGATTCCCAATTTCGAAACGACCCAGTGAACCCGATGCGGGAATCCAACCTGGTGAAGATTTTGGCGGTGCAGACGCGCAGGCCGGTGACGAACGTGAGCTGGCGCGAATATGCTGAGGGGCGCCGCTTGCGCGGCCTGATAGAACAGCGCCGCCGTGAAGGCGGGTATGTCATATTTGATGTGCGGCACAACGCAGACCTGGCAATGTTGGCGGGCCTGTTGAAAGATGAGCCTGTGGTGTGCGGCAGTTCGGCCATCGCCTATTATCTGGGAATGGAAGAGGGGCCGGACACTTTGCCGCCCGCCGGGCCCGCCGGCGGGGAAAACGCCCGCGTTCTGTGCCTTGCCGGCAGCCTGACGCCGCAGACAAGGCAGCAGGTGAAATGCGCACAGCAGAAGGGCGTGCCGGTATTCACCATGCGCACACAGGCCCTGTTTTCCCCAGAAGGACGAAAGGCGGAAGAGATGCGCCTTGCGGCAGCATATGAGGCGGCAGGCGCACCGGCGATGGCTGTTATTCAGACGGACCCGGCACCGCAGGCAGTTGTGCAGACAAAGCAGGCGGCAGCAGCGGCCGGTATCGCACCGCAGCAGGCCGCCACGGCAGTGTCGGATGCGCTTGCTGCAGCGGCGGAAAAAGTGGCAGGCACGCACGGTATCACCCGCTTCATTGTGTGCGGGGGCGATACTTCTGCCTCGTTCTGCAGACGGTTTGGCATCACCGGCATGCGGGTGGGCGAAGAAATAGAGCCGGGCGTTTCGGTGTGCACTGCCCTGGAGGGGCCGCTGTGCTTCGTGCTGAAATCGGGCAGCTTCGGCTCGCCGCAATTTTTGGAAAAAGCCCGCAAGAAACTGTTGGGCACAGAGAAGGAGAGGCAGGCACCATGAATTATGAAGAGCAGCGCAGGCTGCTGTGCAGGTTTTGCAGGTTGAGCTATCGCCGCGGCCTTGTGTTTGCCTGCGACGGCAATTTCAGCCTTCGCTTGCCAGACGGCGGCATTCTCATCACGCCGTCGGGAAAAAATAAGGGCTTTCTCCGTCCGCAGGAGCTTTTGGCGGTTTCCCCGGACGGCACAGTGCAGGGAGGCGGCAGGCCGTCGAAGGAATTCCCCATACACCGGTGTATTTACGAGGAACGCCCGGAGGTGCAGGCCGTTCTGCACTCTCACCCGGTGTTTGCCACGGCCTTTGCCGCGGCAGGCCGGCCCGTGCCGGATGATTATTTTGTAGAAACAGCCCTTTTTCTGGGCAGTGTACCCGTGGCCCCCTTTGCGTTGCCCGGCACGCAGGAACTAGTGCAGGCAGTGCGCCCCTATGCAGGGCACTGCAGCCAGCTTCTTTTGAAAAACCACGGCGTGCTGGTGTGGGACGTAAGCCTTCAGACAGCCTATGACAGGCTGGAGGTGCTGGAGGCCGTATGCCGCACGGCATTGTACACAGAGGCTCTTGGCGGGGCAGACAAGTTACCGCCCCAGCTGGTGCAGCAGCTGGGGCGAAAGGCAGAAAAGAGGTAAGGATATATGGAGCTGGGCAGTTTTTCAAAAGAATATTTTTCCGAGCTGAGCGGCGTGCTGAACGCATTGGATACCGCAAAGCTGGACGCGCTTGCAGGGGTGCTGTACAGCGCATACCGGCAAGGCAGCAGCATCTTTGTGCTGGGTAACGGCGGCAGCGCCGCCTGCGCCACGCATTGGGTGTGCGATTTCAACAAGGGCATCAATGTGCCAGGGTGCCCGCGTGCAAAAGTGGTGAGCCTTTCCGACAACACCGGCATTGTAACAGCACTGGGCAACGATATCTCGTATGATGAAATTTTTTCTTATCAGTTGGAAAACTTCTGCCACTCGGGCGACGTGGTGCTGGCACTTTCGGTGTCCGGCAATTCGCCAAACCTTGTAAATGGGCTGGCCTTTGCGGCCGGCGTGGGCTGCACCACGGCCGCCATCATAGGCGGCTATGACGGGAAGCTGGGCAGTATGGCTGATATCTGCCTTGTAGTGCCCTCACGCAATTACGGCGTGGTGGAGGATGTGCACCTGATATTGAATCATGTGCTTTCACAGTATTTCCGCCGCCGTAACCAGGAGGCGGCAGGCTGAGATGGTAGGCGCAATAGACATCGGCGGCACAAAGACCATTGTGGCGCTGGTGCAGGAGGACGGAACAATAGTGGCCAGCGAGCGGTTCCCTACCTGCCGGGCCCACTGTGAAGCTCATCTAGACGCCTGCTGTGAGGCGCTGCAAAGGCTTCTGTGCGGGCGGGGGCTTGATGTGTGGTGCCTCAGCGGAATAGGCGCCACTGTGCCCGGCATTGTGGATGAAAAGGGGCAAAAGCTTGTGCACTGCGCGTATCCGGATTGGAACAGAAAGCCCATAGGGCACATGCTGGGAGGGCGTATGGGCGGCCTCCCCGTGCTTATTGAGAATGATGTAAACGCCTGTGCGCTGGCTGAACTGCGCTTTGGCGCCGGCGGCCTGCACGATTTTCTTTGGGTGACGGTGAGCACGGGCGTGGGCGGCGCCGTGGTAAGCGGCGGCCGCCTTGTGCGCGGCAGCAAGGGCTTTGCCGGAGAACTGGGGCACATCAAGGTGGAATACGGCAGGCCGTGCGTGTGCCCGTCGTGCGGCGGCAGGGGCTGCCTGGAGGCGCACGGCTCGGGCCGTGCGCTGGACAGAATGTTCCGGCTTGAGATGAAGCGTAACAGCCAGCTTGCCGCCCTTGTGGAGGGCCAGGGCCTTCCGGCGGACGGGCGCGGCTGTGCCGCGCTGGCGCAGCAGGGTGTGCCGCAGGCGGTGGCGTGTTTCCGCCGGCTTGGCAGTTACCTGGGACGCGGGCTTGGTGCGGCTGTGAATGTGCTGAACCCGCAGGCCGTTATTTTGGGCGGAGGGGTAGCGGATTCCTTTTCACTCATGTATAATTTTATTATGGAAACATTTTGCAGCTGTGTTCACCCCAGCCTGATGCCGGTGCAGCTTCTGCATACGGGGCTGGGGTACCATGCGGCGCTTCTGGGTGCGGCAGCCCTGGCGTTGAAAGGAAAATGAACGCGGCCAAAGGATGGAGGATAGCTATGATTCCGACTTTGAGGCGAAGCCAGATCTTGGAGATCCTGCAGGCCAGCGGACTGGAGCGCCTGCCCGGCCTGGCGCAGAAAATGGGTATCTCTGAATCTACCCTGCGCAGAGATTTGAAAGAGCTTGCCCTGCGCGGCGAAGTAGAGCTTCTGCGCGGCGGCGGCGTGCGCATGCGCAAAGAGAACATCGAGCGCGGCATCAACGAGAAGATATTGCTCAACCGTGAAGAAAAAGAGCGTATCGCACGCTATGCGGCCGAGCTTATCCACGATAACGATGTGGTCTATCTGGACCCGTCCAGCCTCAACTGCATCCTCGCAGATTATATCCATGCCAATAATGTCAAAGTGGTGACAAACTCTTTTGAAATCATACGCAAGCTGATGGAAAAGGGCATTGTCTGTGTGCTGGTGGGCGGGGATGTGAAAATGCGCACCAGCTCCTGCGTGGGGCCGTTTGCCCAGCAAATGATGCAGGACGTGCGCTTCACCAAAAGTTTTATCGGGGCCAACGGCCTCAGCGTCACCATGGGCCTTACCAGCCACGACAGCCGCGAGCGGGCTATCAAACAGATAGCCATAGCAAATTCCCAGGCGGCTTATTTTTTGGTAGATTCAAACAAGTACGGCGATGTTGCTATGTACAAAATAGCCGATATCGACGCCTGTCCTGTCATTACAGGAAAATATTTTGACGATTTTGAGGCGCTGGAAAACATCATTGTTGTGTAACAGGGGGGCTGTGTTTACTATGCAGTATGCTTCGCACGGGCGGTATCTGGCGTTCCCGGTGGCGGACGGCGCGCCGCTGACGCGCATGCGGCTTGCAGCGGCAGATATGGTGTGGCTGTTCGATGTACAGATGGTTCCGCCCGAAAAGGCAGGCTACTGGGTGTATTTTGATGCGTTGTACTGCACCGGGCAGCCTGTTTCCCTGCATTCGGAAGCGGGCGTGCCGGAACAGCAGTGGCGCGAATGGGTTGCCTTTGAGGATACCTTCCCAGGCCGGGAAGGCCTGTTTTCAGAACCGCACCGCCCGCTGTATCATTTTACCAGCAGCCGTGGGTGGATCAACGACCCCAACGGCCTTGTGAAAAAAGACGGTCGTTACCACATGTTCTATCAGCTGAACCCCTTTGGATGCCGTGGGTACGATAAGGGCTGGGGGCACTGTGTCAGCGAAAACTTGTTTGACTGGAAGGTGCTGCCGCCTGCGCTCAGCGCAGACGAGGCCGGTTATGCCATCTCCGGCTGCACGCTGTTTGACACGCAGGGCCGTGCGGGCTTCGGCAGGGGTGCCTGGGTCATGGCCTATTCCTCTCGCATGCATGAGCGGCCGCAGCTTGGCCAGCGGCAGAATATTGCATACAGCACAGACGGGCAGCGTTTCCACAAATATGCAGGCAACCCTGTATTGTGCGATGATACTATCCTCGATTTCCGTGACCCGAAGGTGTTCTGGTGCGAGGCCAAGCAGTATTTTGTGATGCTGGTGGCCGCCGGGCCGCAGCTTCGCTTTTACGCGTCGGAAGATTTGAAGCACTGGCGCCTTCTGAGCACAGTGGAGGACGATGCCTTTCACCCCGAAGGTTGGATTTATGAATGCCCGGATTTGCTGGAATACCCCCTGCCGCAGGGCGGCAGTATATGGGCGTTGTCCTTTAGCTGGATAGAGGACCGCAGCGTGCGTTTCCTTTTTGGGCAGTTTGACGGCACGGCATTCCGTGCGGCACCGGGTATTCCGCTGCAGCGTGCAGACTGGGGCCGGGATTTTTACGCGGCCGTTGCATGGGATCCATACGGTGAAATGAACGGGCGGAAGCTGTGGATTGCGTGGATGTGCTATTGGCCCTATTCGGCCATGTGCCCGCAGGATGAGGGCTGGCTGAACATGTTCACAGTGCCGCGGGAGCTGGAGCTTTCCCAAAAGGCAGACGGCACGCCGTTTTTGTGCCAGCGCCCCGCTGACGAACTGCAACAGCTTGTATGCCGGCGCGAGGCGGTGCCTGATGCGGCGCTGCAGCCGTCCGGGCAGGAGTTGCTTTGCTTTCCGGAGGCATATTGCCTTTCTGGTACCCTGGCCCGCCCGCGGGCAGGCGGAACAGCGGAATTCTGCTTCTGCTTTGATTCCGGCGAGCGCGTGATGCTGGCCATACAGGGCGGCACCCTGCTGGCAGACCGAAGCCAGTGCAACTGCTGCGGTATCGGGCAGGGGTATGAACAAGTGCAGGCTATGCCCCTGAACGGCGGCGATGTGCCCTTTCTTATTCTGGGTGACAGAAACTGTATGGAGCTGTATTTCGACGGCGGAGAACACTGTATGTCGCTTTTGTGCCACGCGCGCAGCCACACGGGCAGGCTTCACGTGCGCGGAGGCGAAGGCCAGCAGCTGAAAGATGTTTGCCTTTCGGCCCTGCGCAAGGCGCAGATGTCCGTATGAGACACTGCGTGCCGTCCGGGTTTGTGCCCGTTGTGCGCGGAAATAACAATATGAAAACGGGCAAACCCGGCAGCGGGTATGCCCGTTTTTTTCTGAAAGCCAAAGACGTTTATGCCTCCGGCGTGAACGCAATGGCCACATCGCCGTTGTTGGCAAGGACGGAAAGCGCCCTGCTGCCGCCGCTTTGCTCTGCGGGCAGGCTGTTTTCGCCTTTTTTGACTTCGCTTGTAATGGAATAACCGCTCTGCGCGCCAGCCACGGTGCCGCTGATGTCGCCATTTTTTACCTCAAGGCGGATGCCGGGCGCATCCAGCATTTCAAAGGTGAGGTCTCCGTTGTTCACGCGGATATCCGCCTGGCCCTGCACAGAAAGAGCGGGAAGAGCCAGGTTTTCCCCCTGAAGCTGGATACTGAGGCCGGTGAGGGACGCGGGCACCTGCACCCGCACAGTGCGCCCCTGTGCGGGTGTGCCGGTGTGCAGCAGGCCCAGTGGGCCGTTTTCCTCCCACTGCGTCACTGCCAGCGTGCCGTTTTCATCCGGCGCTATATCGTATCCCCGGCTTCCGCTTTCATGGCAGATGATGTGGATAAGCCCGTCGGAAGATGGCTCCAGCTGAAGCGTGCGGTCGCTCAGCTGGATGGAAAGCGCGGTGCAGGCTGCGTCCGCCGTATAGAGGCGCTCTTCAAATTTTTCCTCCTGCGCGCCGCAGCCTGTGAGCAGCCCGGCGCCCAGCGCGGCACATGCGGCAGCCGCAAGCAGGCGTAAAACGATTTTCATACTATCTTTTCCTTTCTGTGGTTCAGGGTGTTCCGGAGTACATGCCCGGCCTCAAAGTGTTTTGTGCTTCAGCACTGCAAGCCCCGCCAGTGCGAACGCCGCACACAGCGCAGTGCAGACGGCGAGATGGAAGGGGGCGTTCGCATTCAGCATCACGGCCCGGAAAAAGCCGCCCAGCAGGCCGCGCAGCGGGGCAATGGGCGTGAAAATACTGATGACGGCGATGAGAATGCCGTCTGCCAGCCATCCGTACCAGTACGCCTGCATAGAGAGCAGGGTGTGCAGGAACAGCATGCATGCCAGCAGAAAGGCGAACTGCTGTGCTGCGGCCAGAACGGGGCCGTTCTGCCACCATCCGCATACGTCCATCAGGTTGATGACAGCCTGGGTATGGTTCAGCGGGTCTATCACAAGCCGGACCAGCGTGTTCACAAGCGACATGCCCAGCGCCAGCACGCCGTAGCAGGCAAGTGTGCCCAGATAATACGCTTTTTTGGAGGCCCCCAGGTAAAGCAGCTTGGTATAGCTGTAAAACACCAGAAAAAACGGCGCGGCTGCGGCGGGCAGCCAGGCGTAATTGCCGCGGCTGAGCGCGGTGGGCGAAGAGGCCGAGCTGGTGGCCAGCAGCATCACCAGCAACGCAAGCGCCAGGGGGATACTGCTGCTGGCAAGCTGCCTTTTCAAAACGGTAAAAATAGGTTTCATTTGATGCGGCCTCCGTTTCCTTTTACTGTCTGGATAAAGAAATCCTGCAAAGAGAGCTTTTCCACGCAGAGGCTTCCCTGCGCTTTGGGCGGCGTGCCGAACACATATGCGGTGGAGAGCCCGCCCACGTCATCGCGCCCGATGACGTTCTGCCCCTGCACAGCAGCATCTACCTCATGCCGCAGCCCGCTGACGCTGCATGCCATAGCGTCCACGGCCGCAAGCGTGTCGAAAAAGCGCACGTGGCCTTTGTCCAGAATGATAAGCTTCTGAATGGTTTGGGCGATTTCTTCTATGATGTGGGTAGAGACAATGATGATGCGCGGCCTCCTTTTCCAGCTTTGTGCCAGCATATCGTAAAACTCCATGCGCATGATGGCGTCGAACCCCAGCACCGGTTCATCCAGAAGGATAAGGCTGCGGTTGCTGGCAAGGCAGATAATGGTAGAAACCATCGTCTTCATGCCAAGCGAGAGCTGGCGGAATTTTTTTGCGCCGTCCAGCTCGAAACGCTCCATCATCTCCTGCGCAAAGGCGAAGTCGAAGCTTGTGTCCAGCCCGCCTGCAATGTGAAGCAGGCGGCGCACCGGCAGGTTGAAATGCCGTGCAAAATTTTCAATATAGCTCACGCCTGTCTCCATGCAGGCTGTGCTGATGGGCCGCCCATCTACCGTGATGCGCCCCTGTGAAAGGGGCACATAGCCGGCCATCGCCTTCAGCAGCGTAGTTTTTCCTGCGCCGTTCCGCCCCAAAAGGCAATAAATGCCTGGCTCGTCCAGCGTGAGGCAGATGTTTTGCAGCACCTGCGCCCGGCCATAATTTTTGGTGACATTCGACAGTTCTACCATGTGTATTTGCCTCGCTTTTCTGTTGCTGTGCTGTGCAGGAAGCGGCATGCCGCCCGGCTTGCCCGCAGCCCTGCGGTGTGGTACAATAAGCATGGTAAACCTTTGTGTAACAAAAAAGTCAAGAGGCGAATATGAAAAAACTTTTTTCTATCAGCGAGGCCGCCGCCCTGGTGGGCATGACAAGCGAGACGCTGCGCCATTACGACAGGATAGGCCTTGTGCGCCCGGGCGTGAGGGACGAGTGGACGGGCTACCGTTATTACTCTGAGCAGGAGATTGTGCGCCTTAACACCATTCAGGCGCTGCGCTGTATGGACCTCTCGCTGAAGGATATCCGCCGGGCGCTGGAATATGACGGCCTTGAAGAGCTGATTGCATTTCTGCGCAGCGCCGAGAAAAGCGCAGATGAAAAAATAGCGCGCCTTCAGCAGGCAAAAGAAAAAATAAAGCGTGCGCGGGCAGATTATGAAAAGAAGCTTGCAGGCCCGCAGGAGAACGGCGGCCCATTTGTGCGGCGGATGCCGGAGCGGGTGCTGCTTTTATCCAACACGCTGCAGCGCCCTGCGCTGGACAACCTGTGGCATTACCACGACCATTTTTACGCCCAGCTTGGCCCAAAGCGGCGCAATTCGTATACTTTTGAAGATGTGGCCGGCATTTATACGGCGGGCGGTGTGTCGCGCTTGTTTGCCGTATGCCTACGCTGGCCGGACACACGCGGCCTCACTATTCTGCCCGCGGGGGACTATCTGTGCGCAAACTGCTGTGAAGCGGACAGGCAGGCGTGTACTGCCCAGCTTCAGGCTCAAGCGCAGCAGCGCGGCGGCCGGCCGCCCGCGTTTGTGGTGGAGCAGGTGGTCGTCACCGGTATCCTGCAGTGGAGCTATCAGGTGCAGGTTCCTTTGCCGGCGTGGCTTGACAACAAAGTGCAGGCCTGATATTCTGTTAAGGTCAGCTTTATAAGATGAGTTTTGCCGCCGGGTAAACACAAGTGCCAGGTTTCGCATCAGCAGGCCATGAAGATGCGAAGCAAAGGGCACTTTTTTATTGCCCGCCCGTGGGCGGGCCCGATGCGGCGCGTAGGAGGGTTTTGAAGTGAGTGAAGGGCATATGCCGCGCGTGTTTGCTAAATATACGCTGATGAGTGTGGGCGGCATGCTGGCGAATTCCTGCTATATTCTGGCAGATACCTTTTTTGTGGCACAGGGGCTTGGCACACAGGGCCTTGCTGCCCTGAACCTTGCCATACCGGCCTATAACTTCATTTACGGCGCCGGGCTGCTGCTGGGCATGGGCGGGGCCACGCGGTATGCCGTGTGCAAAAGCAGGGGCGATGCGCGCGGCGCAGACGAGGCGTTTACCCATGCGCTGGGCCTGGCGGCACTGTGTGCGGCGGCAGGCGTGCTGCTGGGGGTGTTTTGTTCGGGGCACATTGCGGCGCTGTTGGGCGCATACGGCAAGGTGGCGGCCATGGCGCACACCTATCTGCGGGTGATGCTGCTGTTTTCCCCGGCGTTCATCCTCAACGGGGTGCTGGTGTGCTTTGTGCGCAACGATGGAAACCCGCGCCTGGCCATGATGTCTACGGTGATAGGCAGCTTTTCCAACATTGTGCTGGATTATATCTTCATTTTTCCCTGCGGCATGGGCATTTTTGGCGCCGTGTTTGCCACCGGGCTTGCACCTGTGCTGGGCATTGCTGTTCTTTTGCCGCACTGGGCTTCACCGCGCAGAGGCTTTCACGCCCGCCGGCTGCGTCCGCGGCCCGCCGCAGCGGGCGGCATCGTCTGGCTGGGGCTGCCCGCGCTGCTGGCCCAGCTCTCGTCCGGTGTAGTGATGATTACCTTTAACAGCATTATTCTGCGGCTGGCGGGCAGCACGGGTGTGGCGGCCTACGGCGTGGTGGCGAATCTTTCGCTGGTGGCGGCAGCTATTTACACGGGGCTGGGCCAGGGCATGCAGCCGCTGGCCAGCCGGGCCTGGGGTGAGGGCGACATACGGGCGGCACGCCGCCTTCTGCACTGGGCAATGGCCGCCGTTCTGGGCATTTCGGCGGCGCTGTCTTTGGGGCTGTTTGTGTTTGCACGGCCTGTGGCGCAGGCTTTCAACAGTGAAAACGATGCCGCGCTTTTGCGCATTGCAGTGCAGGGCCTGCGCCTGTACTTTTCCGGGGCTGTATTCATGGGGGCCAACATCGTGTTCTGCACCTATTTTCCGGCGGTAGAGCACGCGCTGCCCGCCCAGGTGCTTTCGCTTCTGCGCGGCTTTATTCTGCTGGTGCCGCTGGCATTTGCCATGGCGGCGCTGTGGGGCATGACGGGTGTGTGGCTTGCGGTGCCGGTGGCCGAGGCTGCATGCACGGCGCTTGGCTGTGCGCTGTATGCGCGCACCAGGCACAAGCGGGCTGCTGTGCAGAAATAAACATCTTTCCGCAGGGCAGCGGGTAAGCGCCGTGCCCTGCGCGCATATAAAACAGGGGCAGCCCCGCGGGGCTGCCCCTGTTTGGTATATATACAGATAGAAACAACAGCCCGCGGGAAATAAACAGCCTATGCCTTCAGGCGCAGGCGAAGCGGGCGGGGCTGAAAGGCAGAAAGAACGGGCGGGGCACAGGCAAAGGAAAAGCGGCCTGCAGGCGGGCGCTGCAAAAGACGGCGCTGAAAGAACTGCCTGAAAAATATGAAGGCCGGGCGGCAGCGGGCCCGAATTTTCCCGGCCAGGCGGCAGGCAAAGCGCAGCGCCCGCCTGCTTTGGACATATGGCCGCCCGCAGAAGAGGAAAGGCACCTGTGAGGGCGGCGCATGCGGTTTTATCCGCCTATATCAGAGAGTTCGAAATCTTCCGCAAGCAGCAGCGAAAGGTCTGCCGTTTCGTCTGCCGCCGTGCGGCGCGCCGCGGCCAGAATGGCCTCTTCCAGCTTGTTGCGCGCAAGGCGGCCGTTGCCCGCCTGCCGGGCACGGGCAAGCTGCACAGCATTGAAATAGGCCAGCAGCGGCGCATCGCACCGCGCGTCCAGCACATAGCCCCGGCTTTTTGCCTGAAGCTTCAGTATCTGCAGCAGCTCTGCACCCGTATAATCCGGAAATTCCACGATGTTCGGAAAACGGCTTTGCAGCCCGCTGTTGGCGCTTAAAAAGGCCTGCATCTCTTTGGTGTAGCCTGCAAGAATGACCACCAGCTCGCCGCGGTGGTCCTCCATGCCTTTCACCAGTGTGTCGATGGCTTCCAGCCCGAAGGAATCGTCTTTTCCGCGGTACAGGCTGTAGGCCTCATCTATGAACAGCACGCCGCCCAGGGCGCTGTTCATCACCTGTGTGGTAAGCGGCGCCGTGTGGCCCACATATTTGCCCACAAGGTCGGCTCTTGTCACCTCTATAAGCTGCCCGCCGGCCAGCACGCCCGCGGCCTTGAGATATTTGCTGATAAGGCGCGCAACGGTTGTCTTGCCCGTGCCGGGGTTGCCGGTGAATATCATGTGCATGGCCACGCTGCCCGCCTTCAGGCCCTGCGCTGCGCGGCGCTGCTGCACGCGCACGTTCTGCTCAAGGCGCAGCACATATTCCTTCACGGGCGCCAGGCCCACAAGGGCGTCCAGCTCCCGCTTCACGTCCTCCAGTGCAGCGCCGCCGGGGCTTTGCGGCAAAAGGCTGGACAGCGGCACCGCTCCCCGGCCGAAATCGGCATAGGGCTGGCCGTCCCGTACACAGAGGGCCACGGGCCCGGCGGCATTTTCCGTCAGCTTATATTGCGCCAGCGCGCGGTAGGCTCTGCTGAAAAACTCGCCCAGCGGCGCGGCGCTGCCCGCAGTGCCGCACGCGGCTGCGGCGGGCCCGGCCAGGCTTTGCGCGCCGGAAAGGGAAAAGCCCAGGTGCTTTTGTGCCGCTTCGCACAGCTCTTTTCCCTTCACTTCGGCAATCGCGCGCAGTGCCTCGGGCGAGAGGGGATGCGTCTCGCACACGTCCGCCAGCGCGGCCAGCAGCGGCGCGCCGAACGAATCGGCAAGGCGCGCGGGGGCAAGCCCGGTGAACAGCACAAGATATTTCGAACGGGCCGAAAGGCTGGCCACGGCGTCCGGCACAAGGGCCGTGCCTGCATCGATGAGCCGCCCGTTCTGCAGCACATAGCGCCCGGCCAGAGGGCTTTCGCCCTTTGTAATGAGGTTTGCCACCACGGTGAGAAAGCCCTTGTGGCACTCTGTATGGTTTTGGAACACCACCACCTCTGCGTCGCAGCAAAGCGCGGCATATACGTCCTGCAAAAACAGTTTTTCCTGCGCGGGGGTGGGGTAAAGGGCGAGGTCTATCCATATCACGGCCCCGCTTGCAAAGGCCCTGCGCCGGTGCAGCAGGCGCACGGCTTCCTCCAGCCCAAGGCGGCGGCCCGTGCCCTGCGGGCCGGAGATAAGAAAAGCGCTGCGCGGGCCCTGCCCGCCCGCCCCCATTACAAACGGGCGCTTCAGCGCTATGCACAGGGCCTTCAAATACTCCGGCTGGCCCAGCACGGTGCGGCCCAGCTCTTCCTCCAGGCCGCTGAAGGCCTCGGCCCCGGCGCCCGCCACGCCCGGCACAGGCCCGCTTTCACCCGCGCCGCGGGCAAGGTTCTGCACAGCCGGGGTGTTCACTTCGCGCCGGATGCGCGCAATATCCTCCAGCGCGCTTTGGTTCATGGCTTCCAGCTCTGCACGCTGCGCAGCGGCGGTTTTCTCCAGAAAACCGTTCATTTCCAGCACGCTTTTTTGAAGGCTGTCTACCGCTTGTGCACCCTTGTGGAATGCTGCGCCCGCCGCACAATGCTGCGGCTTGGGCCCGCTGCCGTGTGCGCTGCCCGGTTTTGGGATGGGCGCGGCCTGCCGCGGGGCAGGCTGCTTTTGGCCGCCCTGCGCGGCCTTGGGCGCAGGGCGCCTGCCTGCAGGCGTTTCGGGCTGCGGCCCCAGCGTAAGCTGCGGCTCCCCGGCAGGTGCTGCACGGCGGCCAAAGGCGCGGCTGAGCAGCTCATCAATATCGTTTTTCATGGTGCATCCCCCTTTGCGGCCAAAGCCGCGGGTATTTTGTGCGCGGGGCGCTGCACGGGCCTGTACCCTGTTGTGCGCTGCCCGGCGCCGGTGCTTGGGCTTTATTATACCACATTCTCGAAACCCATCTATCGCCTTTTGGCCCGGCCCCGTTAAGGGTGCGGCATCTGTTCCGCCAGGCTCCTCCTTCGCTTGCGCTCGGATTTACCAGGTGGACACATTATACCACATTTGCCGGGCCCATGCTGCACTCCGGCTTGCGGGCGGAGGACGTGCGGTGGTTGTTCCGCCGGGCAGGTATATTATACCACACTTTTCACAGGGCGCTGAAAAAAGCCGTTTGGCCCATTTTGGCGCAAAAGATGCGGGCGGGGGCGCCGCTTCCTGCCTGGCGGAGCAGTTTACACGCAAACGCCCGGCATGCGCCGGCGGCGGGCACGGCACACGGCGCCGCGGCAGGGCATAGGATGCCGCAGACAGCAACCCCCATCCCGCGGCGCGGTGCATGCGGTGCTGGCCCGCAGGCTGCACCGCAGGGGGAAAGAGAGGAAGAGAGAGCTTTATGCCGATTACAAACATTTCTAAAACAGCCGGCGCTGCCTCTATTGAGTGCGGCGGGGCTGTAGACATCAGCCTCGCCATTGCGGCGGCACCCGGCGCGGCCACCCAGCGCGTGGCCATTGCCCTGATTTTAGACCGCTCGGGCAGTATGGCGGGCAATCCCATGCTGCATTTGAAGGCAGGCGCGAAGGAATTTGTAAACATCATCACCGAGGCCAATGCAAACAGCGGCGGCAATATGTACGAGATGGGCCTTATCAGCTTTGCGGCGGACGTCACCACCGATGTGCCCCTCACAGGCAATATCCAGCTTCTGAACCCGGCCATTGAGGGCCTTGTGGCAAAGGGTAACACCAATCAGGCCGACGCCTTCCTGCGCGCCGGGGCCATGCTGCGGAATTTCGACGGCAAAAAGGTGGCCGTGATGTTTACCGACGGCATGCCCACCGTGGGCGGCGACCCAGCCCCGAAGGCGGAAGAACTGCGGGCGGACGGTGTGGAGATATTCTGCATTGGCCTGCGCGGCTCGGACGGGTTGGACGAGGCCACCCTGCACGCTTGGGCCTCGCCGCCTCCGGAGGACCATGTGCTTCTGGCCCCCACGGCCGAGGAGCTGGAGGATGCCTTTGAGTCGCTGGCACGCGAGCTGGTGGATGCGGGCGCGCGCGACGTGGTGGTGCAGGACGTGCTGGGCCCGCAGTTCACCGTGCTGAGCGTAGAACAGCCCAGCGTGGGCTGGGCCGAGGCGCAAAATGCGCGCACGGTGGTGTGGCGCATTGACGAACTGGCGGCCAATGCCCCGCAGACGGCGGTGCTGCGCATCATTGCGCTGCACACCGGGGAAGGAGACGGCAGCCTTGTGCTGAATGAATCGGCCGCACTCACGGCGGCGGGCGGTGTGAGCATGCAGTTCGAGCCCCTTACCGTGAACGTTGCCTGCGGTGCGCCCGCAGGCGAAATATGGCCCGAGCCGTGCGTGCCTGTGGCCTGTGTGTGCACCTCTGCCGACGGGGGCGTGGTGACGGCGGATATCGGCAGCATCGGCGTGGCGGACACAGGCGGGCTTCTGCTCATCAACGCGCGGTTGAAAAACGTGTGCCCGGGCAGACGCATTCTGCTGGGCGTTTGGGTGACGCGCGAAACGCCGGACGGATGCCAGATGTGCGGCTTTAAAAGCTATGTGCTGCAGCCGAACACCGGCGCGGCCGCGCGCGACATCGCCGTAAAGGGCCTGCGTTTTCTGCTGCCCCCGCAGGCAGACGGCTGCGGCTGTGGCTGCGGCGACAGCCAGTGCTATCAGGTATATGCCGCGGCCCAGGCCATGGATGAGGGCGCCTGCCCGTGCATCCCGCAGAACCTGTAAGCTTTCCCCCCGCAGGGCGCAGCCCTTGGCGGCCGCGCCCTGCCTCCCCCCTTTCCGTGCGGGCGGCGCCATGTGCGCCGCCCGCTTTTTGGCGGTTGAAAGCCCAGCACACGGCCCCGAACAGCGGCCGTCAGGCGCACGTGTGCCGCAGTATGCCGGAATGCGCGCATAGTTTGCACAAACGTCCGTTTTTGTGGCTTGAATAGTGTAACAAAAAAACAGGCCGTGGTATAATAAAACCAACCGATATCCCGCGCGCAGGGGCGGCCCTGCGTGCGAAATAAAAATATAAAGAGGAGCGTTGTAGCATGATATTGAAAAACGGCCTTGTGTTCACTGAAAATGCCGAGTTTGTGCCTGCGGACGTAGAGCTGGCAGGCGGGGCCATTGTGAATGTAGCCCCCGCGGGCACGCTGAACGGCGAAGAGGTGCTGGATGTTTCCGGCAGGTATGTGACGCCGGGCTTTGTGGATATCCACATTCACGGCTCGAAGGGCAGCGATTTCTGCGATGCGGGCGCCGAACATATCGAGACTATGTGCGAATATCTGGGCAGCGTGGGTATCACCAGCTTCTGCGGCACTACCATGGCATTTGACGAGCCCATTCTCACGAATATTCTCACAGTGGCAAAGCCCTATATCGGCAAAGAGACGGGCGGCGCCGTGCTGCGCGGCGTGAATATGGAGGGCCCGTTTATCAACAAGGCAAAAAAGGGCGCGCAGGCCGAAAAATACGTGATGGAGCCGGACACCGCCATGTTCGACCGTCTGTATGAACTTTGCGGCGGCGCCATCAAGCTGGTGGACATGGCCCCAGAGGTGAACGGCGCGCTGCCGTTTATTCAGCACGCCAGCAAAAAGTGTGTGGTGTCCATTGCGCACACCTGCGCAAATTATGAGCAGGCCAGGGCGGGCTTTGAGGCGGGCGCTACGCATGTGACGCACCTGTTCAACGCCATGCCGCCGTTTGCGCACCGTGACCCCGGCGTGGTGGGCGCGGCCAGCGACTATGCCCGGCATGTAGAGATGATTTCGGACGGTGTGCACCTGCACCCGGCTGTGGTGCGCAGCGTGTTCCGCCTGTTTGGCGACGAGCGCGTGTGCCTCATCAGCGATTCCATGCGCGCTGCGGGCATGCCCAACGGCGTGTACAGCCTGGGCGGGCAGACGGTGTATATGACGGACGGCAAGGCCACACTGGAGGACGGCACCATTGCGGGCAGCGCCACCTGCCTTGCCGAATGCTTCCGCCGCGCAGTGAGCTTCGGCGTAAAGCTGGAAAGCGCCCTGAAGGCAGCCACCATCAACCCGGCCAAAGCCGTGGGCCTGTTCGAGACCTTGGGCAGCGTCACCGCGGGTAAGCGCGCCGACGTGCTGGTGCTGGATAAAGCTCTTCAGCCCGAGCATATCTTTATTGGCGGCGTGAAAACAAAATAATGCCGCCAAGGGCGCACTTTTTTGTGCCGGTGGGCCGGGCATCCATTGATTTTTTGCGCGCAATCGGGTAATATCTGTATATAAGGCGCCGCGCACAGCGGCGCGAGGAAAGGGGCCCCTTTCCCTTCTCCGGCATGGCCGGAGAAGCCGCTTGTCTCACACAGGGGGAAGCCGGGGCCAAAAACCTGTGAAGGAGAGAAAGGTATGAAAAAGTTCAAACAGTTTATGTGCATGCTGCTGGCTGCGGCCATGATGCTTTGTGCCATGCCCGCGGCGGCGCTGGCCGAGGGCGCGCCCGCCCAGCCCACGCGGACGGAAAGGCTGGAAATTACGAAGGAAACCCCATTCACGGATAAGCTGGCGGCAGAGGGCTGGATGTGGGAGCCGTCTGGCGATGGCGGCACTCTGACGCTGCAAAACTGTTATATCCGGGTAACAGGTGCGGCAAACCGCGGGGTGGTGCATTTTCAGGATATGGAAAATGTCACTGTGCATCTGATTGGAGAAAATAAGCTGGAGACTACGCGGACCAGCGGTGCATATCTGCTT
This sequence comes from Oscillospiraceae bacterium, assembly GCA_018380115.1. Taxonomy (GTDB): domain Bacteria; phylum Bacillota; class Clostridia; order Oscillospirales; family Ruminococcaceae; genus Ruthenibacterium. The sequence continues at coordinate 55,499 of JAGZUF010000005.1, read as the reverse complement.
CATGGCAATGTAGATTTTAGAATTACGGGCGAAACGGGTGCCCGCCTGGACCTTGTAGCGCCCGGGAGTATTGCGGAAAGCGCAGGCGTATACGGTTTCTTTGCAAGAAGCATAACGCTGCTCTCCGGCAATGTTGCCTGCAATACAGAATTCTGTCTTGCGGATTACGACATCAATATACAGGGCGGAAGCTTGGCGGTAGACGCCAGTCATATGGCGGGTTCAGACGGCATCTATACAAATTTGGGCAGTGTGAACATCTCCGGCGGCACGGTGAACATCCATGCCGGGCGCACCGGTATTATAACTGCGGGCGTGGGCGCCTCTGGTTCAGACGAACTGGCAGTTAATATCACCGGCGGCGACGTCACAATAAGGGCTGATAATCCAAGAAGCGGCAGTTCATCGGTATACGGCATCTGTGCCAAGGGCATTGTAATAGACACGCAGGGAAGTGTGGATATTTATGGCGAGAAGGCCGCTATTTATTTGAATTATGAAAACAGCAAGGCAGAGATATTGAATATAGGAGAGGTTTTTTCCATTTCCTCCGAGAGCGCTTGCGCAGATGATGCCATTATGGCCAAATTTCCGGACAGCAGCTCTGTTTTCATTGCCCCAGCGGATTACTCTGCGGTAGACGCCGCCGAGGCGCAGGCAAAGGCCCTGAACGCAGGGGATTACAAGGACTTTTCGGCCGTGACGGCGGCGCTGGCTGCGGTGGACAGAGTCAAAAATCTTCTGCAGCAAAGCGAGGTGGACGCCATGGCGAAGGCCATTCTAGACGCCATTGCAGGGCTTGAAGAAAAGCCTGCGCCCACCCCCACGCCCACGCCCGCCCCGCAGGCGCCTGCCGCAGACGCAGGGCAGAAGGCAAACCCCAAGACGGGCGTGTAAAACAGAACACAGCGAAACGCCAGCAAGGGCCCCGGTTTTACAGCACCGGGGCCCTTCTCGAACAGAAAAACATCGGCGGGGCCGGCAGAGGCCTCCCGTAAAAAGCTGACGCTGCTGGCAATGGGCAAAGCGGGCTTGCCGGAAACCAGCAAAGAAAACCTCCGTCAAAGCAGAATTGTCCCTTGTATGCTGCGGGCGGGGCAGGGCACCGTATGCCCTGTAGGGCGCATGCCGGAAGCAGGTTTTGCCGGGCCGGTGTAGGCCTGTAGGACGCCGGATGTGCCGGCAGCTATGGCCCTGCCGCCGGGCCTTGGCAGGGCGCCTGTTTTTTGGTACAATGGACAAAACAGGCGCCCGCCGTGCGGCGGGCAAAGCTATGCCGGAAGGGGAATGCCTTTTGCAAATTGGGGCTGTGGTTTGTGACATTGACGGCACCCTGCTGCCCGCGGGGCGCAGCGCCGTCAGCGCGCGCACGCGGCTGACGCTCCTGGCGTTGAAAAGCGCCGGGGTGCGCGTGGTGCTGGCCACGGGGCGTGCGCCGCAGGTGGCGCTGGCTGCGGCGGAAAAAATACCTTACGACGCGCTGGTGTGCGCGCAGGGGGCCGCTGTGCTGGAAAAGGGCGGCAAACCGCGCGCTTTGCATGCGCTGGACGAGCAGCAGATGTACGCCCTGGTGGATTTCTGCGAAAACGGCGAATGGCCGCTGAACTTTGTGTTTGACGAGGGTTATTTTGCCTATGTGGAATACGAGCGCATGCTGCGCGGGCTGCCGGAAAACGACATGCAGCGCCCCTGGCTGTTCGACGGGGAGGATCAGAACAGGCACCTTGCCGCCATGCCCTACGGCGCGTGCGCCTTTTTGCCGGAAAGCGCCGTGCAGGCCTTTGGGCAGAAATACGGGCATTTGGGCCTGTGCTTTGTGCCCTTTGCCCCCGGCAAGTGGGATATCTACCCCGCCGGGGTGGACAAGGCGGCCGCTGTGCAGGGCATTTTGCAGGGCTGGAGCCTCTCCTGGCAGCAGGCGGCGGCCATCGGCGACGGCGCGGGCGACGTGTGCCTGCTGGAGCGGGCGGGCCTGTCGGCGGCCATGGAGGGCGGCAGCCCAAAGGCCATTGCCGCGGCCCGGTATACTGCGCCCCCGGCGGAGGAGGATGGCGCGGCGCAGTTTTTCAGCCAGTATATTCTGCGCGCGCTGCGGGAAGAAGAGGACGGCGCGCACCATGGCGTATAAGCGCTTCGGCCCGGTATGGACGCCGCAGAGCCACACCCTCATCGTGGGCACCTGGCCCAGCCCGGAAAGCCGCCGGCAGAATTTTTACTACGGCCACCCGCGCAACCGCTTCTGGCCGCTTTTGGCCGCGCTTCTGGGCACGGCTGTGCCGTGCACGGTGGAAGAGAAAACGGCGCTTGTGTGCGCCCATGGCCTTGCTTTGTGGGATACCGTGCAGCAGTGCACCATCACCGGCGCACAGGACGCCTCCATTCGGAATGTGACGCCCACAGACATTCCCTGGCTGTGCGCCGCCGCGCCCATCCGGCGCGTGCTGTGCAACGGCGCCGCGGCGTACAGCCTGTGCGTAAAATATCATGCCCTGCCGGGGGTGCAGGTGGTGAAGCTGCCCAGCACCAGCCCCGCCAACGCGGCCTGGACGCTGGAAAAGCTGCGCGCGGCGTGGGGGCCTTATTTCTAACGCCATAGGGGCCGGAGGGGCGTCTGCCGCCCTGTATATGCGGTACGCTCTTGCAAAAGATACATTTTGCAGGCAGGACGCCGCCGTATATTTGCGATGAAGCTGCAAAAAGCCCGGGCTTTTTCTTTTCTTGCGTTGCGCAAGAAAAGAAGCGGTTCTGAGGGCCTTTGTAAATACTGAAAATGGAAGCTGCAGGAAGGGAGAACAGTATGGATAACGCAAAAATATGCATAAGGGAAATGAAAGACGGTGAGCAAAAGGAAATCAAACAGTTGGGCAGGCGCTCGTTCCCCCTGTTTGAGGCGCTGTTTGTCAGCACGCCTGAAAAAGCGATGGTGGCGGAATGCGGCGGCAGAATAATAGGAAGTATTCTGTATAAGCCCTTCCATGCGAAAAACAAAAGCGCCGTTTATATCGACGAGGCCTTTGTGGCGCCGGGCAGCCGCGGGACGGGCACGGGCAAACGGCTGTACCAGGAGACATTCGAGCATTTAAGGGCACAGGGGCATGAGGTGATGACGGCGCTTGTAAAGGATGACAACGTCGGCTCTTGGAAGCTGTTTCTGGACAACGGCTTCAAACGGGCGGGCCCCCGGGAGGTGATAAGGCAGATAGGCATTGCTGGGCTTATCTGGCAGTGTATCAAAACCCCATGGCTGTTTGCCGCAGGAATGGATTTTTACATGGCCGCGCAGAAAGAAGCCGCTGGGGCCAAAAGGCCGGGGCCGCCTCAGCTGCTGCTTTTTCTTTTGGCAAACCTGCTGCTGCAGGCGCCGCTGTGGGGCGCCTGCCTTTATAAAAGCCCTGAAACGCTTGGGCAGATATTTGGGGCCTATACCGCCCTGCTGCTGCTGTTTATTGGTTGCAGGTATGCAGGCGGCGCTTTCCGCAGGGAAAGGTGGCGGTTCAGGCTGAACAACGGCGGCAGCCTTCTGATCCTTCTTCTCAGCTTTTTTGGATGCCCTTTTTTCATGAATGCAAACTGGTACCCGGAAAGGTATGAAAAAACAGAAGAATTTCGCAGGAAGATGGCCGTGCCCGAGCTGATAAAATGGGTGGTTTTCCTTCTTTTGCCCCTGCTGGCCTTTGCGGGGGGCGGTTTTTTCACGGCAGCCGCCAAGTTTGCCTGCACGACTCTTGTACATATGTCCATCCCGTTTTACCCGTTTGAAGCTCTGGGCGCGGGGCGGGTATACCGGTACAGCAGGAAAATATGGCTTTTGCTGTTTGCAGTCACCCTGCTGGAGCTGTGCCTTGTATTCAATTTTGCAAATTGACACGGGAAACTGCCTTCCAAAAACGGGCGCCGCGGAAGGCGGCGCCCGTTGGCGTTATAAGGCGATGTCAGAAATACAGGTCTTTCGAGGGGAACTCGGCCTCGCAGGTGAGGCGCACGCCCAGCTTGCGCAGCGTGCCCTCGTCACCGGAGTGCAGCATGCAGGAGGAGTGCATCTCGCAGTCCCGCAGGCGGGGAAGCTGCTCCATGGCGCGCGCCGTCATGGTATTGGTGGCGGCGGTGATGGCAAGGGCGGCCAGCACGTCATCCACCTTCAAAACGCTGGAGCGGCTGCCCAGAATGTTGATTTTCAGCTTCAGAATGGGCTCCAGCACAATGGGGCTGATAAGCATCAGCGAATCGTCTATGCCAGCCAGCGCCTTGATGGCGTTCAGCACGCAGGAGGACGAGGCGCTCATCAGGTTGCTGGCCTTGCCGGTGATGATCTGGCCGTCCGGCAGCTCGATAGCCGTGGCGGATACGCCTGCGGCCTTCTGCTTTTCCAGAGCCGGGGCCACCACGGGCCTGTCCTGCGTGGAAAGGCCCATCTCCTGCATGATGCGCTTTATCTTGTCCACGGCGTCGGCCTTGCCCTTGCCCTGCTTGTGGTCGCACAGGGCCTTGAAATAGCGGCGGATAATCTCCTGCCCGGAGGCATGCTTCACCGCCTCGTCGTCTGTAATGGCATAGCCCACCATGTTCACGCCCATGTCGGTGGGCGAGCGGTAGATAGGGGCGTTTTCGCCTGAAATGCGCGAGAGGATGTTGCGCACAATGGGGAAGGCCTCCACATCGCGGTTGTAGTTCACCGTCGTCTCGCCGTATGCCTCAAGATGGAACGGGTCTATCATGTTCACATCGGCCAGGTCTGCCGTGGCTGCCTCGTAGGCGAGGTTCACAGGGTGTTTCAGGGGCAGGTTCCACACGGGGAACGTCTCGAACTTGGCATAACCCGCGCGGCGGCCCATGCGGATCTCGTGGTACACCTGGCTCAGGCAGGTGGCCAGCTTGCCGGAGCCGGGGCCCGGCGCCGTCACCACCACAAGGGGCTTTGTCGTCTCGATATACGGGTTCGCGCCGTAGCCCTCGTCCGAGCAGATGTGGTCGATGTCTGTGGGGTAGCCCTTGATGGGGCGGTGGATATAGTTTTTCACCCCGCGCGTGGTCAGCTTCTGGGCAAAGCCGTCCGCTGCCGTCTGGCCGGTGTACTTGGTGATGACCACGCTGTTCACCGCAATGCCCATCTGGGTGATGTCGTCGATGAGGCGCAGCACCTCCATGTCATAGCTGATGCCAAGGTCTGCCCGCACCTTTGTCTTTTCGATGTCGTCCGCCGAGACGGCGAAGATGATTTCGGTCTGCTCGCGCATTTCGTGCAGAAGGTTTATTTTTCCATTTGCATCGTAGCCCGGCAGCACCCGTGCGGCGTGATAATCGTCAAAAAGCTTGCCGCCGAACTCAAGGTACAGCTTGCCGCCCCACTGCGCAATGCGCTCTGTGATGTGCTGTGTCTGCTTCTGGATGAACAGCGCGTTATCGAACCCCTGTCGTATCATAATGTGCCCGCCCCCACCGGTGTAAGTTGTGTGCTGCACGCACAAAGGGGGCCGCCGCGCTGCGGCGCCACCCCTTTGCTGCATGTGTTTTCATACATCTTATAAGATAACACATCCGCAGCCGCCCGCACAAGTGCCAAAAGCGCCTTTTTGCGTAAAAATGTGCGCTTTTTTCCACGGCCTGCGGCACGGGCGGGGCGCGCACAGTATTCACAGGCCGTTTCCAAAGCGCGGATATCTTTTTTGGGGCGAAAAGGCTATAATAGCAATATCTTTATATGTTCCGGGGCGGCTGCGGCGCGCTGCACGCACAGGCTGCACGAAAACGGCTGTTAGCCTGAAAAGGGGCGGGGCGGCATGGGCGGACAAAAGGGCATGCGCGCTTTTTTGCAGCGCAGACGGGCTGAGCGTATGGCAGGCCTCCGCCTGCGCCGCGGAAAATCTTCAGCGGCTTTGCCCTGCGGCAAGGGCGTGCGGCGCAGCACTTCTGGCGGAAAGCGGGGCGGATAACACGGCCGGAGGCTTTTCGTAAAAGCAGAAACTTCGCTTGCCCCTTTGCGCCCCGGCGCCGGCGGCGGCTTTATGCAAAAGCGTTTGGGCGCTGCGCCCCGCGCGCCGGAAAGGGGCGGCCCTTCTGAAAAATCATGGGCCTGCAGGGGGCGTCCTTTTGCGGCGGGGCGGCCCGGGCCCCCGTCGGCTGCGCAGGCGCAGGGGCTTTCGGGGCGCTGGTTGGCTGCGCGGCCGTTTCCGGCCCGGCACCCTGCCATATGCGGCGGCGCAACTGTTTTTTGCGCAATAAGTGGTGGAGGCAACCTGTGTTTGGGGGTAAGCTGGAGATGAGGCGGCGGGGCCGTTCGGGTGCCGTACCAGCCTGCCGCCGTGCGCGGTATTGAAGGGAAAGGAGGAAAAACCATGGCTTTTGGGCTGGATACGGCTCTGGTGGCGCTGCTGGGGCTTGTGCCGCTGGGCATAGGCATGGCGCTTGCCGTGCTGGCTGCCCGCGCGCTTTTGAAATATATCCGTTCAAAGAATGCGCGGCAGGAGAGGGCGCAGGTGAAGCGCTCTTTGGGCGAGGCGCTGAGGGCGCGCCGCACCGCCTGCAAAATGACGCAGGAGTTTGTTGCCGAGGCGCTTGGCGTCAGCCGCCAGGCTGTGTCGAAGTGGGAGCAGGGCGCCGCCGACCCCAGCACGTCCAACCTGCTGGGGCTTGCAAAGCTGTACGGAGTCTCTGCCGAGGAGCTTTTGAAGGAGGTGCAGTGAACGCCGGCCTGCCGCTGGGCCCGTGCATTTGCGCATGAGAGAACGGAAAGGGATGAGAAAATGCTGGCGCGGGATGGAAGCAGGCGTCTGAAAAAGTTTGCGGAAGACAATGAAAAGAAGGAATTCCGCCAGATAACCCAGGGCGTGTGGTATGTCCGCGGCATGGGGCACAGCAACGCCGCCTTTTGTAGAGGGCAGGACGGGCGTGATCCTCACCGATACGCTGGATACATTAGAGCGGGGGCAAAAACTGGCAGAGCTCATTCGAAGGCCGCCGGGAAAGAAAGTGAAAACGATCCTTTATATGCACAGCCAATCCGACCACCGGGGCGGCGCGGGGACGTTTGCGGAAAATGAGCCGAAGGTGGCAGCCCTGCGTGCGCAAAAGAGCTTAGAAGTTCTGCTGAAAAGTAACGCGCCTGTATTTTCAAACTGATGCTGCGTATGAAAGCGCCTGCGCAGAGGCGGGCGAAAAGCATAAAAAGGCCGGGGCCCCAAACAGGGCCCCGGCCTTTTCCAGCATGCCGGAGAAAGGGTGTGCATGTTCAGGCTGTGAGGTCTTCAATGCGCGCGGTGTTGGTGTGGGCAATGGGCCGCCATGTGCGCTCTTTTTTCACAAAGCTCAGCAGAGTAAGGGCCATGTGGCTCAGCGCAAACAGCCAGAAGGTGGCCACGCCCTTCATGACGCCGCGCAGGCTGCCCTTTTTCAGCACCACCGTCAGCGCGGCGGCAAGCGAGGTGCCCAGCACGGTGCCCGCGGCGCCTATGCCGAGCATCAGGGCGGCGGCGCGCAGCCCGCTGAGCAGAATGCCGCCGAAGGCCAGCCCATGCCCCGCCAGCACAAGGGCGGCACCGGTGATGCCAAGCACCGTGCTGGCAAGCTGCACAAAGGGCGTGAGAAAGGTCATGGTCATGTCAAAGCATACGGCGCTGCGGCGCAGCACCGTCTCGCGGAACAGGCGCCCGCCGTACACCTGCAGGCCCTGCAGGCTGCCCGTTGTCCAGCGGCGGCGCTGGCGCCAGCTTTGGCGGAAGGTAAGGGGCTGCTCGTCATAAATGACGGCTTCCGGCTGGAAGGCCACCCGGTGGCCTGTCAGCGCGCACTGCGCGCTGAATTCATAATCCTCCGTCATGGTTACGGTGTTCCAGCCGCCCAGCTCGCGCAGAAGGCCCGCTGTGGCTGTAAAGCCGCTGCCGTTCACAAGGGCCGAAAGCCCCAGCGCGCTGCGCGCAGAGTTGTAAAAGCGGTTCAGCATCCAGTAGCATATGGAATAGCAGCCTGAAATTGCGCTTTGCTCGGGGTTTTTGGAATCGCGGAAGCCCTGCACAGCCACATGCCCGGCGCACACGGCGTCATTCATGCGGGCCAGAAAATCCGGGTGAACAAGGTTGTCTGCGTCGAATACGCACATGGCGTCATAGCCCCCGGCCAGCACCACGTTCTCCACCACCTCGCGCAGCACGTCGCCCTTGCTGTGTATCTCGCCCTGCGGGGCATACAGCATGGCCCCGGCGGCCTGCGCGGCGCGGGCGGTGCCGTCCGTGCAGTTGTTGGGCGCTACAATAATGTCAAACAGTTCGGGCGGGTAGTTCTGGCGGCGCAGGCTGTGCACCAGGTTTGCAATAACGGCCTCTTCGTTGCGGGCCGCCGCCACACAGGCAAATCTGGTCTTGGGGGCTGTGCGCGGCACGGCGCGGCGCTTTTTGAAGCCGAACAGGGCCACGGCGCCGAAATAAAGCATGTAGAGGCCAAGCAGGATGCTGCACGCAGTTACCAGCCTCCATAGAATCAACAGCAGCATAAAACTTCCTCCCTTGGGCCAGCACCGGCAGTGCGGGCGCCGTACCGGCCCTGCGCTGTGTGGTGCTTGTCTTTGTTTATGATACGATATCCGCCCGGCTTTGTCTTCATATATTTCGTAAAATCTATATATTTTTCAAAAAAGCATGCGGCTGTGTGCCGCGGCAGGCGGCATGCGTGGTATGCCGCCCTGTTTTTTTTCATATAGATGGGCCAGACAGATACCGGCTAGACGGCGCGCCGGAAAGATGGAAAAGGGGAATGGCTGATGAACACGCAGGGGCTGACAAGCGCGCAGGCGGCCGCGCGCCTATCACAGGTGGGGGAAAACCGCCTGGCCGCAAAAAAGCAGGCCAGCGTGGCCGCCATGTTCTTTTCGCAGTTTAAGGATGTGATGATCCTCATTCTGGCGGCGGCCACGCTCATCAGCGTGCTGATGGGGCAGGGGGCCGAGGCCGTCACCATTATCGCCATTGTGCTGCTGAACGCCGTGATGGGCTTTTTACAGGAATACCGCACCGAGCAGACGCTGGAGGCGCTGAAGGAGCTTAGCGCCCCCACAGCCCGTGTGCGGCGCGACGGCGCGCAGAAAACCGTCAGCGCGCGCACCGTGGTGCCGGGCGACGTGCTTCTTCTGGAGGCGGGCGACAAAATTGCCGCAGATGCAAGGCTGCAAAGCGCGGCGGCCCTGCAGTGCAACGAGGCCATGCTGACGGGCGAAAGCGTGCCCGCCGCTAAAAAGGCGGGCGACACGGTGTTCATGGGCTGCATCGTCACCGCGGGCAAGGCCGAGGCTGTGGTGACGGCCACCGGCATGGCTACCGAGATGGGAAAAATAGCGGGCATGATGGATGAGGCGGGCGAGGGGCCCACGCCTTTGCAGGAAAAGCTGAAGCAGCTGGGCCGCTTTGTGGCGGCGGCCTGTGTGGTTATCTGCCTCGCCGTGGGCCTGCTGGGCTTCCTTCAGGGCGGCGATTTGCTGGAGATGCTGCTCACCGGCGTATCGCTGGCCGTGGCGGCCATCCCGGAAGGGCTGCCCGCCATCGTCACCATCACGCTGGCGCTCAGCGTAGGACGCATTCTGCGGCGCGGCGCCGTGATACGCCGCCTGCACGCGGTGGAAACGCTGGGCTGCGCCGGCGTGATATGCACGGATAAAACGGGCACCATCACCCAGAACAAAATGACGGTGAAGCGCATCTGGACGCCGGGGGCGCAGTATGCGGTGTCCGGCGACGGGTATGCCGTCAGAGGTGAGGTGACGCTGGCCGGGCGCGCCGTCACGGCAGGCACGCAGCCGGGCCTTGCAAGGCTGTGCACGGCGGCCGTGCTGTGCGCGGGGGCGTCCATTGTGCAAAAGCGCGGTGTATATGAGGTAAAGGGCGACCCCACCGAGGCCGCCGTGCTGATTGCCGCGCGCAAAGCGGGCGTGGAAAAGCGCGGCCTTGCGCGCACGCACACCGTCACGGCTGAGCAGCCGTTTGATTCCGAGCGGAAGCGCATGAGCGTGACCGTGCGCACCCCGGCGGGACAGATGCTGTACTGCAAGGGCGCGCCGGATGTCCTGCTGGGCCTGTGCACCCACATTGCCGCGCCCGCGGGCGTGCGCGCCATGACAGCGGCGGACAGAAGGGCCATTGCGGCGCAGGCTGCGGAAATGGCGCGCGCTGCGCTGCGCGTGCTGGCTTTTGCCGAAAGCACGGCGCCGCAGAAAGGCGAAAAAGACCTTTGCTTTACCGGCCTTGTGGGCATGATGGACCCGCCCCGCCCTGAGGTGAAGCCCGCGGTGAAAAAGTGTCTGGCGGCGGGCATCCGGCCGGTGATGATTACGGGCGATTCCCCTGAGACGGCGCTTGCCGTTGCACAGAGCGTGGGCATTGCCCGCGCTGCCGACACGGCGGTGACGGGCGCCCAGCTGGACGCCATGACGGACGCCCAGCTTGCCGCGGCCTGCAAAACGGCGCGCGTGTTTGCACGCGTGTCGCCCGCGCACAAGCTGCGCATTGTGCGCGCCTTCAAGCAGGCGGGCAATATCACGGCCATGACGGGCGACGGCGTGAATGACGCGCCCGCCGTAAAGGAGGCTGATATCGGTGTGGCCATGGGCATCTCCGGCACGGACGTGACGAAGGAGGCCTCGGCCGTCGTCATTCTGGACGACAATTTTGCCACCATCGTGGCCGCGGTGGAGGAGGGGCGCGTTATCTATCAGAACATCCGCCGCTTTATCCGCTATCTTCTCACCTCGAACCTGGGCGAGGTGCTGGGCATGCTGTTCGGCATGCTGATGCACCTGCCGGTGATGCTGGCGCCCATCCAGATACTGCTGGTGAACCTGTTTACAGACGGCCTGCCGGCCATTGCGCTTGGCATGGAGCCGCCCGCAAAGGACATCATGGCGCGCCCGCCGCGGCCCAAGGCAGAGGGGCTGTTCGCGCATGGGCTGGCGCTCACCATTGCAGTGCGCGGGGCCATGCTGGGCCTTGCCAGCGCCGGGGCCTATACGGCTGCGCTGTACATGGGCGAAAGCCTTACCGAGGCGCGCTCGGCCTGCTTTCTCACCATTGTCCTGTCGCAGATGCTGCATATCTTCGAATGCCGCGGCAAGGGCCTTCATTTCGGCGGCAACCGCGCGCTGATGGCGGCGGTGAGTGCCAGCGTGCTTTGCGCCGTCCTGTGCGTATATGTGCCGTTTTTGCAGCCGGTGTTCGGCACGCAGGCCGTGTGGGGCAGGGCACTGTGGGCTGTGGGCGGCGCCGTAGTGGCGGGGCCGGTGCTTACGTCTGCGGCCCGCCGGGTGAAAAGGCTGGTGCGCGGGCGGTGACCATTTCATCCGAAAAAGATTAAACGGGCGTACGCCTGCAAATACTATGGGGGAACATCGCGGAAAGAGCGGAGGTTTTCCCATGGAAAGAATCATCAGATGGAGCTGTTTTACCGCCAGCGCCTGCATCGTGGCAGCTTTTCTGTTTGCACTGTACATTTCTACCCTGCTGCCGGATACGTTCCGTGTGGGTGAGACGGGCGAAATCCGCGTGGCGGGCATGCCGTTTCTCACCTCCTCGCCTGCGCTGGGGCAGGAGGAGGCCGCGGCCAATGCCTCGCGCGGGTCATCTTACAACGCGCAGCTTTCGCTTGGGGGGGTGATACCGGTGAAGACGGTGCGCGCAGAGGTGCTGGGGCGGCGTGTGGTGCAGGTGTGCGGCACGCCGTTCGGCATCAAGATGTTCGCCAACGGCGCCATGGTGGTGGGCTTCAGCGACATTTACACTGCGCAGGGTTATCAGAACCCGGCCAAAACCGCCGGGCTGAAGCTGGGCGACGTCATCGTCTCCATCGCAGGGCATGAAACGCGCACCAACGAGGATGTGGCCGAGGCCCTGCAGGAGCTGAAGGGCGCGCCTGCCGAGGTGGTATTCCAGCGCGACGGGCATGAAAAGACGGTGCGCCTGACGGCGGTGATGGACCTTTCCACCAACACCTACCGCACAGGCATGTGGGTGCGAGACTCCTCGGCGGGCATCGGCACCATGACGTTCATAGACAACACCACCGGCACATTTGCAGGGCTGGGGCACTCTATCCACGATTCCGACACCGGCAAAACGCTGGGGCTTCTGAAGGGCGAGATTGTGCCGGTAGAGATAACCGGCGTGGAAAAGGGCAGTGCGGGCGACCCGGGGGAGCTGAAGGGGCGCTTCCTCACGGCCGCCGCCGCAGGCGAGATCACGGTGAACGGCGAAACGGGCGTATACGGCACCGTAAGCTCTGTGCAGGAGGGCGTTGACATGGAGCTTGCCCTTGCGCAGGAGGTGACGACCGGCAGGGCCGAGATTATCACCACCATCGACGGGCGCACGCCGCAGCGCTACGAGGTGGAGATAGAAAAGATAGCCCTGAATGCAAGCGACGCAAACCGCAATATGGTGGTGCACGTGACAGACCCTGTTCTGCTGCAGAACACGGGCGGCATCGTGCAGGGCATGAGCGGCAGCCCCATCATTCAGAACGGCAAACTGGTGGGCGCCGTCACACATGTGCTGGTAAACGACCCTACCCGCGGCTACGGCATCTTTGCCGAGAACATGCTGGAAACAGCCGAGGCTGCCGCAGGCCGCCGCGCCGCGTAAGCCTCGAAAAAGTACAAAAGCTGGGCGGAAAGTGCACGCGATGCGCCTCGCCCGGCTTTTTTGCTGTTTGCAGGGGCCTTTTGCCCGCCCTGCATCGGGCTTTGCAGGCGTCTGCCTTCGTTTTTCAGGGGTCCTTTCCCTAAAGCTATGCCGCGAACCACTGTATTTTGTGTCGAAGGAGAGTGCTTCACCAAAATATGGAAAAAATTTATTGGAAACTGTTGCAATATATGGAAATATATGGTAAAATCCAAACAGTTCAAAGGACAACCCCTCACAAAGAGGTAAAACACCGTATGGAGGAATAAGAAGATGGAACAGATCAGTTTGCTGATGACAGACCTTGCGCCGGAGGTGACAAAGCAATGCACTGCCGCCCTTTCACAGCGCGGCGTAAAGGTGACCGTGTGTGAAAAGGACGGCCGCAAGGCCCTTGCAGCCATTGAAAAGGAGCGGCCCAGCGCCGTTCTGCTGGACGCCTTCATGCCCGGGCTGGATGCCATCAGCGTCAAGCAGCGCTGCGACGAGCAGGGCATCCAGAACGTTCTGTTCTTCGTGACGGGCAGCTTCACAGACGACGTGCTGGAGAGCGAGATGATGCAGGGCGGCTTTTCTTTCTATTTTCTGAAGCCCTTCGATGCCTCCGCCATGGCTGCGCGCGTGACAGCGGCGCTGGGCAGGGGCCAGGCCGCCCACCCTGTGGACGATGAGCGCACCGTGACGGAAATTTTGCACCAGATAGGCGTGCCCGCCCATATCAAGGGCTACCAGTTTTTGCGCGACGCCATTTTGATGACGATGGAGGACGGCGAATATATCAACTCCGTCACAAAGCGCCTTTACCCTGAAATAGCCAAACACAACGGCACAACAGCCAGCCGTGTAGAGCGCGCCATCCGCCACGCCATCGAGGTGGCGTGGGACCGCGGCGACGTAGACACCCTGAACAGCTATTTCGGCTACACCATCCACAACCTGCGCGGCAAACCCACCAACTCTGAATTCATTGCCATGATAGCAGATAAAATGCGGCTGGACAAAAAAGCTCACCGCATGGCGTAAAGCTGCGGCGGGTCTGTGTGCAAAATATCTTTGGCCCATGGGCAAGTGCCCGCGGGCCTTTTTTGCACACGGGCGTGGAATGTGATAAAATGGCCTTGTACGGCGTGCGCGGCCAAAGCGCCGCGCGCCGGGAAAGGGGCCATAGCCATGTTTTTGATAGGCAACCATGTATCTTCCTCGAAGGGCTACCTTGCCATGGGCAGGCAGGCCGCCAGGCTGGGCGGCAACACCTTTGCCTTTTTTACGCGCAACCCGCGCGGCGGCGCGCAGAAGCCGCTGGACGAAGCGGACGCCGCCGCCCTGCGCGGCTTTCTGCGGGAAAACGGCTTTGGCACGCTGGTGGCGCATGCGCCCTACACGCTGAACGCCTGCGGCAAAGACGAGGCCGTGCGGGATTTTGCCCACCGCGCCATGGAAGAGGATATTGCGCGGCTGGAGGCCGCGCTGCCCGGCCAGTACTATAACTTTCATCCGGGCAGCCATGTGGGCCAGGGCGCGGCGGAGGGCGTGCGCCTGATTTCCGCGCAGCTGAACGCCATCCTCACGCCGGGCATGACTACCACCGTGCTGCTGGAGACGATGGCGGGCAAGGGCAGCGAGGTGGGCCGCACGTTTGAAGAGCTGGCCGCCATTCTGGATAAGGTGCAGCTGAACGAAAAGGTGGCCGTGTGCCTGGACACCTGCCACGTGTGGGACGGCGGCTATGACATCGTGCACGATCTGGACGGCGTGCTGGCGCAGTTTGACCGCGTCATCGGGCTGGAAAAGCTGAAGGCGCTGCATGTGAACGACAGCCTGAACCCCTGCGGCGCCCATAAAGACAGGCACGCGCAGATAGGCGAGGGACACATTGGGGCCGCGGCCTTTGCGCGCATTGCGCAGCACCCCGTGCTGGCGGGCCTGCCGAAGATACTGGAGACGCCGAACGACGACGCGGGCTGGGCGCGCGAGATAGCCTTTTTCAAGGCGGCCGCCGCGGGCGGTGCCCCGCAAAAGCCGCACGGGCAGGCGGAGGGCTGAGCTATGGCCGCAGGCCGACCCGGCGGCCTGCGCAAGGTGCGCATGGGGCGGCTTTGCCTGCCCGGCAGCCGGTAAATGGGCGAATACGCGCCCTGATGAAGCAACGCCATTGCAAAAATGCACGGTTGATACCGGCGCCATCCCGTACCGGCAGCCAAAGTTCTTTGCAGGGCATCTCTGCCGGCGCGGCCGTTTTTTTCTGGCCGGTTATCTCCACTGGCCGGGCTGGTGTCTCGCGCAGACCCTCTAAAGGCCTGCTGCCGGGGTGCATTTCAGCAAACGAAGTTTTATGTGCATCCTCTGCACGGCCGCCCGTAAGCGGGCGGCCGTTGTTCGAACGAAAGCCTTCCCAGCCCGGCGGCCTGGCCGTTCGGCGGCTATTGAAAAAGCGTGGGCGCCGCCGGCGGCAGCCCGCTTTGCCCGGCGCTGGAAGCGGAGGCTTTTTGCGGCGTTCTTATTCGACGAGAACAGGGGCCGGTTTTATGACCGGCCCCTGTTTGTATAGCGCAGCATGGCAATGCCGTCTGTGACAGTACATTCCTCCAGATGAAGCAGGCGGGTGGGCATTTCGCACGAAAACAGCCTGCGGCCCGCGCCCAGAATAACGGGCAGAACACCGATGACGGCTTCATCCACAAGGCTCGCGCTTATCAGGGCACTGGCCACCTGGCCGCCGCCAAACAGCCAGATGCCGCCCTGGGCGCACCGCTTCAGATCTTCCACCTTTTCAGCAAGACCGCCGCAGAAAAATTCTACGTTCGGCGGCGCATCCGCGGGCCGCGGGCGGTGCGAGGCCACAAAAAAACGCTTTTCCTGCCAGCCGTCAATGTGCCTGATGCCGCATTCTTCATATGCTTTGCGCCCCATTACTACGGTGCCGCACCCGGCAAGGAACTTATCAAAGCTGAACTGTGCTTTTGTATTCTGCCCTGCGTCCCCGTGGCCGGTTATCCAGGCATAGCCCCCGGCTTTGTCTGCGATATAGCCGTCCAGGCTGACGGCGATGTTCAGAATAAGTTTGGCCGCCATGCGGCCTTACCCCCTTTCCATACATAAAAAGGCCGCGCCCATGCCGCAAAGGCGGCGCGGGCACGGCGGCAGACGGTGTGAAATGCAGGCACGCAGTTAAAGCGCAGCCATTTCAGCCTCGATGACCCCTTCGCTTGCGCGCATGGCGGCCAGCGTTTTATCCAGAAGCTCGTCCAGCTCCCAGCCCAGCAGCCCGGCGCCCTGGCGGATGATATCACGTGAGCAGCCTGCGGCAAAGCGCTTATCCTTAAATTTCTTTTTCAGGCTGGAAAGCTCCATATCCTTGCAGCTTTTCGATGGGCGCATGCGCGCCGCCGCGCCAATAAGGCCCGTCAGCTCGTCTGTGGCGAACAGCACCTTTTCCATCTGGTGCACGGGCTCCACATCGCTGCACTCACCCCAGCCGTGGCTGCACACGGCGTGCACCAGCGCCTCGTCAGCGCCTATCTCAGCCAGCAGCTCGGGCGCTTTTTTGCAGTGCTCGTCGGGCCACATTTCGAAATCTACATCGTGAAGCAGGCCCGCAAGACCCCAGAAATCGGCCTCGGCGCCATAGCCCAGCTCGTTTGCAAACCAGCGCATCACGGCCTCTACCGTGAAGGCATGCTGCATGTGAAAGGGTTCTTTGTTATATTTCTGTACCAGCTTTACCGCGTCCTGACGCTGCATAGCGCACCTCTCCTTTATTGCCGTCTTTTCTAATAAGATACCGCATTGCGGGCGAAAATACAAGCGCAAACGGGCGAAAACACTTGCTTTGCGCCATTTTCTGTGGTATGCTTTGGCCGGAAAACAAAACTCTCGTGCAGCTGGGCGGATACGGGGAAGCGGGTGAAAATCCCGCGCGGTTCCGCCACCGTGACGCGCCTGCCCGGCAAGGCGGCCCTTGCGCCGCTTTGCCGCCGGGCGCCCAGTCGGGCTACCGTGCCCAGCCTGCGTACAATGCTCACGGGGCAATGGGCTGCGTACAAAAAAGTGCAGCATGGCACAGCGCGCCGCCGCTTGCCGTGCAGCGCCGCTTTGTGCCGCCCTTTCGCTTTTAGCCGGGGCCGGGCAGGCCTTTATTCCGTCCTTTCATTCCGGCACAGCGTGCAAGACAAAGCCCCCCACAGCAGCCGTCAGGCCTGCCAAGGGGGCTTTTCTGTTCTATGTGCGGAAGCCGGGGCGGTTTTGCGCCGCTGAAAAAGTTGCGAACAGCGGCGGCTTTTCGGCGGACGGCGTGGGCGCGAAGGCCTTTGCGGCTTTCGCGCGGCCTTTCGCCGGGCAAGGCTGCCTTTCGCCCTGCCCCCGGCTTTTGCAAAAGGGTGTTTTGTTTTGCAGAAAACGCCCTGCCCTCAGGCGGGGCTGCAAAAAGAGAGGTAGAAGCGTAACATGAAAAACAACAAAAAGCTTGTGCTGGCCGTGGTGGCGCTGGTGGCCGTGGCCGCCATTGCGCTGGGGCTGTGGTTCGCCCTGAAGCCGCAGGGCACACAGGGCGAAAAGAACATCACCGTGAACGTGGTGTTCGCAGACGGCACGCAGAACAGCCACGCCATTTCCACCAGCGAGGAATACCTGCGCGGCGCGCTGGAGCAGGAGGCGCTGATTGCGGGCGAAGAAAGCGATTACGGCCTGTTTGTAAAAACGGTGGACGGCGTGACGGCAGATGACGCAAACCAGGAGTGGTGGTGCTTCACCAAGGGCGGCGAAATGCTGGAGACCGGCGTGGACTCTACCCCCATCGCGGACGGCGACACCTTTGAAATTACGCTGACGCAGGGCTATTGAGCCATGGCGCGGCGCTGCGCGGGCGCGGCATAAAAGGCCCGCGCCGTGCCGCGCGTTCTTTTTATCAAAAAGGGAAGGAGGCGGGGCCTTGGCCACCACAAAGCAGCTTGTGCGCTCGGCGCTGCTGGGCGCGTTTGTATTCGCGGGCAAATGGGTGCTTTCCGGCCTGCCGAACATTCACCCTGTGGCGCTGCTTGTGCTTATTTACACCGTGTGCTTGGGCGCGCGCAGCGCGCTGGCGGCCACGGCGGTGTATGTGATGCTGGAGGGGCTGTTTTACGGCTTTGGCGATTGGTGGCTGGCCTACTGCTGGGCCTGGCCGCTGTGGGTGCTGGCCGTGCGCGCTTTGCGCAGAAATGATTCGGCGCTTTTATGGGCCGTTGCGGCGGGCTTTTTCGGCCTTTTTTTCGAGGTGCTGTTTCTGCCGGTCTACCTGGTGGAATTCGGCCTTATGGGCGCGCTGGCACGCCTTGTGTCCGGTATTCCGTTCAGTGTGGCGCACTGTGCGGGCAATTTTGTCATTGTGCTGGCGCTGTACCACCCCCTGAAGCGCGTGTTTGCCCGGCTTGCCGCCGGGTAGCGCGGCCCGGTGCGGAAAAGGCGCGGGCGGCCTGTTTGTTCAGGCCGCCCGCGCCTTTTTTAATATTTTAATAAATGGAAGCCATGTGCCTGCGGCTCACGCCCGGTGCGGCTGCGGTTTTCCCGGTGCGGCTGCGGTTTTCCCGGTGCGGCTGCGGTTTTCTCTGCACGGCTGCGCGTTTCCCTGTGCGGCTACTAGTTTCCCTGTGCGGCTGCGAGTTTCCCTGTGCGGCTGCGGTTTTCTCTGTACGGCTGTCGGTTTCACTGTGCGGCGGCCGCCTTTGGCCCGTTTGGCGCCGCACGCCGGGCGGCGCAGAGCCCCGCGTGCCTTTCTGGCTTTGGCGAAAAAGATGCTTGACGGCTGCGGTGTGCTGTGGTAATATGAAGTAAACTTCACATGAAGCGAACTTCATATGAGAGGAAGGCCGCCTATGATAACAAAAGTGCGCCAGATGCGGGCGGCGGCAGGGCTGACGCAGCAGCAGCTTGCAGAGCTGGTGCACGTTTCCGCACGCACCATCATTTCGATTGAAAAGGGGCAGTACAGTCCCTCGCTGATGCTGGCATACCGCATGGCGCGCGTGTTCGGCACAACGGTGGAACAGCTTTGCTGTCTGGAAGAAAACATGCAGCGGGAGGAGGAGCAGTATGAAGGCCTATAACAAAAAGACGTTCGCCTTCGGCGTGTTTTCCACTGCGCTGGGTGTTTTGAACGCAGTCACTGCTGCGCTGAGGGGCGCGGACGCAGGGGATATTGTGTTGATAGCATGCCTGCTGTTTTTCGGCATAGGCGCCATGCTGCGCGGCACATCGAAGCGGCTGGCCCGCGAGGACAGGCTGGAGGAGCTGGACGAGCGCAACCGCCTTGTGGAGCTGAAAAGCAAAAGCGCAGCTTTCCGGCTGACGCAGGCGGTGTGCTTCGGGCTGATGCTGGCCCTGCTGGTGGCAGGGAAGGTGTCGGGCACACAGGCGCTTATCGCCATAGGCGAAGGGCTGGCGTTTGCGCTTTCCATCAGCATGCTGGCAGAGCTGGGCGCCTATTTCTACTGCGAAAAACGCAACTGAGCCTGCATACGGCATAGGAAAGCGCGCCGCACATGACGGCATGGATATGAAAGCCCGCAATATCCGGCCGGGGCAGCCCGATACATGTGCTGCACCTGGCGTTTTACCTCCGCGCAGGCTGTGGCAGGGCAGCCGGGCGGATGGCAAAGCCACATGCGTCCAACACGCCGGGTGTGACGGGAGGCGCCAGGCTGAGGCGGAGCGGGCGCCCACCCGGAGAAAATGCCCAAAATAAGAACAGCGCCGGACGGCCTGGAACAGCAGGGCTCAAGGGGCTGTGGACGGAAGGATAAAATGCTTTTTGCGGGGCGCCTGACGGGCCGGAAAACAGCCGCGCCGGTGCCCGGCCGTGATACGGCTGAAGCGATGGGCGGGCAAGCCCCGGCAGCCGGGTGCTGCGCGTACACTTTATAGATGAAAAGGAGAAGAGGCCATGGAACGGAACACGCACCGCCCGCCCCTGCCGCACAGGGACGAGCGCGATGAACAGATAGACACCCGTGCGCGCAGCCACGCGCTGGATTTTGTGGTGGCGGCCGCAGAGGTGCTTACGGTGATGTGCCTTGTGAAAGGAAACCCAGCGTGGAAGGGCAGCCTTTCGCTTTTGTTTTTCGGCTGCGCGGCCGGGCTTATTTATAAATACGAGAAATACGGCGAAAGGCCGTATCTGGCAGTGGCCGCATGCCTTGGGGCCGCGGGCGCGGCGCTTCTGGTGTGGTTTGGCTTCACCGGCTGAAGGGCGCTTTGCCGCCGCACCGCATAAAATAGAAAAAGCAGATGCCTGCAGCTGTGCGCCGCGTGCGTCTGCTTTTATTTTTTTGCTTTCTTCAGGCCCAGCACATAATCTGCCGAAACGCCGTAGTAGCGGCACAGGGTGATAAGGTGCCGGATGGGCATTTCGCTTGCCCCGCGCTCGTAGCGCGCATACATGGTCTGCGATGTGCCCAGCACATGGGCTATCTGCGCCTGCGTTTTGTCTGCGTCCTCGCGCAGGTTGCGTATCATGCGCATGTATTCCATTTGGCCCATTGCCAACACCGCCTTGGCCCCAGCGTATCATAATAAAGATATTTACTATTGATTTTAGTAAATATATTTACTATAATTCCCCTTGGGGCCGCGCGCTATTCAGCCTAGGCGGCACTGGAACACCAAAAGGGGGCGTGCCGCATGCCGTGCAGAAAAGGGCCGGGGCCGGGCATAGCGGCCGCCGTTGCACTGGCGGCGGGGGCAGTGCTGTGCGGCGCTGTGTGGGCGGGGCTGCGCTGCGTGCAGCTTTTATACGGCGCATAGCGCGGGCGGGCCTGGGGGCTTGCGCACTTTGGGGAAATATGGTATAGTTTGGATATTCAATGCCGCATTATATGCGGCGCGGGGAAAGGGGCCCCTTTCCTGTTCTCCGGCAATGCCGGAGAAGCTGCCTGTCTCACACAGGAGGAAGCCGGGGCCGAAACCTGTGAAGGAGAGAAAAGGCATGAGGAAACTGAAACAGCTTTTGTGCGGCCTGCTGGCCATGGCCCTGCTGGCGGGCGCGCTGCCCGCGGCGCACGCGGCGGGAGGCAACGTTCAAATTGGCGGAAGTGCGCTGTCCGAGGGGAAAAACAGCATTGGCGGGGGCACAGCCACGCTGAACACTGCGGCGGGCACGCTGGTGCTGGAAAATGTGATACTGGGCGGCAGCCTTTCCATCCGGTCGGCTTCGGCCTTCACAGTCATCGTCTTGGGGACGAATTCATTTGCCCCTGGCAAAGATATAATCGCCCTCCGCGCAGACACGCCCGCACTGGCCATACGGCTGCAGCAGGGCTCCTCCCTCACGCTGAGTGCACGGGGCAGTGCGAACGCTGTATACTGCCCGGCGGGCAGTCTGACGGCGGAAGGCCCGGGCAGCCTGACGGTGTCCTCTCAGGAATATCCTGCCCTGTGGGTACAGAAAGATGTTGCCTTGGAGGGTGGATTAAAAGCCGGGTTAAGCTCTGACAGCCAAGCCGTTTATTCTGCATCCGGCGGCATTGCGGTGGATTCCGCCAGTCTGACGGCGTGCTCAAGGGACGCTGCTATTTTTGCCGAGGGCGTCAGTACGGGCGGTACGTGCCCCGGCACCTCTGTGGTGCTGCGAAACAGCGAGGTAAGCCTGGACACCACGCAGGGGTACGACGCCGTCTGGGCTGCGCAGGGCGGCATTCTGGTGGAGGACAGCACAGTCGATATCCAGACAAGGAAAGATGCGGACGGCGGATATGCACTGTATAGTGAAGGGAATATCACCATCCGCGGCGCGGGCACCCGGCTCACGGCGTCCAGCGCATACGGCATCGGCGCGTTGGAGAATATGGAGGTGGAAGCGGGCGCGCTGGATGCTTCCGCGTATGAGGGCAGCGCGTTCAGCGCAAGGGCCATGCACATCTCGGGCGGGCAGGTACATGCCTATTCGGCAGCGGACTCTGCGCTGTGCACGACGGGCGGCACGCTTGCCGTCACAGGAGAGAGCGCCAGTGTCACTGCCGTGTCGGAAAACGCAAAAAAACCTGCTGTATACAGCTACGGTGACGGCGGCATCTATCTGGATGCGGATGTCAGCGCAGAAAACACAGCAGGCGGCAGGCCTTTTGAGGGCGTAGACAAAACGGCGGGCGCAAGCGACGCCATCACGCTGGGCGCAGGCTGTGAAGCGGTGGGCGTGAAGGTGCATACTGTGCCGGAGGCCCCGGGAACTGCCTCGCCGGGGGTGCGCTCCTGGTTCGTGCCGGAAGACGGCGGGCAGGCGCCGGGAAAGGTGACGGTGTGCCGCCATGTGTGGGGTGCCCCGGTGTGGAGCTGGGCACAGGATTATTCTGCCGCCTGCGCCACATTTACCTGTGAAAAGGATGCAGCCCACACGCGCACGGCGCAGGCTGTGGTGACCAGCGAAGCGCGCGGCGGCAGCACCGCTTACACTGCCACAGTTTCTTTTGAGGGCAAGACTTACACAGACGAAAAAACGGTGGCCGGCCAGCAGGACGGCGGCACGGGCAGCACACCGGCCCCCGTCCCCGCGCACAAGACCAACCCCAAAACAGGCGTGTAAAACAAAAGACGGCCAGAAACGCGGCCCCGGTTTTGAAAACCGGGGCTGTGGCTTTTCACTGTGAAAAACGGCCCGCTTTGCAGGAGAACGGGCCGTGTAAAAGACATCTGCTCTAGGCGTGTTGATGTAAAATGCACTGCCTCTGAAACAGGAATTGGAGCGCATAGCACCGTCAAAGAGCCTTGGCAGCCACAAAGGGTGCCTGCGGCAATTTTCCCTGCTCTGCAGCCCCAATTTCAGCTTCAGAGGCGTAAAGCAGTTTTGGCCCGGCAATTTTGCGCGAACAGCAGCGTGAAAAGCGCGGCAATCCTGACGGATTGCCGCGCTTTTTTGAATGTGCTAAACGCCAAAATTGTCAGCCCAAAACCAGTGTTTTCTTACGTCAACGCACCTTTCAGCGCGGGGCTGTGCGGGCTGCCGTTCATAGCATCCTGCCCTGCGGGGCCGCCCATACTCTGCCGCGGGGCCTAACGTCGCCGAGACGCTCGCCATCCATTCAGAGAGGTGCGCCGCCCGTCAGACATTTCTGACAGCAAAGGCAAAACGCCCCCTTTCGGGAGAGAGCCGCGCGGGCAGCACTGTCTTCAACGGGCTTGCCGCTTTACACAAGACATGTCCCAAACGGGGCGTGCAAGCCGCCGCGGCCCCAGGGGGGCTGTCTTCGCCGGGAAGCCCTGCGTCCGTATCAGAAAGGCGCGGGGCGGGCCGCCGTTCAGAGAACGACGCCCGCAGGGGCACGTACTTTGCGGGGCCCGTAAGGCTGCGCGCTTTACGCGCGGCTTTGTCCTTCGCCCGTTTTTTGCGACGGGGGTATCGGTTGCCGCGCCGTGCCGTTCTATGGTATAATATGTCCACTTAACGAAGCCAAACGCAAGCGAAGGATAAGGCGGGTGGAACAGATGCCACACACTTAACGGGGCCGGGCCAAAAGGGGAAGGGCGGGTTTCGTGAATGTGGCATGATGTGTCCGCTTGGCGAACCCAGGCGCAGGCGAAGGATAAGCCTGGCGGAACAGATACCGCGCGCTTTCTGAACGCGAACGGCAATGGAAGGCGCGGGTTTATCCGGTGCGGCATGGTTCGGCAGAATTTTGGCGGGCACCCTGCGCGGTGTGCACAGGGGCGCCTGCAAAAAAGAGGGCGCAGCATGGAAAAAAGGGAACGAAAAAAGCTGTTCTGGCAGACATATCTGATAGGCGCGGTGCTGGCCGCGGCAGTGCTGGGCGCTGTGGCGGCCTTCGGCGGGCGCGGCACGGCCGCCTTCGCCCTTGGGGGCGGCGCGGGCCTTGCGGCGGCGCTGGCGGCGCACGCCTGCCTGTTCCGCGCATGGGGCGCGGCGCCGGATGTGCAGGGCGTGGTGTGCTGGTATCTTCTGCGGCTGGGCATTGTGTTCGGCACGGTGGTGCTGGCGCTGTTCGTGCCGTTTATAGACGCGCTGGGCGTGCTTGTGCCGCAGCTGTTCTGCCTGCCGGTGCTGGCCGTGCGCCTTGCGCTGGAAAAGAAAAAGCCGTGAAGGAAAGGGGGCGTACCGCATGCTGAACGGGCAGCGGGTGGCGGCCATTATCGTGGCGGCGGGCGCTTCGCGCCGCATGGGATTCGATAAGCTGAGCTATTCCTTTGGCGGGAAAACCGTCTTGCAGCGCAGCGTGCAGGCGCTGGCCGGGCACCCGTATGTGGACGAGGTGGTGGCGGCCGCGGGCGCGGCGAACGAGCAGGCCGTGAGGCAGGCGCTGGCCGCGCAGGAAAAGCCCTGGCGCGTGGTGCGCGGCGGAGAAACGCGCGCGCAAAGCGTGGCGAACTGCCTTGCCGCCACCGATGCGGCGCTGGCAGCCATCCACGATGCGGCGCGCCCCTTTGTGACGCCGCAGGTGATAAGCCGCGCGCTGGAGGCGGCCGGGCAGATGGGCGCGGCGGCGCCCGCCGTGCCCGTAAAGGACACGGTGAAGCGCGCCGCGCAGGACGGCCTTGTGCTGGAGACGCCCGCGCGCGAAACGCTGTTTGCCGTGCAGACGCCCCAGTGCTTCCAGACGGCGCTGTACCGCCGGGCACTGGCCGCCGTGGGCCGGCAGCGCATGCGCGAGGTGACGGACGACTGCAGCATTTTCGAGCTGGCGGGCCTGCCCGTGCGGCTTGTAGAGGGCGATTATGCCAATTTGAAAATTACCACGCGGGAAGACCTGCCCGCGCCTGTAAAGGAGGAGGCTGCCGTGCGCATCGGCCATGGTTACGACGTACACCGCCTTGTGGAAGGGCGAAAGCTGATTTTGGGCGGGGTGGATATCCCGTACGAAAAGGGCCTTTTGGGCCACTCGGATGCAGACGTGCTGGCGCACGCCGTGGCGGACGCCCTGCTGGGCGCGGCGGCGCTGGGCGACATTGGCAAGCTGTTCCCGGATACGGACGAGCGGTACAAGGGCGCCGACAGCCTTGTGCTGCTGGGCCATGTGGCCGCGCGCGTGCGGCAGGCGGGCTACGAGGTGGAAAACATCGACGCCACCGTGCTGTGCCAGCGCCCGAAGCTGGCCGCGCACATCCCGGCCATGCGCGAAAAGCTGGCCGCGGCCTGCGGCGTGGCCGCAGGGGAGGTTTCGGTAAAGGCCACCACCGAAGAGGGCCTTGGCTTCACAGGCGCGGGGCAGGGCATTGCCGCGCACTGCGTGTGCCTTTTGCGGCGCACGGGCGGCGAAGGGTGAAAATATGCCCGCCGGGGCTTTTTTCCCTTTTTTCCGAAAGAAAAACGTGATATACTGAATTATTAGGGCCGCAGGGCCCGCACGCATTTGCAGGAAGGCAGGAGAGGCACCATGTGGTATTCGTTCATCAACAGGCTGAAGGCGAGCTTCGGCCTGGCAGACGTGGTGGATATCCTGGTGGTGGCGTTCCTTGTGTACGAGGCCATTATCCTTGTGCGCAAAACGCGCACCGCACAGCTTGCAAAGGGCATTATTGCCCTGCTTCTGGTGTGGGCTGTGGCCAGCTTTGCGCATCTGCGCACGCTGCAGTTCATTCTGGATAACCTGATGAGCTGGGGGCTTATTGCGCTGGTTATCGTGTTCCAGCCGGAGCTGCGCCGTGCGCTGGAGCAGGTGGGCAACACCAATATTCTTTCGGCGGGTTTTCTGCGGCCCAGGGCGCGGGGCGCAAGCCTGCGCGAGGAATGGCGCAAGGCGGCGCTGGCTGTGTGCGACGCGGCAGAGCGGTTTTCCGACACGCGCACAGGCGCGCTGATGGTGTTTGAAAAGCGCTCGAATCTTTCCGAAATCATCAAGACGGGCACCGTGCTGGATTCAGAGGTGACGCAGGAGATGCTGGGCACCATTTTTTATGTGGGCACGCCCCTGCACGACGGCGCGGCCATCCTGCGCGACGGGCGCATTGCCGCCGCAGGGTGTGTGCTGCCGCTTTCCGACAACCTTGAAATGGGCAAGGACATGGGCACGCGCCACCGCGCCGCCCTTGGCATGAGCGAGAATTCCGACGCTGTGGTGGTGGTGGTGAGCGAGGAGACGGGCATTATCTCGCTGGCAAAGAACGGCGTGCTCATCCGCAGGCTGGACAGGCAGACGCTGTTCAGCCTGCTGGAGGGAGATGTGGTGCCCCCCGCCGAGGAGGAGAAAAAGCAGCCCTTCTGGAGCTTCTGGAGGAAGAAACATGAGTGAACAGGAACGCAACAACGCCCCCGGCGGCCCGGCGCAGGGGCCGGAAAAGCCCCCGCGCGGCGGAAAAGAGGGCAGGGCGGCTTTGCGCCAGACGCTTGCCCGGCTTGCGGGTGACAAGCGTGTTCTGGCTGTGTTTTCACTGCTGGTGGCGTTTTTCATGTGGTTCGTGGTAATCTCTGTGGTGGACCCGAACCAGACGGCCACAGTGCGCTATGTACCGGTGAATCTGGATTATAACTCCGCCGCTTACCAGAGCTATGGGCTGGACATTGTGGAAAAGCCGAACATGACGGTGAACGTGCGCGTTACAGGTGACGGCAGCGTAGTAGGCGGCCTTGAGGCGGGCGATTTGCTGGTGTATCCGGATTATTCCAGCGTCACGGGTGCAGGCACATATACGCTGAAGCTGATTGTGCGCCGCGCCGATACGTCTCTGAGCGTGCAGCAGCAGTACCAGATAGAGGACATCACCCCCAATTCCTATATTACCCTGACATTCGACAAGGTTTCTACCAAAACCTTCCCGGTGACGGTGAATGCCATTGGCGTAGAGCCCGCCGAGGGCTACTTTGTGGATACGCCCGTGGCCGCGCCTGCCGAGGTGACGCTGCGCGGGCCGGAGAGCCAGATGAACCAGGTGGATAAGGTGGTGGCCAACGTGGCCATAAGCGGCCAGCGCACCGAAAGCGCCCTGGCCACCGCGCAGCTTGAATTCTGGGATAAGGACGGCAAGGTGCTTACCGACACCCATATCACGGCGGATGCCGAGCAGGTGGAGGTGACCATCCCGGTGCTGAAAATGAAAGAGGTGCCCATCACCTTTGAATACACCGGCGTGCCGCAGGGCTACGATACAAGCGTGCTGGGCGCACAGCTCTCGCAGGAGAGCATTCTCATTGCCGGCCCGGCCGAGCGTGTGGACGCGCTGGAAAGCGTGAGCGCAGGCTTTGTAGACCTGACGAAATTCAAGCTGGGCGAGACGGTGACGCTTGCCATCAGCCTGCCCGACGGCATACGCAATTTGGATGCGCTGCAAAGCGTAGACGTGACGTTTGATACTTACGGCTTTGCCACGCGCACGGTGACGGTGTCGCAAATCAGCGTGGTGAACGCGCCCGGCGACACCGCGGTGACGGTGACCACCCGGCGCCTGAACGACGTGACGCTGGTGGGCCCTGAGGAAGAGCTGAACGCCCTGAGCGAGGCGAACGTGGTGGCGCAGGTGGACGCGTCGGCCGGCAACATCAATGTCTCGAAGGGCCAGCAGAGCATGCCGGCCACCATTGTGGTGCCGGGCTCGGACACGGTGTTTGCCACGGGCAGCTACGAGGTGCTGTGCGACATCGACGCCGCAGAAGGGGCGGGCTGAGATGCTGTTTGTAAAGCAGATACGCCTTCCGCTTTCGGCCCCGCGCGAGGCGGCGCTGGCCCAGGCGCTGCGCGTGCTGGGGGTAAAGCGCGGCAGCGTGCGCCGGGCCGAGGTGTCGAAGGTGAGCGTGGACGCAAGGCACGGCAGGCCCAGCCTTGTCTATACGGTGGCTGTGGAGCTGCGGGACGAGGGCGCCGAGCTCTCTTACGAGGGCTTTGCGCCCTCGGTGTCGTTGGCAAGGCCCATGCCCTTCGCCATTCCGCACGGCGCCGTGCCGCTGGCCGAAAGGCCGGTGGTGTGCGGGCTTGGGCCCGCGGGGCTGTTCGCGGCGCTGGTGCTGGCGCAGGCGGGCTTTGCCCCCCTTGTGCTGGAGCGCGGCCCCGCCATGGAAAAGCGCGCCGCTGCGGTGCAGGCCTTTGAGCAGACGGGCGCTTTGCAGCCGGAGGCGAACATCCAGTTCGGCGAGGGCGGCGCGGGCACTTTTTCCGACGGCAAGCTGACAACGCGCATCCACGACCCTTTGTGCGCCTTTGTAAAACAGACGCTGCTTTCGCACGGCGCGCCGCCCGAGGTGGCATGGCAGCAAAAGCCCCATGTGGGCACCGACAGGCTGCGCGGCGTCATTCAAAGCATCCGGCGCGAAATAGAGTGCCTTGGCGGCGAGGTGCGCTTTGAGACAAAGCTCACCGGCCTTGCCGCCGCGCATGGCCGCCTTGCGGCGGTGCGCACCGCGGCGGGCGATATCCCGTGCGGCGCACTGGTGCTGGCGCCTGGCCACTCTGCGCGCGACACCTTTTTCATGCTGGCGGACGCGGGCTTTGCCCTGCAGGCAAAGCCGTTTTCCGTGGGCTTTCGGGCCGAGCACCTGCAGGCGGATATCGAGCGCGGGCTGTACCACGGGGCGGCGGGCCATCCGGCTTTGCCGCGCGCGGAATACCAGCTGAGCCAGCATGTGGGCGCGCGCTGTGTGTATACGTTCTGCATGTGCCCGGGCGGGCAGGTGGTGGCCGCAGCCAGCGAGGAGGGCCGCGCCGTCACAAACGGCATGAGCTTCCACGCGCGCGCGGGCAAAAACGCCAACGCCGCCGTGGTGGTAAGCGTGGGCCCGCAGGATTTTGACGGCGACGCCAAAAAGGCCATTGCCTTCCAGCGCATGCTGGAAGAGCGTGCCTATGCCGCGGGCGGCGGCGGGTATGCCGCGCCCGCACAGGGCATGGGGGCCTTTCTGGCGGGCCGTGCCGGGCTGCCGGGCGGCCCTGTGCAGCCCACATACCCGCGCGGCGTGCGCGCGGCGGAGCTGGGCGGCCTTCTGGGCGAAGAGCTTGCGGGCGCGCTGCGCGCAGGGCTGCGCGCCTTTGGACGCAGGCTGCCGGGCTATACGGCGCCGGAGGCCGTGCTGACGGGCCTTGAAACGCGCACCTCCAGCCCGGTGCGCCTTGCGCGCGGCGAAGGGCTGGAAAGCCCAGAGCTTCCGGGCGTGTACCCGTGCGGCGAGGGTGCGGGCTATGCGGGCGGCATCATGTCCGCCGCGGTGGACGGCGTGCGCGCGGCCCTTGCCATTGCGCAGAGATACCGCCCTGCCGGGCAGTGACGGGGCGCGCAAATATCAGGCTACAAGGAAGAAAAGAGAGGCAGAGGTATGCCGCAGCAGAAACCGAAAAACGATTATGAACGGCTGAGCCGCGAGATAGAACAGGACGTGCGCCAGGCTGTGGAGGCTGTGGGCGCGGCTTTGCGCGGCGCGGCCAGCGGCGCACAAAGCGCCTTTGGCGAAAGCGGCGCGGCCGGAGCCTTCGGCGGCGCCGCGCGCCGGGCCGGGCAGGCCCTTGGCGGCGCTGCCGGGGCGGCGGCACAGGGCTTTCGCACTGCGGCGGCCCCGGCCCGCAGGGCGGCAGAGAAAAAGCGGCGCCTGAAAAAGCTGCGCAGCCGCCGCGAAAGCGCGGCCATTGCCGCGGGCGGGCACCTTGCCATGGGCGCCCTGTTCACAGCGCTGTGCATCACCACCGCCATGGAGGACGGCTGGGCAGGCGTGCCCGTGCTGGCCGTGTTTGCGGCGTGGGGGCTTATCAGCGGCATATTCAAGGTGCGCAAGGCGCGGCGCCTGCGCCTGCTGGTGAGCTATATGGCGGTGCTGGAGGACCGCGCCTACTGCCGCATCAGCGAGCTGGCGGCTGCCACCAGCCGCACGGAAAAGGCCGTGCTGGCGGATGTGCGGCGCTTTTTGCAGATGGGCGAGCTGGAGGGCATGTACCTTTCGCCGGACGCCGCCCGCCTGTTCACGGGGCGCACCGCGTACCTTGCCTATATGGCGCAGCAGCAGGCCGCAGCCCAGCCGGCACAGGCCGAGGAGGCCGCGGCACCTGTGGCGCCCACGGTAAGCGAGGTGTACGAAAGCTTTTTGCAGGAGCTGGGCGCCGAAAAGGCGCGCATCAGCGACGAAGAGGTGCGCGCCAGGGTGGAAAAGCTGGAGCGCCACACAAGGCAGATAGCCGCCTGGCTGAAGCAGCATCCGGGCAAAGAGGCGGGCGTGCGCCGCTTTTCGGGCTATTACCTGCCCACGGTGCTGAAGCTGCTGCGCACCTACAACGAGGTGGCCCTGCACGCGGGCGAAAGCAGCGTGGCCAGCGGCATCCAGCAGGAGATAGGCGGCATTCTGGACACCATCGACCGTGCCTTCGTCACCCTGCACGACGGCCTTTTGCAGGATACGGCGCTGAACGTCTCGGCCGAGATAAGCGCCCTTGAGACAGTGCTGGCGCAGGACGGCCTTGTGCAGGACGGCCTGGCCGGGCAGTAACGCTGCCCGCACCGCAAAAAGGGGGAAGCGCATTTGGAAATCATCGTCCTTATTTTATTTCTCACCGTGGTGATGCCGCGGCTGAAGGACATGAGCATGCCAAAAAAATTTACAGACTCCGGCGCGAAGTTCTATGCGCCCAGCCTGAATGCGAACGGCGCGGCCCAGGCCCGCCGCCCCGCGCCGCCGGACGGCGGCGCACTGGCAAAGCAGCTTCTGGGCGGGGCTGTGGGCGTGGGGTGTGCGGCGCTGTGCGTGCTGTTTGCCTGTGTGGGGCTGGATCAGCTAGCCGAAAACGCGTTTTTTGTGTATTCGCTGGGCTCGGCCGTGACGCTGGCCGCCGGTGTGGCGCAGTACGGCCTTCTGAGCCTTGCCTTCGGCAAGCTGTCGAAGCTGGGGTTCCGCCTGTTCGAGCGGGTGAAGCATTTCCGCCTTTACCGCAATATCATCAATCTGCAGGAGGCATGCCCGCTGGCGGACATAGCCCGCGCATCGGGGCGCAGCGCCGCCGCCGTGGAAAAGGATTTGAAAGAGCTTGTGCGCCGGGGTTATTTTCCCTTCGGCTTTGTGGATGACGAAACGGGCTGCTTTTGGGCCAACAACGCGGTGTGGCGGCTGAAAAACCCCCAGCGCGCCAAAGAGCAGGACGAGCGTGCCCGCACAAAGCCGCGCCGCAGAAAGAAAAAAGCGCAGGCGGCGCCCGCTGTGCCGCCGCAAAGCGCCTTTGCCGTGCAGGGCGAAGGCTTTTTGCGCGGGCTGGACGCCCAAATTAAAGAGATAGACGATGAAGAGATAGCCCAAAGCGCGCGCGGCATCCGCGAAAAGGCGCAGGACATCTTCGAGTGGGTGCGCAGCCACCCGGACGCGCAGGACGACGTGCGCCGCTTCTGCGATTACTACATGCCCACCACCCTGCGCCTTTTGCAGGTGTATAACGAGGTGGAGCCGCACACCGCCTCCAGCGAGGCCGCAGCCAGCGTGCGCACCGAGGTGCGCGGCGTGCTGGCGCCGGTGAACGACGCCTTTGCCAACCTGCTGGACAGCCTTTTGCAGGATGCCGCGCTGGACGTGAGCGCCGAGGCGGACGCTCTGAAGGCCGTGTTGTCGCAGGAGGGCCTTGTGGAAGGCGGCCTTGCCGTGCATGCGGCGCCCAAGACTGAAGAAAAGGAACGATGAGCCCCCATGACGTACTGCCCCTGGCGCCTTGCGCCGCAAGATGAAGATGCAGCCCGGCGCCTTGCCGCCGAAACCGGCATGCCGCAGCTTGTGTGCGGCGTGCTGGCCGCGCGCGGATACGGCGCGCCCGAAAAAGCCCTGGCCCTGTGCGGCCCTGGAGGCCCTTTGGGCGACCCCATGCGCCTTTCGGGCATGCCGCAGGCGGTGGCGCGCATCCAGCAGGCCATAGACAGCGGCGAGCGCATTGTGGTATTCGGCGATTACGACGTGGACGGCGTGACGGCCACCGCGCTTTTGTACACCTACCTTGACAGCGCGGGCGCCGAAGTCTATTACAAGCTGCCCAGCCGCGGCGAGGACGGCTACGGCCTTTCCGAGGCGGCGGTGGAGCTGATGGACGAAAAGGATGTCTCGCTCATCATTACGGTGGACAGCGGCATCTCTGCCGCTGCGGCCGTGCGCCGCGCAAAAGAGCTGGGCATGGACGTGGTGGTGACGGACCACCACCTGGCCCCCGCAGAGCTGCCAGAGGCCGCCGCCGTGGTAGACCCGCAGCAGCCCGGTGACGAAAGCGGCTGCGGCATGCTGTCCGGGGCGGGGGTGGCCTTCAAGCTGGTGTGCGCGCTGGAGGGCTGCGACGCGGAAGAGCTTTTGCCCGTGTACGGCGACCTTGCGGCCATCGGCACCGTGGCGGACATCATGCCCCTTGTGGGCGAAAACCGGCGCATTGTAAAGGCGGGCCTGGCCCTTCTGCAGGAGACGGACCGCCCCGGCCTTGCCGCACTGATACGCCAGTGCGGGCTGGAGGGCAAGCGCCTGACGGCAGAGAACATCTCGTTTGCGCTGGCCCCGCGCCTGAACGCCGCGGGCCGCATGGACGACGCCACCGCCGCGCTGGAGCTTCTGCTTTGCGAGGACGAGGCGCAGGCCGCGGGCCTTGCCGCCGCGCTGGAGGAAAAAAACGCCGAGCGCCAAAAGACGGAGCAGCACATTGCCCAAAGCGTGCTGGACACCATTGCGGCAGACCCCTCTTACGAGACAGACCGCATCCTTGTGGTGTGGGGCGAGGGTTACCACCAGGGCGTCATCGGCATTGTAGCCTCGCGCATTGTGGAAAAATTCGGCAAGCCCGCCGTCATCATCGCCGTGGACGAGGCGGGCGAGGGCAAGGGCTCCGGCCGCAGCGTGCCGGGCATTTCGCTGTACGACGCCATTGCGGCCTGTGCGCCGCTGCTGGTGCGCTACGGCGGGCACGCGCAGGCGGCCGGCCTTTCGGTGAAAAAAGAGAACCTCGGCGCTTTGCGCCGCGCCATCAACGCCTGGGCCGCGCAGGAGTACCCCGTGCCCGCGGCGCCGCCCATTGAGGTGGATGCGCGCGTGCAGCTTGCGGCGCTGAACTGTGCGGAGGTGGCGTCCCTTGAGAAGCTGGCCCCCTTCGGCGCGGGCAACCCGGCGCCGCTGTTCCTTGTGGAAAACGCCCTGCTGGAGGGCGTGTACCCTCTCAGCGAGGGCAGGCATGTGCGCCTGCGCCTGCGCCAGGGCGGCGCGGCGCTGAACGCCGTGTATTTCGGCAAAGGGCCGGACACGCTGTGCTATGCGCCCGGCGCCCAGGTGGACGTGGTGCTGGCCCTGAGCATCTTTGAGGGAAAGGCGGGCCCGTCGGTGTCTGCCCGCGTGAAGGATATGCGCCCCGCAGGGCTGCGGGATGAATACCTCGGCACGCTGCTGCCCGCGCAGGCGGCGCTGGCCGGGGCCGTGCTGGGCCCGCGCGAGGTGCAGGCGGTGTACCCCCAGCGCGAGGACACCGCCGCCGTATACCGCCTTCTGGCGGCGTGCCCGGGCGGCGTGTGCGCCGAAGACCTGCGCGGCATGTTTGCGCGCTGCGGCGCGCAGCGCGCGGGCAAGGTGCTGGTGTCGCTGCGCGCTTTGTGCGAGCTTGGCCTTGTGCAGCAAAGGCAGGATGCGCGCGGCGAATTTTTTCAAATTGTGCCCGCACAGGGCAAAAAGGACCTTGCCGCTGCGCCCATTCTGCAGCGGCTGAGAGGGGAGAAATGATATGGCCATGGCGCTGCCAAACGAGGGTGCGGCCCGCAGCCCGGTGAAAACATATGAAGACCTGCGCGCCACCATTGCCGACTCTGGCCGCGTGTACGGCGAGGAGAAAATACAGCGCGCCTACGCCCTGGCCGAAAAGGCCCACAAGGGCCAGCGGCGCCTTTCGGGCGAAAGCTATATCAGCCACCCTCTGGCCGTGGCCTGCCTTGTGGTGGATTTGGGCCTTGACACCGACAGCGTGGTGGCCGCCCTGCTGCACGACAGCGTGGAGGATACCGACACCACCCTGGACGACGTGAAGGCGCAGTTCGGCGCAGACGTGGCCCTTTTGGTGGACGGCGTGACAAAGCTGGGGCGCATCAAGTTTTCCTCTGTGGAAGAGCAGCAGGCCGAAAACCTGCGCAAAATGCTGATGGCCATGAGCCATGACGTGCGCGTGATGCTGATAAAGCTGTGCGACAGGCTGCACAATATGCGCACGGGCGATTCCTGGCCTGAGCAGAAGCGGCGCGACAAGGCGCTGGAGACGATGGAGGTGTATGCGCCTATCGCGCACCGCCTGGGCATGGCCAACGTGAAGGAGGAGCTGGAGGACCGCAGCCTTCAGTACCTGGACCCCATCGGCTATGACGAGATACGCTCTTACCTTGCGCAGAACGGCGCGGCGGAGGATTTCATTGCCAACATTGCAGATAAGATAAAAGAGCGCCTGGCCGAGAACGGCATGGCGGGCTGCACCATCAAAAAACGCGTGAAAAGCGTGTACGGCATCTACCGCAAAATGTATATCCAGAACCGCACCTTTGCCGAGATATACGACGTGTACGCCGTGCGCATCATTCTGGACACGGTGGCCGAATGCTACAACGCGCTGGGCGTCATCCACGACATGTACCACCCCATTCCCAGCCGCTTCAAGGACTATATCTCCACCCCTAAGCCGAACATGTACCAGTCGCTGCACACCACCGTCATCGGGCACGAGGGCATCCCCTTCGAGGTGCAGATACGCACCTGGGAGATGGACCAGACGGCCGAATACGGCGTGGCGGCGCACTGGAAGTATAAGGCGGGGCTTGGCGGCAAGGCTGAAAAGCTGGACGACCGCGTGGCCTGGGTGCGCCAGCTTCTGGAAAGCCAGCGCGACAGCGACGATGCGGGCGATTTGCTGCGCGAGATAAAATCTGAGCTTCTGCCCGAAGAGGTGTTCGCCTTCACGCCAAAGGGCGACGTCATCAACCTGCCCGCAGGCGCCACAGCCATCGACTTTGCCTATGCCATCCATTCGGCGGTGGGCAACCGCATGGTGGGCGCCAAGGTGGACGGGCGCATTGTGCCCATCGACCACAAGGTGAACACGGGCGAGATTATCGAGGTGCTCACCGGCCCGCAGGATAAGGGCCCCAGCCGCGACTGGCTGAACATTGTGGTCACCAGCGAGGCGCGCAACAAAATACGCAACTGGTTCAAAAAAGAGCGCAAGGAAGAAAACATCGCCGAGGGCCGCGCCGCGCTGGAGCGTGAGCTGCGCCGCAACCTCATCGCCATCCCGGCCGAGGAATACGACGCCTTTATGACAGACATGGCGCGCCGCATGCGCCTGAACACGCCCGAAGAGCTGTACGCAGCCATCGGCTACGGCGGCATTCAGCTTTCGCGGCTGATGATACGCATCAAGGACGAGGTGGCAAAGCAGGCGCGCGAGGCCGCGCCGCCCGCCGTCACCACCGTGCCCATCCGCAAGCAGAAGGCCACCGAGGGCGTCATTGTGGAGGGGCTGGACAACTGCCCCATCAAATTTGCCAAGTGCTGCAACCCGCTGCCGGGCGACGAAATTGTAGGCTTCATCACGCGCGGCTTCGGCGTGTCCATCCATAAGAAGGACTGCGCCAACGCCAGGGCCGGCCTCTCCGGAGAGGATTCCGCCCGCTGGCTGCGCGCCTGGTGGGCGGAAAAGGCGTCGGAGAAGGAATCGTTCAAATCCTCGCTGGAGATATCGGCTATGGACCGCGACGGCCTTGTGGCCGACGTGGCGGGCCTGATTGCTGAAATGCGCCTGACGTGCTACACCTTCTCGGCGCGCCAGCTCTCGGACGGGCGTGCCTCGCTGACGCTTACCATCGCCATCTCTTCCAAAGAGCACCTTGCGGGCGTCATCCAGCGCATGAAAAAAATAAAGAGCGTGCTCAGCATCCAGCGCCTGTGAGGGCGCGGCGCGCACGCCGAATACAGAAAGGCGGATGCAGGCAGTGAAAGCGGTCATCCAGCGCGTCTCCCGCGCGCATATTGTGATAGACGGTGTGGGCGAAAGGGCCATCGGCCCCGGCCTCGTCATACTTTTGGGCGTGAAGGACACCGACACCCCCGCCCTGTGTGCAAAGCTGGCGCAGAAGTGCGCAGGCCTGCGCATCTTCGACGATGAGAACGGCGCCCTGAACCTCTCGGCAGAGGACCTTGGCTATGAGGCGCTGGTGGTGTCCAACTTCACGCTGTATGCCGACACGAAAAAGGGCAGGCGCCCTGGCTTTACACGCGCGGCAAAGCCGCCTGTCTCGGTAGACTGCTACAACGAGTTCGTGGCCCAGATGAAAAGCACGCGCCTTGCCGGTGTGCAGACGGGCGAATTCGGCGCCGAAATGCACATCAGCCTTGTGAACGAAGGGCCCATTACCATCGTCATCGACACGGACGAGTGGGCCGCAAAGGGCGAATAGGCCCGTGTACAGAAAGGAAGGCATCCCCCTATGGAAATTTTGCATATCACGGGCCCCGCGCCCCTTTACACCAACACCTTTCTCGCGCTGGACGGCGCGGGCACGGCCATTGCCATAGACCCGGCCGCAGACGCCGCAGCTTACCTTGCCCAGCTGGAAAAGCACGGCGCAGGGCTGGCGGCCATTCTGCTGACGCACGGCCATTTCGACCATGTGGGGGCTGTGCGCGCGCTGAAGGCCGCCACCGGCGCGCCGGTGCATCTGGCGCAGCCGGACGCCGGGGCCAGCCGCATGCTGCCCCTTGCCCCGCAGGATGTGGACGTGTTCGTGCAGGACGGCATGGCACTTTCCTTCGGCGGGCTTTCGCTGCGCGTCATCGCCACGCCCGGCCACACGCGGGGCAGCGTATGCTATCTGTGCGGCGACACGCTGTTTTCCGGCGATACGCTGTTCGACGGCGATGTGGGCCGCACGGACCTTGCCGAATCTGTGCCCGCGCAGATGGCCCAAAGCCTGGCAAGGCTGGGGCGCGAGGTGCCGCCCGGCGTGCAGGTGCTGCCCGGGCACGAGGGCTTCACCACCATGGCCGACCAGCTTGCGCACAACCGCTGGCTGGCCGCCGCCTGCCGCGAGGGGTGACGGGCGTGGAGCTGTTTTTCTGCGGCCTTGCCGGCACCTATGAGGCAGAGCACATTGCGCGCATGTTTTTCCCCGGCGCAAAGCTGGTGCAAAGGCGCTGCGCGCCCGGCGCGCCCTGTGTGCGTGTGCGCAGAGCGGGCGCCAGGGTGCTGTGCGGCGTGCGCACGGCACAGCGGTGCGGTGTAAAGGTGTTCCGCTTGCCGGATGGCGCCGGCACGAAAGAGGAAGAATATGAGGTGTGCCGCGCGCTTTACATGTTGCTGCAGGCGGAAACAGGCGTGCGCCCGCCCTGGGGCATGCTGACGGGCGTGCGGCCTGTGCGCCTTCTGCACGACATGCGGCGCAGGGGCCTTTCCCCGGCGCAGCAGCAGGCGTTTTTCTGCCGGCGCAACGATGTCAGTGAGGAAAAATATAAACTTGCAGTACAAATTGCAAATAATCAACAAGATGTAATAAATTGCAGTGCCCTGCGCTCTTACAGCCTGTATATCTCAATTCCCTTCTGCCCGTCGCGCTGCTCATATTGCAGCTTTGTCTCCACCACCACAGAGAAAAGCGGCGCCCTGGTGGCGCCGTACCTGCAAAGGCTGGAGCAGGAGCTGCAAAGCATCGCGGCTATGGCCGAAAAGCTGCGCCTGCGGCTGGAGACCGTGTATATCGGTGGCGGCACGCCCACGGCCGTCAGCGCACAGCAGCTTGCGCGCCTGATGGCCGCCGTGCGCGGCGCGTTCGATTTTTCGCATGTGCGCGAATTCACAGTAGAGGCCGGCAGGCCGGACTGCACCACACCCGAAAAGCTGGCCGTCATCCGCGAGGGCGGGGCCACGCGCATCTCCATCAACCCGCAGACGCTTTCAGACGAGGTGCTGCGCGCCATTGGGCGCCGCCATTCGGCGCAGGACGTGCTGGACTGCTTCGCCGCGGCGCGCAAAGCCGGGCACCGCAATATTAATATGGATCTCATTGCCGGCCTTCCGCTGGATACGCCCGCCGGCTTTGAGAAAAGCCTTGCCGGGGTGCTGGCCCTTTCGCCGGAGAATATCACCGTGCACACGCTTACCTTAAAGCGCGCCTCAAACCTTGTGATGCAGGCCGTGCCGCCCGCCTACGGCGACGTGGCGCAGATGGTGCAGCACTCTGTCTGCGCGCTGCAAAGCGCCGGGTACGGGCCGTATTACCTCTACCGACAGAAGGGCACTTTGCAGAACCTGGAAAATACCGGCTGGGCAAAGCCGGGCTTTGCCGGGCTTTACAATATCTATATCATGGAAGAGGTGCATACCATTCTATCAGCGGGCGCGGGCGGCTCTACCAAGCTGGTGGGCCCGGCGGGCCGCATTGAGCGCGTGTTCAACCACAAGTATCCGCTGGAGTACCTGGCCCGCTTCGACGAAGTGCTGGCACGCAAGCAGAAAATAGAGGATTTTTATGGCAAATGGTTTGATATGGATCCCCAAACGGCTGGTTGAGCTGGGCCTTTTGAACGTGGCCGCAAGCACGCCGCAGAGGTTTGTGGAATACTGCGAGAATGACTACGCCGCCCGTGTGCGCCACGCCGCCGGGCAGGTGCTGCAAAGCGGCGCGCGCGTGGTGATGCTGACGGGGCCGTCTTCCTCCGGCAAGACTACCACGGCCCACAAGCTGGCCGGGGCCCTGCGCGCCGCCGGGGTGGAGAGCGCCGTCGTCTCGCTGGATAATTTCTTCAAGAACGTGCAGGATTACCCCCGCCTGCCCGACGGCAGGCCAGACTATGAAAGCGTGGACGCGCTGGACATTCCGGCCATTCTGCGCGCGCTTGCCTCGCTTATCGAAACGGGCCGCGCCGCCATTCCGGATTTTGATTTCAACCGCGAGCAGCGCGTGCGCGGCACGCTGGAGGTGTGCGTGGGCCGCGGCGTGGCTGTGGTGGAGGGCATCCACGCGCTGAACCCGCGGCTGGTGGCGGGCCTGCCCGCGGGCAGCGTGTACAAGGTGTATGCGGGCCTGCGCGAAGAGTATTCGCACGGCGGGCAGCGCATTCTGCCCACGCGGGACGTGCGCCTTGCCCGCCGCATGGTGCGGGATTATAAATTCCGCGGCCACTCGCCCCAGCGCACGCTTGCCATGTGGGCGGACGTGTGCCGCGGCGAGGACGAGAATATCAAGGTGTTCAAGCCTGAGGCCGACCTTCTGCTGGACACCAGCTTTTCTTACGAGCCCTGCTGCCTTGCGCCGCTGGCGGCCGCCCTGCGCGGCCAGGTGCCGCCGCAAAGCCCATGGGCCGAAAGCATGCAGAGCCTGTGCGCGCGCCTTGCGCTGTGCACGCCGCTGGAAGCGGCGCTGGTGCCGACCGGCTCCATGCTGCGCGAGTTCATTGGCTGACGGCTGCGCCGGGCGCGGCATATGCTGAAGGCAGAGTGCATATTCACAACAGGGCGGCCGCACGGCCGCACCGGAAAAGAGAGGGATGCTTTTATGGATTGGAACAAATTGAAGCAGGCGGGTGCCCAGGTGGCCGATTCCGCCATGCGCACGGCTGGTACGCTGTATGAAAAGGGCAAAAAGGAGGCAAGGCTGGTGGCGCTGGAATCGAAGCTGGGCCGCGCCCAGCGCGAGCTTGGCGCGCTTGTGTATTCGCTGCGCCGCACCGGCGAAGAGAACGAAGCCTTTATAGAGGGCCTGTGCGAGGACATTGCCGCTATTGAGGCGAAAATAGCCGCCCTGCGCGCGGGCGGCGCGCAGCAGCCGCAGGCCCAGCCCGCCGCGGCCTCCAGTGTGAAGTGCTGCCCCCAGTGCGGCGCGGAGGTTGAGAAGGAGGCCATGTTTTGTCCTGGGTGCGGGTGTCAACTGGGGTAAGCCGCGCACAAGCTTTTTCGTGGCCAGGCCTGCAAAGGCCGCCGGCGTGCGCGGGCGTGAAGAGAAAGAAAAGTAACTCAATACCGTTTTCCTGCCGCGGCTTTGCGCCCCATGCCGTGAAAAATTGCATAAAATGGCCCCGGAATGCGTCAAATCCGGCGAAAAAACGGCAAAAGGGGTTGCAATCTGAGGGCGGTTCATGTAAAATCATATAGGCCAGCCCGGGGCATGGCCGCCCCTGGTTTGTGCGGTGTTTAGCCCGCGGGCAAACGGGGCATACTGCCGTACAAAGGGCTTGCACAGGGCAGCGCCCTGTTCATGATAGTGTCGCATGCGCGCTGCGCGCAGCACACGCGAAAAGGAAAATTGTTGGAGGTTACGACAAATGACGAAAGTTGAACTGATCGCGAAAGTCGCCGCGGACGCGGAGCTGACGAAGAAAGACGCCGAAAAGGCCGTGAACGCCGTTCTGGAGGGCATCACCGCCGCGCTGAAGGCTGGCGACAAGGTTTCTCTGGTGGGCTTCGGCACGTTTGAAACGCGCAAGCGCCCCGAGCGCACGGGCCGCAACCCGCGCACGAAAGAGACCATCAAGATCCCCGCCACGGTGGCCCCCGCGTTCAAGGCCGGCAAGGCCCTGAAGGACGCCGTGAAATAAGTTTTCTTTCGCTGAACATTGCCCGTGCGCGCCGCAAAGGCGCGCGCGGGCCTTTTGCTTGCAAAGCCCCGCCGCCGCGGGCGGGGCAGGGAAGGAGGGCAATATGCGCATTGATAAATTTTTGAAGGTGAGCCGCCTCATCAAGCGGCGCACCGTGGCAAACGAGGTGGCCGACGCAGGCCGCATTACTGTGAACGGCCGCCCGGTGAAGGCCAGCTATGCCGTGAAGGAGGGCGACGAAATTGAGATAGCCTTCGGCAGCGCCCCGGTAAAGGTGCGGGTGCTTTCCACCCAGGCGCCCGCAGGCAAGGACGTTGCGCGCGAGATGTATGTGGTGCTGTAAAGCGCGGGCCCTTGCGGGGCCCGCGCCCTGTACGGGCTCGAGCGGAAATCTGGCTGGACGGAATACAGCGTCACAGTGGACGTAAACACCGGTGGAATAGCGGGCTATGAGCAGAATTGGGGCTGAGTCCCGCCTGCACGCTGAACAGGCGTGTTCATGTGCCCGCACAGGGCTTATAATGCCCGCCCTGTGTGGAAAGGGCACCCCTACAGAGCGCGCAAAGCAAAAACTTAGCTTCTCATATTTTTCCGGCAGGGGGTACGGGGCCCGGCAGTGAAAGCTGCCGGGCCCCATGCCCTTTTACAGCCCTGTTTGCAAGACAGCCGGACAACCGGCATGGGCAAAGTTGGAGAGATATGCCTGCGCGCAGAGCATGGCAGGCGAAAACGCGTGCATACCCGCTCGGTTTCCGTGCGGCCTTTGCTGTAAAGGAAAATAGCGCGCGCTGTTTTGGCGCATTGACACAAGAGGCCATTGCCCCCTGAAAGGCATTTTTTGCGCATGGCTTCTTCAGATTTCCCCGGCAGCCGCAAAGGGTGGCCTGCAGAAAGCCTCCCCGCCCTGCATCCAAAACCGCCGTTTCCGGGGTGCCGGGCAGCTTTGGCCCGGCGGTTTTGGATGGGTGCATCAGGCAGTGCCAAAACCGCCAGCCAAAACTGGTGTTTTTGTATCAACGCGCCTTTGACGCGCGTTTTGTGTGGAAGGCGGCTGGGCGCGGCAAATAGGGGCATGGGTGTGCCCGCACGCTTTTCCCATGGCATAGTATCGCGTAGAGGGCGGTACATCTCGTCAGGCACAGCCTTTTTTCCTTGGACGCCCCGCCGCCTGCGGGCCGCTGCCGGGCGCCCTTAAAGACAGGGCAAATTAAAACTTGTGCTTTGGCGCGTTGGTTTCCGCATGCTTTGCGGCGGCGCCGGCTGGCCCCCCATGCCCTTGGACGCAGCCGGCGCCTGCCATATCTTCGGCTGGGGCCGGGAGGCGGCGCGGCCGCACAAAAAATAAAAGAAGCACAAAAAGGCTCGGGCCCCGCGCGCCCATATCTGCGCGCCGTACAGGGGGACGGCGGCAGCGGCCCCGAACCAGCATAGCGCCGCGATGCGGCGCATACAGTGAAAACAGAAGCAAAAAGGGGGCGCTGGAATATGAACGAACCGCTGCGCGCCGAAAAGGCGCCTGCGGCGCAGCACACGCTGCGCATGGAAAACTGTGAAAGGCTGGTGGCGACGGGCATTGAGGCCATTGTGTCGTATGACGCCATGGGCGCTGTGCTGAAAACGCCGTGCGGCATGCTGAATGTGGGCGGCGAAGGCCTGAGCGTGGGCGAGCTGAGCGTGCGCACGGGCGAGGTGTCCATATCCGGCAGCATTGAATATGTGCAGTATACAAGGCCGCGCGAAAAAACAGTGGGCGGCTTTTTCAAAAGGCTGGCGCGCTGATGCTGGCGCCGGTTACGCCGCCCGAGGCCGTGCGGGACCTTTTCCTCTCCATGGGGCTGGGCGCCTGGCTGTGCGCAGGCTATACGCTGCTGCGTGCGGTGCTGGGCAGCGCGCGCTGGGCGGTGTTCGCCTGCGACGCGCTGTTTGCCTTTGGCGCGCTGGTGGCCTGGCGGGCCGCCGCCGTCAGCATTTTTTATGCGGGGGTGCCCCGCTGGTATACGCTGTGCGGCATGGCCGCGGCCTTTCTTGCCCTGCGCGGGCTGCTGGCCGCCCCGGCGCGGCGCCTGCGTACCATGTGCATGCGCCTTGCGCGGTGCGCGGCCGGGCCACTTGCCAGGCTGGCGGAGCCTGTGCGCCAATCGGCGCACAACTGGCGCACTGCGGCGTGCAAAATGCGTGCGGCCGGAAAGCGGCGCGCAGGCCGGGGCAAAAAACATGGCCCGCCCCCCACAAAACAGTTGCAAAAAAGCGCGCGGGTGTTGTATAATTCAGAGTAACAACATGGCGCGGTGTGCTTGCTTTGCTCTCTGCGCCATGGCACCGGCACAGAAGGGAAGTGGTATACGTGCACGCGCGCAAGCAAAGGCGCTCTTTCTCCGGCCTTGCGCTGAAGCTGGGCCTGCTTTTTCTGTGCGTATACCTTGCGGTAAGCTTCGTGTGCGCGCAGATGGAAATTGCGGCAAAGCGCCAGCAGCTGGAAAATATAAGCCAGCAGGTGGCCGCGCAGCAGGCGCAGAACGAAGAGATACAGCGCACCACCCAGGCGGACGACGAAGCCTCGTATATGGAGCGCGTGGCCCGCGATAAGCTGGGCTATGCGCGGCCGGACGAGCGCATCTTTATCGACGGTGCCAATACGGGCGGCTAAGGTTTCCGCCTCTGTTATTTTGCGGCTTACGGTGGCTGGCACCGTGCGATTTTTATAAAAAAGGAGTTTCTCATTTCATGGCAGTTGAGGTTGGAAGCATTGTAGAAGGCAAAGTTACCGGCGTAAAGAAGTTCGGCGCATTTGTGCTGCTGCCGGACGGCAAAACGGGCATGGTGCACATTTCGGAAGTTTCAAACGAATATGTTCAGGAGCTTTCAGACGTGCTGAGCGAGGGCCAGACGGTAAAGGTAAAGGTGATGAACGTTTCGGACGACGGCAAAATTGCCCTCTCCATCAAGCGCACGCTGCCAAAGCCCAAGCCCACCCGGGCGGACACAGGCCGTGTGTGGCAGCCGCGCCAAAGCGCGCCTCAGCAGAACATGTCGTTTGAAGACATGATGAGCCAGTTCAAATCGCGCAGCGAAGAAAAAATATCAGACCTGCGCCGCGTTACCGAAAACCGCCGCGGCGGCGGGTATTCCCGCAGGCGCTGAGCGCGGCAGGCACCAAAAAACAGAAAGCATGTGCAAGGGCGGCCAGAGGTTTGAGGCCGCCCTTTTTGGCGCCTTGCGGCGCAGGAAAGGGCGGGAGAGCTACGGATATTTACTTTGTGCGTCACGGCCAGACAGACTGGAACATCACTTGGAAACTGCAGGGCCGGGCCGATATTCCCATCAATGCCGAGGGCAGGCGGCAGGCCGCGGCCCTGCGCGCCCGGCTGGCCGGTGTGAAGCTGGACGCGGCGTACGTCTCGCCGCTGTGCCGCGCACAGCAGACGGCGCA
This sequence comes from Oscillospiraceae bacterium, assembly GCA_018380115.1. Classification (GTDB taxonomy): domain Bacteria; phylum Bacillota; class Clostridia; order Oscillospirales; family Ruminococcaceae; genus Ruthenibacterium. The sequence continues at coordinate 11,968 of JAGZUF010000005.1, read as the reverse complement.
TATCCTGCTGTGCGGCACAAATGTGCCCGTCTACACGCAGCCCGCCCTGGCCGAGCGGGATTTCGGCGCCTATGAGGGCCTGCGAAAGGAGGATTTCGACTTCGAGGCATTCTGGCACCCGGAGGTGCCCTGCCCCGCGCCGGGCGCCGAGCCCGCAGGTGAATTTTATGCCCGTGTGCAGGGCTTTCTGCGCGCGCTGGGGCGCGGGCCGGGCGCCGTGCTGCTGGTGGCGCACGGCGGCGTCAGCATCCCGGTGCAGATGTTCGCACGCGGGCTGCAAAGCCTTGGCCCCGGCGGGCAGTATGTGCCGCTTATTCTGCCGCACGGCAGGGTGCTGCATTTTACTGTGCCACAGCAAAAGGGGCAAAAGGCATAAAATTCACGAAAATTTCATGCGAATAACTGTGAAAAACGAAGATATCTTGCTTGTAACCAGCCGGGCTTCGTGCTATAATAGCAGTAAAGAAGCGCAGCGCGCACGGCGCGCAGCCGCGCGCAAAGCTCCGCTTTTGTATAAAGGAGGCTTTGGCTTATGAAACTGACATGCACAGGAAGAAAGGTTTCGCTGAAAGAGGCGTTTTTGCAGCGCGCCCAGACAAAACTTGCCAAGCTGGATAAGTTCTTTTCACCCGAGGCGCAGGCCCAGGTGACGGTGACGGTAGAGAAGGACTGGCAGACGGTAGAGCTTACTGTAAAGGACAAGGGCTACACCTGCCGGGCCGAGAAATCTGCCGATAGAATGGAGGACGCGCTGGACGCCGCCTACGATTTGCTGGAGCGGCGCATCGTAAAAAACCGCAAGCGCCTGTCCGACAGGCTGGCCCAGCCCGCCATGGTGGCGTTTGAGCCCGAAATGCCCGCAGCCGCCGAGGAAGAGGAGGCCTATGTGCCCGTGCGCGAAAAGCACTTCTCGGTGAAGCCCGCCACGGTAGAGGAGGCCATTCTGGAAATGAACCTTCTGGGGCACGAGTTCTTCCTGTTCCGCAGCGCAGACACCGACGAGGTGCAGGCGGTGTACCGCCGCCACAACGGCACCTACGGCCTGCTGGTGCCGGAGCGCTGAGCCACGCACGACATGCCCGGGGCCTGCTGCAAGGCAGGCCCCGGCTTTTTGTATAGTAAAACCACTGGCTAGGCCAGTGGTACAAAAAAGCCTATGGCGGTGAGAAGAAAAGAAAAACTCCCTTTGCTGTAATAAACGTGCGGTCTGCCAACTGCACAAAAACAGCAAAGGGAGGACATTCAAAATGGGCTTGAATGACATCCATAGTTTATCACATACGAAATGGAACTGCAAACATCACATAGTGTCGTCTATAGTAAACTAAATAAAGCAGGCCAGTGGATTGATCAAAAAGGAAAAGTCCTGTTTCATATGACCTTTCCTCATGGCGAAGCGTGTGATTCAGAACAGTATAACATTTGCGTCAAAGTACCGAAGGAAGGTATTTTACAAAGCAAAAAGGGTGACAACCGGGAGTCTCCTGAGACAGTTGTGCGAGTGGAAAGGAGTAAAAATCTAGAGGCAGAAGTGTGCCCGGACCACATACATATGCTGGTAGAGATTCCGCCGAAGCTGGCAGTGGCAAGTTTCATGGGATACCTGAAGGGAAAGGGCAGCACCATGCTATACGAACAGTTTGGAGAACTGAAGTACAAATACCGAAGCAGAGAGTTTTGGTGCAGGGGGTACTATGTAGATACGGCAGGCAAAAACACAAGGCGGATACAGGAGTACATACAAAATCAGTTGACAGAAGATGAAATGGGAAAACAGCTGACAATGCAGCCGAAGAGCCCGTTTGCGGGCGGCAAGCAACAGCAAAACGCGGCTGGCAGACCGCACTTGCGCGTTAACGCGCGCGAAGAACAGAGGGCTATGCCCGCATATGAAATGCCACCGGCTTCGCGGGGGGGGGGGGGGGCCTGCCTGATTTCGGCCTGAAAGACAGGGGAGAACAAGATGAACATACGCCCAGCGGAAAAGGGAGATATAGACGCCCTGTGCGCGCTGTATGCCGAGGGCAGGTGCTTTATGGCCGCGCACGGCAACGCCGCACAGTGGCGCGGCGGCTACCCGCAGCGCGCTGTGCTGGAGGAGGATATGCGTGAAAGGCGGCTGTACCTGTGCGGGGAAAACGGCGTGCTTGGCGCGGCGTTCGTATTTTACATGGGGCCGGAGCCTGCGTACGAGGCCTTGGACGGCGCATGGCTGCGCACAGGGCCCTACGGCGTAGTGCATCGGCTTTGCTCGCCCGGGCGCATGAGGGGCGCGGCCACGGCGTGCCTTTGCTTTTGCATGCGGCGCTGCGAAAGCCTGCGCATCGACACGCATGCGGACAACGCCCCCATGCGGGGCCTTCTGCGCAAGCTGGGCTTTGCGCAGTGCGGCACCATACGCCTTGCGGACGGCAGCCCGCGCCTTGCGTTCGAGCGGGTATGTGCCGCGCCGTTTGCCTACCCGCCGCCCGGTGTGCTATAATAGGCCCATACAAGCGGCGCGCACGCTTTGCCGCGCGCGGCAGCCGGTGAAGGAGAATGGATTTGGAATATCGCATGATAGCGCCGTGCTATTTCGGCGCAGAGAGCGCCGCGGCGTTCGACATCCGGCGCATCGGCGCCAAAGACGTGACGGTGACGGACGGGCGCGTGGCCTTTACAGGCGGCGCGGATGTGCTGGCCGCTGCAAACCTGCACAGCCGCTGTGCGGAGCGCATTTTGCTTTTGCTGAAAACAGGCCGTGCCATGACGTTTGACGAATTGTTCGATTTGGCATACAGCGTGCCGTGGGAAGAGCTGATGCCCGCGGACGCGGCGTTCCCTGTGAAGGGCAGCAGCCTGTCCAGCCAGCTTTCCAGCGTGCCCGCGTGCCAGAGCATCGTGAAAAAGGCCGTGGTGGAGCGGCTGAAAAAGGGCCACCGCGTGCAGGCCCTGCCCGAAAGCGGCGGGGAATACCGCATCCGCTTTTCCATCCGCAAAAACGAGGCGGAGATTATGCTGGATACCTCCGGAGAGGGGCTGCACAAGCGCGGCTACCGCAGGCAGAGCACGCTGGCCCCCATCAAAGAGACGCTGGCCTGCGCCATGCTGGATTTAGGCCGCATCTACCCGGACAGCACCGTGCAGGACCCGTTCTGCGGCAGCGGCACGCTGTGCATCGAGGCGGCCATGAAGGCTTTGCACATCGCGCCCGGCCTGCGCCGCCGCTTTGCGGCGGAGCGGTATGCATTTGTGCCTGCCGGCACGTTCGAGCGCGCCCGCGCCGCCGCGCTGGAGCAGGTGGTGCGCGACGCGCCCTTTGAGGCGGTGGGCTTCGATATTGACGAGAGCGCCGTGGCCCTTGCCGCCCACAACGCCAAGCTGGCCGGGGTTGATGCACATGTGCGCTTTTACAAAGCCGACGTGAAGGACTTTGCCCCCCGCGCGGGCAGCCTTGTGTTCACGAACCCGCCCTATGGCGAGCGCCTGGGCGACGCCGCAGGCGCCGCCGCGCTGGAGCGCACGCTGGGCCAGCGCCTTGCAGCGTGCAGCGTGAAGGGCGCGTATATCATCACGGCAGACGCCGATTTCGAGGCGCATTTCGGCCGCAGGGCCCAGCGCCGCCGCAAGCTGTATAACGGCATGATACCCTGCCAGGTGTATATGTATTATTGAGCTGCCTGCGGCGGCAGGGCTGCGGGCTGTTGCGCCGCAGCGGCCGTTTCGGCATTTTCCGTGCCCGGCGCGCCTGCCCTGCGGCGGCTGAAATATGGATATGGGGGCGGGGCTGCCGCAGCCCCGCCCGCCTGCACAGGGCAGGGCTCCGCGCCCTGTGCAGGCGGGCCTTATTGACGCGGCCCGTGGGGCGACAGGCGGGTTTTATGCGGTTGCCACCGCATCTGAAGCTGTATATTTATGATACGAGGAGAACGAATATGAGGGAGAAATTCTGTATGCGCTGCGGCACGCCGCTGAACGGCGCTGCCCAATGCCCGGAATGCGGCTATGCGCCGCAGCACGGGGAACCTGAGAAGCCCGGCGGTCCCGCGCCTGCGGGCCAAAGCGCCCCGCAGGCGGAAAACAGACTTGAGTGCGGGCCCGGGCGGCCGTCTGTGCCGCAGCCCTCGGCGGGCCCCGCTGCGCCGGAGGATGCGCCCGCCCCGCAGGCCCCGGCGCCTGAGGCGGCGTTTGCCGCACAGCCTGCGGCGCCGCAGGCACAGCAGCCAGCGGAGAGGCCCGCCGCGCCCGGTGCCGCCATGCCGCCGGCTGGCGCCCCGGCAGCTGCGGGCCCGCCTTTTGCAGGCCAAGGGCCTGCCTTTGGCCCCGCGCCCGGCACGGCGCCGCCCTGGGGCGGCCCGCAGCCCGGGCCCGCACACGGCGGGCCGGGTGTGCCTTACACGCCGCCTGCCGCGCCGGGCGGCCAGCCCCCGTACGGGGTGCCGCCGTATGCCGCACCCGGCGCCTGCGGGGCACAGGGGGGCTATGCGCCGCCCTATGCCGCATGGCAGCCCCGGCCAGAGCCCCTTACGCTGGGCCGCACCGTCGGCACGCTGCTGGCGGGCGCTGTGCCGCTCATCGGGTGGATCGTCCTGCTCATCTGGGCGTTTGAATCGGGTGCAGAGCCAAACCGCCGCACGCTGGCGCGCGGGTGCCTGGTAGTGAAGGCCATCGGCTGGGCGCTTGTGGTGCTGCTGTATGCGCTTTTATTTGTGTTCGTGTTCAGCATGGCGGGCGCCATGCTGTGACGCGCCCCCGTGCGGGGCGCAAAGCGGGCCGGAGAGACCGGCCCTGCTGCGGGGTGAAGGCCGTGAAAACAAGCAGGGACCCTTATCGCTGCTCCCTTGCGAGGCTGTCCGCACAGGCCGGGCTGAAGCCCGTTGTGTGCGCGGCGGCGCCGGGCTGTTTTGCCTTCCTTCTGATGGACTCTTACCCAATAAAAGACAAGCTGTATCTTTTTACAGGGCTGCTTGCGCTGGGGTTTTTGTTCGGGAACATCCCGGCGGCCAGCGTGTTTCGGCTGCTGATGCAGCAGCATGTGACGGGCGGGCGCCGGGCGGCCCGCAAAGATTTTGAAAAGCCCGCGCCGCAGCGGGATTGGTATGTTTCCATGGGCTTCTGCGCATGCCACGCAGCTATGTCAGAAAAATTCTGCGCACCGTGCGCGAGGAGGAAATGGGGCCCAATTACGAAGCTTACACGGTGCGCGTGCTGACGTTTGAGGACGGCCGCGGCGCAAAGCACCGCCTGCGCTTTTATCAGGCGGGCGAAGAAAAACGCTTCCGCACGTGGCGGAAGGCGGGGGGCCGCACGCCTGAACGGCAGGCGGCGCGCCGCCGCGCCAAAGAGAAAAAAGCACGCCCCCGCGGCAGGCTGGACGGCCTGCCGCGGGGGCGCTTTTTGTGGGGCAGAGAAACCGCCGGCCCACCTGGCGGCCCCAAAAGGCCTTTGCCATGCCCGGAGTGGATTAGCCGCGCGGGGCAGGGGCGCTGAAGCGATAAAAATTTATGGGTTGGAGCATGCAGAAAAAGCGCCCTGCCGCCATATGAAACGGCGGCAGGGCAACCCGGCAGGCGGCGCTGCGTCCCGGCAGGCCTGTGGGCATGGAAGCAGGCTTTAGGGGGCTGCGCTTAGGCGTGCCCGTGCAGGCCGGCGCCCACGCCCTGCCTGCGCCAATGCAGAGGGATTATACCATCAGCCTGCACACGGCGTTGGCGTAGGCCACAGGGTCCTCCAGGCTCAGGCCCTCTATCAGGCGCGCCTGGGCGTACAGAAGCTCGCTGTAGGCCGCCAGCTTTTCTTTATCGCCGGCCTGCTGCGCCTTTTCCAGCGCGGCGAACACGGGGTGCTCGCCGTTCACCTCCAGCACCTTGCGGCTGCTCACCTTTTCCTGCGTGGGCATGCTGTTTAATACCTTTTCCATCTCGATGGAAAGCGCCCCCTCGCTGGAAAGGCAGACCGGGTGGTTTTTCAGCCTGCCGGAAAGGCGCACTGCGTCCACCTTATCGCCCAGGGCCTCTTTCATGGCGTCGAACAGGGGCTTGTTCGCCTCGTTCTTTTCCTCCAGGGCTTTCTTTTCGTCCTCGCTCTCAAGGCCCAAATCGCTGCCGGAAACGTTGCGGAACTCTTTCTTATCGTAATCGCGCATCATCTGCAGGGCAAATTCATCCACGTCGTCTGTCAGGAACAGCACGTCGTAGCCCTTGTCCAGCACGCGCTCGGCGGCGGGCAGCTTAGCCAGCAGGGCCGTGCTCTCGCCTGCGGCGTAATAGATATATGGCTGGCCCTCGGGCATCTTTTCCACATATTCGCGCAGGGTGACGGGTTTTTCCTCCTTGGCGCTGTGGAACAAAAGCAGGTCCTGCAGCTGGTCTTTGTTGGCGCCGAACGAAGCATAGCAGCCCATCTTCAGCTGAAGGCCGAAATCGGCAAAGAACTTTTCATAGGCCTCTCGGTCGTTTTTCAGCCAGGCGGCCAGCTCGTTTTTGATTTTGCGCTCCAGCGAGGTGCGGATAAGGCGAAGCTGGCTGTCGTGCTGCAGCATCTCGCGGCTGATATTCAAAGAGAGGTCGGCCGAATCCACAAGCCCCTTCACAAAGCTGAAATGGTCGGGCAGAAGGTCGGCGCATTTTTCCATGATGAGCACGCCGCTGGCATACAGCTGCAGGCCCTTTTCATATTCTTTGCTGTAATAGTTGTACGGTGCGCGGGAGGGGATGAACAAAAGCGCGCTGTAGGTGGCCGTGCCCTCCGTTTTGGACTGCATCACCTTCGCGGGCGCTGCATAATCACCGAATTTCTGTTTATAGAAATCGGCGTATTCCTCATCCGTCACTTTCTTTTTGTCGCGCTTCCACAGGGGCACCATGCTGTTCAGCGTCTCGTCCTCGGTGTAGCTCTCGTATTCCGGGGCCTTGTAATTGCCGTTCTCGTCCTTATCCGTGCCTTCGATGGGGCGCGATTTCTCGCGCAGCATGCGGATGGGCCAGCGGATATAATCGGAATATTTCTTCACAAGGCCCGCAAGGCGCCAGTCGTCCAGAAATTCGCTGTAATGCTCTTCGCCCTCGTCGTCCTTGATGACAAGGATGACGTCCGTGCCGCAGGCCTCCTTCTCGCAGGGAGTGACGGTGTAGCCCTCCGCCCCGCAGGATTCCCACTTCCACGCCTCGCTCTCGCCGTGCGCGCGGCTGATGACGGTGACGCGCTTTGCCACCATAAACGCCGAGTAAAAGCCCACGCCGAACTGGCCGATGATGTCCACCTTGGAGTTGGCCTGTGTGTTCTGCTTAAAATCCAGGCTGCCGCTTTTGGCAATGGTGCCAAGGTTCTTCTCCAACTCCTCCTTCGTCATGCCTATGCCGTTGTCGCTCACCGTCAGGGTGCGCGCGTTTTTATCCAGCGAAAGGCGGATGCCGAGGTCCTTCTTTTTCACCTGCACGGTATCGTCTGTGAGGCTGCGGAAATATAACTTGTCGATGGCGTCGCTTGCGTTCGAAATCAGCTCGCGCAAAAAAATCTCTTTATGTGTGTAGATTGAATTGATCATCAGGTCGAGCAGACGCTTCGATTCCGCTTTGAACTGTTTGGTTGCCATAGTGTCCATCGTCTCCTTTTGAATTTAGCACTCACAATGTAAGAGTGCTAAATTCATCATACACCAAAGCGGGCAAAACTGCAAGGGCTTTTTTCAAAAAAGAGGCACGCCGGGGGATGAAGCGGGCATAAATTTCCTGAAATGCTTGCGCTGAGGCCTCTTTTGTTGTAGTATAATAGTTAACTCCGCCACGGTTTGAGGCGGGTTTTCTGGCAGACAGAAACGACTGATTATGGAAAAAGGCGGTGTTTTTTGTGCCTAACAATGATTTCTTTTCCGGGGAAGAGTTTGAGAACGGCCCGGTGAAGAATGGCCCGGCGTCCGGCAGTGCCGATGACGGCAGCTTTGACGACGCCTTTGCCGGCATGCAAAAACTGGATCTCTTTGACGAGGAGCCCAGCGCACCGGAAACGGATGCGCCCGGCGTGACGCAGATGTTCGAGCCGGTGGGCGGCCAGCCCGCCGCGCCCCAGAAAAATATAGGGGAAATGGTGTTTGGGGATATCTTCTCTGCCGGAGAAAGCGGCGCGGCCCAGCCTGACGCGGTGAGCGCGCCGCCGGTAGAGATTCCGCTGGAGACGGTGGGCGTGCCCGGCGCGCCAGAGCCCCTGGTGCAGGAGATAACCTTTGACGACGAGCCCGAGGCCCCGGCACAGCCTGCCGCGCCGCAGGCTGAACCCGTGCAGCAGGCACCTGCCGCGCAGGCACCCGCCGCGCAGGAGGGCCGCCGTTTCCCGGAGGACCCAATGCCCAAGCGCAGCCCCGCGAAGCCCATCGACTGGAACGCCGACGTGCTTTCGCGCAAGCGCGCGGCGGCCCCTGTGCCTACTGCGTCCGTGCAGCCTGCGGCCCCCGCGGGGGACCCGGCCTGGAAGCAGCTTTTGGACAACGCGGTGAAGGACGCCCCGCATCCCGAGGAGGCCACGCGCGTATTTGAACCCGTGGCCCCGGCGCAGCAGCCCCAGCCTGCCGCGCCCGTGCAGCCCGCGGCACCGGCGGCCCCCGCGCAGGACGCACTTTCCCAGCTTGCCGCGCCGCAGCCCAGGCAGGGCGGCAGCGCGGTGGAACTGACGGGCCCTGTGCTGTTCGATTTTGACCAGCCGGACCCCCGTTTTGACACCCCGGCGCAGCCGCAGGCCGCGCCTGCCCAGCCCCAGCAGGCCCCGGTGCAGCCGCAGCCTGCGCCCGTGCAGCCCCTGAGCGAGGAAGGCTTTGCCCCGCTGAGTGAAGAGGGGTTTGCCCCGCTGGACGGCTTTGACAGCCAGGAATACGGCGGCCAGAGCCTGGACGGGCAGGCCCTTGGCGGCGACGCCTTTGAAACCGGCGTGTTTGACGCGCCCGCGGCGGGCAGCCAGCCCGGCGCCTTGGAGGACACGGGCTTTGACATCGGCGCCTTCCAGGCGGCGGCCGAGGCACAGGCGGGCGGCGCGGACGACTTTGCCGCGCAGGTGGCCCAGACGTCGGACGATATTTTCGGCAACCTGTATGACGCAGACCCGGACGATGAGGATGAGGCAGAAGTGCTTACCTCGCGCGAGCGCCAGCGCCGCCAGAGCGGCGGCGGGCACCGCCCGCCCCAGCGCCCCAGCCGGGGCGGCGGCCGCAAAAGCGGAGGGGGCGGCAAAAAGAGCATTGCAATTTTTGCATGGATAGGCCTTATCATCATTGCCCTTATTGCCATTCTGCTGTTCGCTATTCTTGGCGGCGGCAAAGACGACAACAGCGCCCCGCTGCCGCCCAGCTCTTCCGCCAGTACGTCGGCCCCGGCCCCCACGCCCGAGCCCACGCCGCAGCTGGAGGCCATCCCGCGCGACGAGTGGTATATGAAGCTTGTGAACAAGGATAACGCCATGTCCAAGGAAGAGGTGGACGCCGTAAAGACGGTGAATGTGGACGGCGTGCCTGTGGACGAGCGCGTGGCCGATGCCTTTGAGCAGCTTCTTGCTGCTGGCAAGGAGGCCGGTGTGAACCTGAAGCTGGTGGCCGGCTACCGCACATACGACCGCCAGAAGGCCAGCTATGACGGCGGCGTTTCCAACGCCGCGCCCGGCACTACCGAGCATAACCTAGGCTTCTCGGCAGACATCATGTCCACCACTGAGCAAAGCTATGACACCGCCAAGTTCGAGGCCACGCCGGAGTACAAGTGGCTTTCTGAAAATGCCGCGAACTATGGCTTCATCCTGCGCTACCCCAGCGGAAAAGAGGGCGTTACGGGCTTTGACTACGAGCCGTGGCACTACCGCTATGTGGGCGTGGAACAGGCACAGAAGATAAAGGCCAGCGGCCTGACGCTGGAGGAATACCTGGCCCAGCCGAACCCCACCGGTACCCCCGGCGAGGCGGCCAGCAGCAGCGCGGCTGAGGCATCTTCCGGCACACAGGGCTGAACAATGCTTTGAAAACGCGCAAAGGGCGCCCCCGCGGGGGCGCCCTTTTTGCACGGTATGGCGGGCGCGCTTTGCCGGTGCTGCGGGCGGCCGCCGTGTTTTGTGTGTTTCGACAAAAAAGAGTGAACAACATGGACGAAACTATTAAAGCGCAGCTGGCAGGCATTGGGAAAAATTCTGAAAAAAGCGGCCCTTCGTTGCGATTTTTCGGCCGCCGGGGTATACTGATACCGATGCAGTGTTGTGCAATTGGCACAAAATGCAGAAAAATGTTTTGTAGAAGATGTAGGGCGCATGCCGCCCGCATAGAGGAGGAGAATTCCAATGAAAGAAACAGTAAGCTCAAATACGGTATACACCATTTCCGCAAAGGACGGCCGCGTGCTGGAGGTGGCCGGGCTGGCCCAGCATGCCGGCGCGGCCGTGCAGCTTTGGGAGAACGCAGGCTCTGCCAGCCAGCAGTGGCTGGCAAGCGAAGTGAAGCCCGGCGTGTATAAGCTGGAGAACAGGCTTTCCGGCAAGGTGCTGGACGTGGCTCAGGCCGGCACAGCTAACGGCTCGCCCGTGCACCAGTGGGATTACCTGGGCAAGGACAACCAGCTTTGGGCTGTGCAGCCTGTAAAGGGCGGCTTTGTGAAGCTGAAAAGCATGCTTTCCGGCAAGGTGCTGGACATTGCGGGCATTGCCGCAGGCAACGGCGCGCGTGTGCAGATATGGGAGGACGTGAACGGCGACAACCAGCTTTGGCGGCTGACGGAGGTAAAGCCTGAAACAGCCCCGGCGCAGCAGGCGGAAAAGCCCGCCGCCAAAAAGGCCCCGAAAAAGGCTGCGCCCGCAAAGAAGCCAGCCGCAAAAAAAGCCGCGCCCGCGAAAAAAGAGGCCCCGGCCAAAAAAGCGACCCCGGCTGCGAAGAAGGCGGAGGCGGCGAAAAAGGCCGCCCCGGCCCCGAAGGCGCAGGCCGCGAAGCCCGCGCAGGAAAAGAAGAAATAAGGCGCGCCCGGCACACAAAAGGCCGCCCCTTACACTGTAAGGGACGGCCTTTTTGTATGCAGAAAACCACTGGCCAGACGAGAGGTTCAAAAGAAGACCACTGCCGATCATGAAAAAGAAAAAATCCCTTTGCTAAACAGGAAGTGCGGCCTGCCAACTGCACAAACAGGCAAAGGGAGGTCATTCAAAAGTGAACGGCGCAAATAGTTTACCGCATACGAGTTGAAATGCAAATATCATGTGGTGTTGTCTATAGTAATCTAAACGAATCAGACCCATGGATTTATAAAAAAGGAAAAACCATGTTTCATATGACCTTCCCTTATGGTGAAACGTGTGATTCAGAACAGTATAGCATTCGCAGCGAAATACAGGCGGAAAGTATTCTTTGGGGAGAAAAGAAGAGAAATTGTAAGGACGTTGTGCGATTGGAAAAGGCTCAAGGTCATCGAAGCAGAGGTGTGCCCAGGCCACATCCACATGCGGATTGGGATGCCGCCCAAAATGGCAGCGGCGGGTTTTATGGGGCGCCTGAAAGGAAAGAGCGGCCTGATGCCGTGCGGAAAGCTTCCGGAACTGAAATGCAAATGCCGAAATGAAGGTTCTTGATAGAGACAGTCCCCTTTAATAGAGACGACTCCCGCAAGGACAGGTGTCCCTATCGCGGTTAAACGGATTGGGAATTCCGGTGCCGGGGGTGCTGCGCGGGCACGGCAGGAAAAATGCAAAGAAGATACACGGGCATATTCAGCGCCGGTATGAACAGGGTAAAGCAGGAGGGCATCCGGCCCCGCCGCGCCTCTAAAAAGCCCGCTTGCGAGCGGCAGGCGGCGGAACCCTCGCGGCTGGCAGGCCGCACCTGCGCGGCGTGACGCGAAGGCCGGTATTCCAGGGCGATGCCCGCAATAGGAAAAAACCCCGGCAAAGCCGGGGGATATTTATTCTTCCTGTTTCCGCGGGCGCTGCTATGCGGGCAGGTTGGGGCGGTCCTGGTCGCCGTCCGCCTTGCACATCA